>JAHEJN010000213.1 GCA_024638845.1 Acidimicrobiales bacterium | reverse complement strand
ACGGCGCGGCGCCGCTGACTTCACCGCTAGTCTTCGGGTCCCGGGCGTTTAGCTCAGTTGGCTAGAGCATCTCGTTTACACCGAGAGGGTCGGGGGTTCGAGTCCCTCAACGCCCACTCGTTGTGAGAAACACAACGTTTCCCCAGGTCAGAGTGCACATCTGGCCGTCACCTGCGAACCGACCGACCTGCGCTCTTTCACCCCTTGCACCCACGTGTGAGTGAGCAGGTTCGGATCAGTCCGGGCCGGCGCCGAGCCTGCGTGCCGCTTGGGCGGTGAGTTCGGCGGGTGTTGATGCCCGTCGTGTCGTAGATGTTCTCGAGATGGGTCTTGACGGTGGAGATGCGATTCGCTCGCCGCCGCACCCCCGGCGTCGCCTCCCGCAGCGTGTGCCCGGGATCCAGTGCATCTACGTTTCGTCGAGTGTCCGCAACATCCGCCGCATGATCTTCCCTGAGCTCGTCGTGGGCACGCCGGCGACGAACTGGACCTGACGCGGCACCTTGTACGCCGCCAGCGAGTTGCGGCAGAACTCGATGATCTCGTCCTCGGTCGCGGTGGCACCCTCCTTCAGTACGATGTACGCCTTGGCGAGCTCGCCCTTCATCTCGTCTTCGATGCTGCCGACCGCAACGAGGGCCACGGCCGGGTGACCGGCGAGGACACGTTCGATCTCGGCCGGATACACGTTGAAACCGGCCGTGAGGATCATGTCCTTCTTCCGGTCGACGATGAAGATGCAGCCGTCGGCGTCCATCCGAGCGAGATCGCCCGTGTGGAGCCATCCATCGGGCTCGATCGTTTCGCGCGTCATTTCCGCGTTGCCGAAGTAGCCCTGCATGACGACAGGGCCACGCACCATCAGCTCGCCCACCTCGTTGGTCGGCACCGTCGTGCCGGCGTCGTCGACGTCGGCGATCCGGCACTCGACGTAGGGCAGTTCGATACCGATGGAGCCGTGCTTGTAGGGGCCGTAGGCGGGGAACGTCGTGCCCAATCCGCCCAGCTCGGTCATGCCCCAGAGCTCGATCAGTGGGCAGCCGAGTCGTTCCTCGGCCTCGGCCATTTTGGGTTCGGGCATCGTCTGCCCACCGACCGCACACAAGCGCAACGATGACAGGTCGAAGCTGTCGAACTTCGGGTGGGCCAACATGAAGAAGTACATCGTCGGGACACCATCGAAGATGGTGACTCGGTGTTTTTCGATGAGGCCCATCGTGTCGACTGCGTCGAAACGGTCGTTGAGGATCAGTCGGCCACCGAGGAAGAACACGCCATTCATGACGACATTTCCGTAGACATGGGAGCACGGCAGGGCCGAGTAGCAGACATCGTCGCCGGTTCGGGCGTGCAAGTTGGCGGTGAGGGCGCTGTTGAGCACGATCCCGTGGTGGCTCAACATGGCACCCTTGGGGTGGCCGGTGGTTCCGCTCGTGTAGCCGATCGTCGACGTCGCCATCGGTTCGATTTCGAGTTCGTCGAGTTCGGCACTGTTGTCGTCGAGAAGCTGGTCGAACGACGTGGCACCGCAGGGTGTGTCGTCGCCGAAGACGACGATGTGCTCGAGCGGCGTGTCCGCCCGGCGGCTGATGATCGGGCCGCCCTTGTCAACCGAGGCGAGCAGCACCTTCGCCCCACAGTCGTTGGCCACGAAGACGACCTCGTCGGGCGTCAGCATCACGTTGATCGGGTTGATCACCGCTCCCAAGCGCAACACCGCGTAGTAGCTGATGATCCACTCCCACCGATTCGGCGAGTAGAGGGTGATGCGATCACCGGACGAGACGCCGAGCCCCTTCAAGCCATTGGCGAGGCGAGCGGTCAGTTCGTCCAGGCGGTTGTAGGTGAACTCCTCGCCATGAAAGTCGAGCGCAACTCGATCGCCGTATTTCGCTGCGCCACGCGGCATCACCTGGCCGAGATTCTCGTACATGCGGAAGGACCCCCTGTGCGAACGGACCAATTTAGTTGGCGTTCGATGCGTGCGCACCGGCGTTGTGGCGTCGACGCACAAGTCACGAGCGCCGCAGTGCGCCGCACGGCGCCGAGTGGGTGAGCGCCTCCGGCCCGTATCGAGTGCTCGGTAACGCTCGCTGGTGGTCCGTCAGTGGGCGATGTGGCGAGAGGGCCAGCCGCGTCGTGGTCGGATCGAGATACCGGCGCGGCGGAAGCGGTTGGCGACGGTTTGTGCGTCGACCCCGAATTGGCTCGCGACGGCGGCCAGCGACCGACCGGATGCGTACATCTCG
>JAHEJN010000113.1 GCA_024638845.1 Acidimicrobiales bacterium | reverse complement strand
CGTGCCGTACCTGAGCGGGCTGTTCCCGCCGTCACTGTCGCGCGTTTACGAGCACCTGGACTTCGAGAGCGCTCCGCTTGACGTGCCGAACCCGGGCGGGCTTGTTCAACTCCGACGGCTACGCCGCCCTCGTCCCCTGCGCGACCGAGCCGGCGCTACATGGTGTGGGTGACGAGGATGTTCAGTGGAACTTGTAGGACAGCTTTCAAATCCCCGAATGGTGTGGTCAGAGTGTTGGAGGCTCGCGAGACAGCGCCAAGAGCACCTCGGCGAAGCACGGGGAGTCGCGCGACGAGCACCGCAGAAGTAGCCCCGTGTCACTCCACCACGGATCATTGCCACGGTTTGTCCGTGCCCGAAGGTCTCGCTCAGTTGCCTCATGCCTTCGGCGAGTGGCGTTCGCTGGAATGGGACGTCGTCCTGCTCCAGTTTCGGCCGCGGTCGAAGCTGGCCGATCCTGCCGGCGATCGACAGGACGACTCGACCCGTTCATGAGTCCGATGAGGTCGCGGAGGCGGTGGGCACACTTACCGGTGACATCAGCGGCCGAGAGGTCGCGGTCGATTCCGAGTTCGGCCGACTGGGGATCTCGATCCAGAAGGTGGCGCCACCCCCGGGAGTCTGCGAGACACCGTGGGTCCCGTGGTGCGCGGTGATGATCGATGCGACGATCGCCAGGCCAAGGCCGTTGCCGCCGGTCGTTCGATTGCGGCTCCCGTCGACGCGGTAGAAGCGCTCGAACAGTCGGTTGGCATCGGCCGACGCAATGCCGCGTCCGTGATCCTCGATCTCGAGCCGAACGCTGCGTTCTCCGGCCAGACCGCGGAAAACGAGCGGCGTGTCGGTCGGTGTGTACCTGAGGGCGTTGGCTGTGATCGCCGTGAGCGCCTGGATGATCTGGTCGCCGTCGCCCTCGATCGTCAGGCCCGTGGGGGCATCCACCTCAACGTTGCGCTCCGGTTGGATTGCGCCGACGTCAGAGGCGAGATCGGCGAGGATCTGCCCGACGTTGAGGGTGGTCAACTCGAGCGGGTGGTGCTCGTCGAGGTGGGCCAGAGTGAGGAGTTGTTCGACGACGCGTCGCATCCGGCCTGCCTCGTCGTTGATTCGGCGCATCGCGTCGTCGAGGGCCGCTGGCTCGGAGAGCGATCCCTGCTCGTACAGGGCGGTGTAGCCCTGCAGGGTCGTGAGGGGGGTCCGCAGTTCGTGGCTGACGTCGGCGACGAAGCGTCGTTGCTGTGCCTCGGCGCCCTGGGTCGTGTCGATCATGAGGTTGAGAGCTCGTCCGAGCCGAGCTGCCTCGGTGCGCCCAGGAGGCTGCTCGACTCGACGGTCGGTCGCGCCCGCCGCGATCGCGTCGGCGGACTCGGTCATCTTCCTGATCGGACGGAGCCCGTGCCGGATGGTCCACCATGAGAACAGCACCAGCACGAAAACCACGAGGGCCCCGGTCACGATCTGGGTGACGATGAGGGTTCGGAGCGACTCGTCGGCGTCGGTCGTCGGCACCGCAACCAACAAGAGTCGATCCCCTGCTTCGAACGTGAGGGCGCGGACGTTGCTGGCGTCTCCGGCGACCGTGCCGATGGTGGTTGGCTCGTCGTAGCGTCGACGTGCGACATAGTCGGGACGCAGGTCCGGGTCATTCAACGGTTGCACAAGGGTGATCAGGGTCCCATCCGGCTGTACCGCAGCGATGAAGACCGACCCGAACGAGGCGGGGCCAGCGCGTTCGCCGGGCTCGACCACGGACTGATTCGCGGCTCGGGCTGCGGCGTCGGCGACGGCGTCGAGCTGGCGGTCGAGCTGGTCGTTGAGCTGACGGGACTGCGTGATCGCGATTCCTGCCCCCGAGAGCCCGAGCAGGACGACGATGCCGAGCACCCCGGCGAGCAACCGAGTTCGCAGCGTCACGACGGCTCTCGGATGACGTAGCCGATGCCTCGCACAGTGTGGATCAGCTTGGGACCAGCCTGGTCGACCTTCTTGCGAACGTTGCTGATGAACGACTCGATGATGGTCGATTCACCATCGAAGTCGTAGTGCCACACATGATCCAGGATCTGGCCGCGGCTTACGACTCGACCGGTGTTCGACATGAGACACCGCAGGAGCTTGAACTCGGTGGCCGACAGCATCACCTCGTGGTCGCCACGCCAGACCCGATGCGCGGCATCGTCAAGAACAAGGTCCCCAACCTGAAGCCGGGTCGCGGCAACGCCGCTGTCCTGAGATCTGCGGAGCGCGACATGGACTCGGGCCAACAACTCCTCGAGCGCGAACGGCTTGACGATGTAGTCGTCACCGCCGGCGGTAAGGCCGCGCACGCGGTCCGACGTCTCGGTCCGAGCGGTCAGGAACAGCACCGGGGCGCCAACGTTGTCGGAGCGGAGTCGCTGGAGCACCTCGAAGCCGTCGATGTCGCCGAGCATCACGTCGAGGACGATGACGTCCGGATCGAACCGGGCCGCCTCGGCCAGCGCGTCGACACCAGTTGCGGCCGTCGCGACCTCACACCCTTCGACTCGCAACGCCGACGCGACCAGGAACGAGATGTTCTCTTCGTCGTCGACCACGAGCACTTTGGCGCCTCGCATCAAGTCGGCCATCTGGACAGGATGGCACCGAAACCTCGATGTCTGCTGGCTGAAAGCTGGAGATTTCCTCGATGCCGGGCGTCCGGGTTCTCGATCTCCAGCAAACCTCAAGGGAACGTTGAAGCCAGGGTCAGGTTGACAGCGAAGGCTGGCGACCATGGATGGTTCCGACTCTCGGCAACCCGAGCAGAAGCAGCCCGACAATGAGAGCCGCGTGGACATGGACCGGAGACGGTTCCTTGTCGCCGGAGCCGCAGTCGCCGGCGCTGGACTCGTGGCGGCGTGCACCGACGGCGACCCGAGGTCAGCCGCGCCTGTGACCGAATCCGGTACCAGCGCAACGGGGTCCCCGCCCGTGGCCGAACCCAGCACCAGCGCAACGGGGTCGCCGCCCGTGACCGAACCCGCCACGATCGCAACGGTTCCCACGAACGAACCCCGTCGACCGAACATCTTGTTCCTCTATGCCGACCAGCACCGAGCCGATGTGCTGGGCGCCGCTGGCAACGACCTGGTCGTCACCCCGAACCTCGACCGGCTGGCGGCGGAGGGACTGCGATGCACCCAGGCATGGACCGAGAGCCCGATCTGCCAGGCGGCCCGGTCATCGATGCTCACCGCCACCTACCCGACCGACCATGGGATATTGGGCAACTTTGTCTATGACTCCTCTCCCGATTGGGACAACGTCCCCAAGGCACTGCAAGCCGCGGGCTACACGACCGCATCGATCGGCAAGACGCACTACTCCCAATGGCCGTTCGGACGGAGAGACCAGCCGCCACCGACCGAGGAATGGATCGCGAGCTTCGGGTTCGATCACGTCCTGGAAGAGTTCGACCGCTACGTCCACCCCGGACGTTGGGAAACTCCCTACACCCGGTTCCTCCGCGACCACGACATGCTCGAGGACTACCAGGCCGCGATCCGGTCTCGCCCCTTCAATACGCCCCAGAGTTGGGAAGGGCTCACCAGCCCGCTTCCCCAGGAACTCGACCTGACCTCCTTCCTCGCGGGAGAAGCCGAGGCCTGGCTCAGCAGCCGAACCGCCGTTGATCCATGGTTCCTCCAGCTCTCGTTCGTGCAGCCCCACGAGCCGCTTATGGGTGACCCGATCTGGGCCGAGCACTACGCCGCCGTCGACATCCCCCGCACGGCGCCGTCGATTCCCGACGTGGACCATCCGGGCTGGGCCGAACACTTCAGGCAAATGCGGGCCCACTCGAACAGTGAGCTGATGACCGACGCCTTCGTGCTGGCCGGAGCCCGCCAGTACTACGCGATGGTGTCGCTCATCGACCAGAAGGTGGGCGAGCTCCTCGCCGGCCTCGAAGCTCGCGGCCAGCTGGACAACACCCTGGTGATCTATGCGTCGGACCACGGCGAGATGCTCGGTGACCACGGGCTGATGGCCAAGCTCAACTTCTACCGGTCCTCGGTCCGGGTTCCGCTCATCATCCGGCCGCCGCAGGGCATGGATCCAACCGTCCACGACGGACCGATCCAGGCCTTCGATATCGCCGCCACCGTGCTCGACGCCGCCGACACCCAACTCGACAACACCCCGGCCCGTTCGCTGCTCCCTCTACTCGACGGAGCGACGTCGCACCGAGAGTGGGCCGCCAGCATGATCAGGATGTTCCCCCCCGCACGCACGTGGGTGGGTGTCACCGACGGAACCTGGCGGGCCACGTTTGACCACGAAAGCGGTGAGCTGGTCGAGCTGTTCGACCTCGAGTCCGACCCCGACGAGGCAACCAACCTCTGGCAAGGCGCCCCGTCCGAGCCCCTCGAACGCCTCCGCGCCCACGCCGAGGAGGCCACCCAGACCTGGGTCGAGCTGGCCAGACCCGAAGAGTTCGACTTATCCGCCACCGACGCTGGGAGCGAAGAATGATGAATACGTATCGAAGCCGTCCCGTGGCTGTTCTTCTCGGGCTCGCGCTCCTCGCCAGCGCCTGCTCCAGCGACGGCACCGACAACAACGCCGCCGTGGAGACCGAGACCACCGTGGCCATCACGACCCCACCCACCACCGACGGTGGGCTTGACGAAGCAGACGGACCAGACGAAGCCGACGGTGGGGGCCCCGCGTCGACCAACGATCTCGGCCCAGACACGACGACGCAGGAGTCGGAGCCGACCCCGAACGTGGTCGATAGTCCCGCAATCCTCACGGCCTACCTGGGGGTATTGGACCTTCCAGCGATGGGGCTCGACCTACTCGCCTCCGTCTCGGGCTGCGAGCAACAACCACTCGACGAAGGAATGCCAGTCGTGCTGTCCCATCGTGTCGATGGAGCCACGCTCGAACCCAGCGACTTCGCTGTGACGACGGCCGGAGGCGCCGCCATGACACCCACATGCGCAACGCTGGAACCGGCAACGGACGACGACGAGCTGCAAACGGTCCTCCTCACGGGTCCGCTGGGAAGCACGGACGACCTCCCGGCCGAAGTCGCGGTGGTCGGTGAACTGCTGGCGATCGACGGCACCGTCCTGACCGGCATCGCGACCGACACCATCAACACGTTCGAAACCGGGCCGAGACTGGTGTTGGCCCGCCTCGACCCAGCGGACGAGCAGTGCGCGGCGCTCGGCTCGAGCCACGAGATCCAGATGACGTGGGAAGGCGGTGTGTCCGGGCCGAGAGGGGCCGAACCTGGAACGGCTGAACTCGAGGGTCTGACCCTGATCGACGTCGACGGCGGCTCGCACCCGCTCCTGGGCTTCGACGATCTCGGAGACGGCGACAACTACCTGGTGGCCTGCGTCCCACCCGCCGTCGAGCCGGCCACCCTCGAAGCTCGTCGAGACACGGTCTACGACCCGACCAACAACCCGAACCCCACGACCGCCGTCGAGGTTGAGAGCCGCACCGCGGCCATCACGACCCCACCCACCACCGACGGTGGGGTCGGCGAAGCTGACGGACCAGACGAAGCCGAGGGTGGGAGCCCCGCGTCGACCAACGATCTCGGCCCGGACACGACCACGGAGGAGCCGGAGCAATGGACCCAGGAGTCGGTGCAGTTGGAGGTCGGGGAGTACACCTTCGACGCGATCGTTGCCGGACCAGACGACGGGGCCGTCGTCTTCTTGCTTCATGGTTTCCCGCAGACCAACCAGAGCTGGGACGAGGTGATCCCGGTATTGGCCGAGGCCGGTTATCGGGTGGTCGCGCCGAATCTGCGTGGGTATTCACCTGGTGCCCGTCCACTGGAGCCGGAGCTCTACACCATGGACCTGCACACCGCCGACGTCATCGGCATGGCTGATGCCCTCGGTGTTGACCAGTTCCACGTGGTCGGCCACGACTGGGGAGCCGCCGCGACCTGGAGCCTCGCCATGAGCCACCCGGATCGGGTGCTCTCGATCGTGCCGGTGTCGGGCGCTCATCCTCAGGCGATCGGGGCGGCGCTGGCGGAGCGAGCCGCCGAGGACGATGGCCCTCAGGGCGGACGGCCTTCTTACCTCGAGGTCTTCGCGGCAGAGGGAGCCGAGGAGATGTTCCTCGAGAACGACGCAGCCTTCCTGCGTCAGATCCTCTCTGGCCCATGGTTCACCGAAGAGGAGGTTGAGAACTACGTCGATCACTTCAACGAGCCCGGCGCCATGACAGGCGCCCTCAACTGGCTGCGGTCCGGGTCCAGGGGAGTGGAGATCGCACCGGTCACCATCCCGACGATGTCCGTGTGGAGCACCGGAGACGTCACGTTGGGCCGGATCGGCGCAGAGCTGTCAGGCGACTATGTCGAGGGGCCGTACCGAGTCGAGGCTCTGGAGGGTGTTGGTCACTGGATCCCCGACGAGGCACCTGACGAGCTGAACGCCCTCCTCTTGGAGCACCTCGAGACCTACGCGTAGAAGCGACCAACGAAGACCACAGGAGAACCACCATGGCCCGCCCCGACGACACCAGCGACGATGCGTTCGGTGCAACACCGATCCCCACGCAGTTTGTTTCCAACGGTGAGTTCATTCCGCTCCCGCAGAGTCGGCGTCAGCGTCAGGTGGAATTCCTGATCACACAGATGGCCGACGAGCGGGCCGCACAACTCGGCACCACGCGCCGACGGTTCCTGCAATCGAAGGCGGGTATGGCGGTGGCCTTCACCGCACTCAACGCCGTCTACGGCTGCAGCGACAGTGAGGGTGGCGGGGCTCGCACATCAACGACTTCGTCGACCAGCAGCACGACGTCGTCGACCAGCAGCACGACGTCGACGACGACCACCGAAGCATTCACCGTGCCCGAAGAGGCCACGGTCGACGAGGAAGCCGCGTGTGAGCTCTTCGCCGGCGAGTACTTCATCCTCGACTCTCAGACCCATCATGTCGACTTCGAGGGACCGGCCGACCCGGTGCTACTCAACACGGTCTACGGCCGCTTCACGGGGTGTCCACCCAAAGCGCTCGATCTCAACGAACCATGCGAGCCGGGTTCGCCGATGGAGAAGCTCGGGCGGGCCAACTATCTGAAGGAGATCTTCCTCGACAGCGAGACCACGGTCGCGATGATGAGTGGTATCCCGGCGGGGTCATCGGACACGCAGACGATCACCAACGACGGCATGGCGGCCACGTGCGACATGGTGAACGAGCTCGGGTCGTCGCAGCGGTGCATCCTCCAAGGGATGCTCACGCCGAACTTGCCCGACACTGCCGATACCGGCGATCTCGGAACGCTGGTGCGAGACATGGAGCACCTGAAAGAGGATCTGGGGATCCGAGCGTTGAAGTGTTACACCGGCGCCGGCGGCCCGAACTCGCTGTACCCCCACGAGGCGTGGTGGCTCGACGATGAAGACGTGGCCTACCCGATGTATGAGGAGGCCCAGCGCCTCGGGATCAATGTGGTCAACGTGCACAAGGGCTTCGAGCAGGGCATCTTCGATGCCGAACACTGCAGCCCACGCGACTTCCCGAAGGCTGTGGCCGACTGGCCGGAGATGAACTTCGTGTGCTTCCACTCGGCTGTTGATCTGCCCCCGTATGAGCACTACTTCGACGACCTGTTGCGGATGAAGCGCGAGGAGATGGCCGAGGCGACCAACTTCTACACCGAGCTCGGCGGCGCCTGGGCAGTTCGCGTCATTCAGGGCGGCGACGCCACCGCGCACTTCCTCGGTCAGCTGCTGTTGAACTTTGGCGAGGACCACATCCTGTGGGGCACCGATTCCATCTGGTACGGCTCGCCCCAATGGCAGATCAACGCGATGAAGCTGTTCCAGATGCCCGAGCGGCTGATGGAGGAGTTCGGCTATCCCGAGGTCACCACCGAGATCAAGGCGAAGATCCTCGGCCTCAACGCTGCCAAGCTCTACGGCGTTGATCCCGAGGAGGCTCGCTGTGTGCTGCCCGGTGATGTGATCGGCGAAACCCAAGTGATCTATGAAGAGCAAGGACTCGCCAGTCCGAGCAACCGTCGCTACGGGCCAACCACGCGTCGGGAGTTCATCTCGCTCCTGCGCTCGGAAGGATTCCGGTAATCGCACGCGTGCAGCTTCGTTCAGGTTTGACAACGGATTCGGGAAGGCGGCTTCACCGACCGAGATCCCGAGCAAACGAGGTGGCCGCTGGCGATCAGAATGTTCACGAGTCCAAGTCTCCAGCTAGCGCATAGCCGGCA
>JAHEJN010000112.1 GCA_024638845.1 Acidimicrobiales bacterium | reverse complement strand
AGAAAGAGGCATCCATGCCCCGCACCGAATTCACCGAAGCCGAGCTCCGCGAGCGCCTCACCCCCGAGGAGTTCGCCGTCACCCAGAAGGCCGGCACCGAGCGGGCCTTCACCGGCCGCTACTGGGACCTCAAAGACGACGGCGTCTACCACTGCGTGGTGTGCGACGAACCGCTGTTCACCTCCGACACCAAGTTCGAGAGCGGCTCGGGCTGGCCGAGCTTCTGGGAGCCGGTGAGCGAGGGCGCCGTGGAGCGCCACGTCGACCGCAGCCACGGCATGACCCGCACCGAGGCCGTGTGCGGCAACTGCGGCGCCCACCTGGGCCACGTGTTCCCCGACGGCCCGCAGCCCACCGGCGAGCGCTTCTGCATGAACAGCGTGTCGCTCAAGTTCGATCCGGCCACCGGCGAGGCCGAGGGCTGATCGAAGGCTGCAGTTGGACATCAGGTTCCCCGATTGGGACCATGTTTCCAGAGGACTGCGGGCTGGCTTGTCACCGCCCATGAAACCGATGGGAACGCTGACGTCGACGTGAAGCTCTCGGGTCACCGCTGCACGAGCATTCTGGTCGTCGTCACGATGGTGGTGTCGTTCCTGTCGATGAGCCCGGTGGGAGCCCAAGACGAACCCGTCCCCGGCCCGGGCGTGGTGTCGAGGAACGATCCTCGGATCGTCGGTGGCAACCCGACCGACCCGGGGGAGTATCCGTTCCTCGTGGCTCTGGTGTTCTCCTCGACGGGGAACTCGTGGCTCGGCCAGTTCTGCGGCGGCGCCGTGATCGACGCGGTATGGGTCATGACTGCCGCCCACTGCGTCACTGATATGGACGGGAACCAGGTGTCGCCGGCGAGCCTCGATGTCGTCACCGGACGCCACGACCTCTATTGCTGGGACTCCGGTGGGTCACCGGCCTGCACCGAGGGCCAGCGGATCGACGTTGCCGAGATCCACCGCCACCCGCAATTCGACAAGGACACGTTCAACAACGACATCGCCCTGCTGAGGCTGGCGACGGCGACCACCTCGATGCCTGTGGCCTGGGCGACCCCGGCCGATGCGGGCTTGTTCGCCCCCGGTGTCGTGGCGACGGTCATGGGCTGGGGCCAGACCGAGAGCGTGCCGCCGTTCCCGGACGTGCCCCACGACGTGAACGTGGAGGTGATCTCCGACGCCGACTGCAAGGCGCCCAACACCTTCTACGAGGCCTTCATGATCTTCGATGCAACGATGCTCTGCGCAGGCGATGTGGCAGCCGGTGGCGTCGATTCCTGCCAGGGTGACAGCGGCGGGCCGCTGGTGGTACCGGATGGCACCGGCGGCTGGCTACAAGCCGGGATCGTCTCCTGGGGCGAAGGCTGCGCTGACCCCGGCAAGCCGGGTGTGTACGCCGAGGTAGCAGCCTTCGAGGCCTTCATCGTCGGCCTCGTGGATCTCCCCGATGTCACGGCGCCCACATTGGCGATCAACACCCCCTCCAACGGAGCGACCTACAACCAAGGGACCACCGTGCTGGCGTCCTATACGTGTGTCGACGAAGCAGGCGGATCCGGCGTGGCGTCCTGCGTCGGCGATGTCGCTTCGGGTAGCCCGATCGATACGACCATCGCAGGAGCGAAGACGTTCACCGTCACCGGCGCCGACAACGCCGGCAACACCCAAGTCGTGGTCGTCGACTACACCGTCCAGGCCACGCCGCCACCGCCGCCGCCTCCACCTCCCCCGCCGATCCACAACAGGATCTATGTGACGAATGTGATCCGGTCGGGGCCGGCCGAGTACTCGTTCGTGTTCGGCTCGCCTTCCGAGGAGATCTTCACTGGCGACTGGAACGGCGACGGCCGTGACGGCTTCGCCCGACGATCCGGTCGAACCATCGTCGAAGTCGACGAGCGGGGTGGAGCGATCCGTACCGTCAACTTCGGCGCCCCGACCGACACCCTCTACCGGGCCGGCGACTGGAACGGTGACGGCACCGACACCTTCGCCGTGCAGCGAGGAAACATCTTCCACATCAACGACAGCCCGACCGCAACCGGGCCGACCCGCACCATCGGGTACGGCAGAGCCGGCGACGAGGTGTTCGTCGGCGACTGGAACGGCAACGGCCAAGACACGTTCGCCGTGCGGAGGGGCAACCTGTTCTACGTTCGCAACTCGACCACGTCAGGCCCCGCCGACGTCGTGTTCGGCTACGGCCGAGCCGGCGACGAAGTGCTGGTCGGCGACTGGGACGACGACGGGATCGACACCTTTGCCGTGCGGCGAGGCAACGTCATCTACATCCGCAACGACTTCATCTCCGGCGTCGCCCAAACCACCATCGGCTACGGCAAGGCCACCGACATCTTGTTGGTCGGCGACTGGAACGGCGACATGATCGACACCTTCGCCGTCCAACGCTTCGAATAGTAGAATTCCGGATGCGTGCATCCGTTGCGCAGGTGCCTCGCGAAGAACAATTACCGACCTTCCCACGACCGAGGTACAAAGCCCATGAAGTCCCTCCCCCTCTCGCTGCGGCTCAAGCTGCCGTTCCTGGTGGCCGGTTTCGCATCGTTCCTGTTCTCGGTCTACCTGTACTTCATCCAGGACGAGACCACCGCCGGCATCTTCGTGGGTCTCTGGGTGCCGTCGATCCACTCGCTCGGCACCCTCCTGCTCACGCCGGTCGACGGCGCATCCGACCTCCCGTCATCGGAGAGCTCGTCATGAGCGAGACGGTCATCTTCAGCATCGGCGCGGTGATCTTCGCCATGACGGTCTGGGGAGCGGTGATGGCCGGCGGCATGTGGTTCGGCCAGCTTCGAGCAGCCGAGGAAGCGCGGGAGGCGGCGAAGGGCCGCACCCTCGAACCTCCTCAGGACGACTCCGACAGCTGATAGTTGCCGACCCGCTCGTGGCGGGCACCGTCACGGGTCAGCTCGCTGCGCACGAGGACGATCGAGTCGACGGTGAACGAGGCGGCGGCCGGATCACCCACGAGCGGTAGTCGGCCGGTCCGTCGCCGTGAACGGCCCAGGGTGAGATGGCCCACGAAGGGTCGCTCGCGCGGTTCGACGATCGGCGCCAGCGCCTCGTCGATCGCGGTCGCCAGTGCCTCCAGTCCGGCGACGGGCAGGAGCAGCACCTGCCGATCGAAGTGGTCGACGCCCGGCCCCAGAACGGCTCGTACCGGCTCGTGGCGGAACGTCGTGCGCAGGCGCTCGTCGATCGAGTCGACGTCGGACCGATCACCGAGGAAACGAAGCGTCACATGCCACTGGTCCGGCGGCACCCACCGCACCGAGGGCGCGGTCCGGTCGAGCTCGGCCACGACATCTGCGACCTCGGGCGGCGGGTAGATCGCCACGAACGCCCGTCCGGTTGCCATGTCGGAGATTCTCGCATCGCCGGCTGCGGTGCACCTCCGAAATCCCCAGCCTGGGTTGCGGGAACCGCTACCGACAGTGGGGATTTCGTCGTGGGTCAGGCCAGCTCGCTGATGGCTTGGTCTCGGAGCACGAACTTCTGGATCTTGCCGGTCACGGTCATGGGGAACTCGTCGACGAAGAACACGTAACGCGGGACCTTGAAGTGGGCGATGCTGCCGCGGCAGAAGTCGCGCACCGCTTCGTCGGTCAGCTCGGCGTCGCCCGCCACCTTGACGAAGGCAGCGATCTCCTCGCCGTAGCGCGGGTCGGGCACCCCGACCACCTGCACGTCGGAGATCTGCGGGTGGGTGTACAGGAACTCCTCGATCTCGCGGGGATACACGTTCTCGCCGCCCCGGATGATCATGTCCTTCGACCGGCCCACGATGTCGAGGTAGCCGTCGGCATCCATCACTGCCAGATCGCCGGTGTGCATCCATCCGTCGGCGTCGATCGCCTCGGCCGTTCGCTCGAGATCGTTCCAGTACCTCAGCATCACCGAGTAGCCCCGGGTGCAGAGCTCGCCCTTGGCTCCCCGCTCGAGGGTCTCGCCCGACTCCGGGTCGACCACCTTCACCTCGACGTGGGGATGCACCGGGCCGACCGTGCTCACCCGCTGGTTGAGGGTGTCGTCGGCGGTGGTCTGAGTGCTCACCGGCGACGTCTCGGTCATGCCGTAGCAGATGGTGACCTCGCTCATGTTCATGCGATCGACGACCTGTTTCATGACCTCGACCGGACACGGCGACCCGGCCATGATGCCGGTACGAAGCGTCGAGAGGTCGAACTCGTCGAACTGGGGCGATTCGAGCTCGGCGATGAACATGGTGGGCACGCCGTAGAGGCTCGTGCAACGCTCGTGGCTCACCGCCCGAAGCGAGTCGACCGGATCGAACGCCTCGCCGGGAATGACCATCGCCGCGCCGTGGGTGGTGCACGCCAGGTTGCCGAGCACCATCCCGAAGCAGTGGTAGAAGGGCACCGGGATGCACACTCGGTCGGCGTCGCTGTAGCCGCAGCGCTCGCCGACGAAGAAACCGTTGTTCAGGATGTTGCGGTGCGAGAGGGTGGCGCCCTTCGGGAATCCGGTGGTACCGCTCGTGTACTGGATGTTGATGGGGTCGTCGGGGTCCAGCGACGCTGCCCGCTCGGCGACCGCGGCGTGGCCGTGCTGGATTCCCCCGGTCGCCAGCCGCCGCCACTCGGGCGAGTCGAACAGGATCACCTGTTCGAGGTCGGGTGCGTCGGGCCTGACCTCATCGAGCATGCCGGCGTAGTCACCACCCTTGAACTCGCGCACCGCGACCACGAACCTGCATCCCGACTGCTGCACCGCATAGCGCAGTTCGGAAGTGCGGTAGGCGGGGTTGATGGTGACGAGCACGACGCCGACACGAGCCGTGGCGTACTGGAGGACCACCCACTCGGCTCGGTTCGGGCTCCAGATGCCGACCCGATCGCCCTTCTCCAGACCCAGGTCGAGCAGTCCTGCCGCGAGATCGTCGACCGCGGCGTCGAATTCGGCATACGTGAAGCGCAGGTCCTGATGGCACGACACCAACGCCTCCGCGTTCGGCGAGGCGGCCGCGGCGACACGACGCAGGTTGTCGCCGATGGTCTCGTCGAGCAACGGCGGGCTCGTCGGCCCCTTGCTGTACGCGAGCTCAGCCATCTGTCCCCCGTTCCGTTTCCTTCCGATGGTACGTATCACGGCCGGCGGCCCTGCTCCAACCGGTCAGCTCCGTCCGCCGGACGATCGAGCGGTCTCGCGCCTAGGGTCACGACCGTGACCACCCCGAGCCGTGTCCGACGTATGGTCGGGCCTGCGGGTCGGCACCGAAAGGAGAACCGGCGATGACACCGGTCGAAGGCGAATGGCTGAACCGGGGGGAGACGGCGATCTATCGGAGCGATTGGGTGAACCTGGTGGTGGCCGATGTGGTGATGCCCGACGGCACCCAGGTCGACCATCACGTCGTGCGCATGCCGAATCAGGCGGCTGGGTGCGTGCTGATGCAGGACGAAGAGGTGTTGTTGCTCTACCGCCACCGGTTCATCACCGACACGTGGGGTTGGGAGATCCCGGCCGGCAAGATCGATGCCGGCGAGACGCCGGCTGCGGCGGCCCGACGCGAGGCCGTCGAGGAGTCGGGCTGGGATCCGGTCGAGGTCACGCCGCTGTGTGCCTTCCACCCTGGCAACGGCATCACCGACCAGCGATTCCACATCTTCACCTCGCACTCCCCCGTCCACGTCGGGCGACCGACCGACCTCAACGAAGCCACCCGCATCGTGTGGCACGACATGGAATCGCTACGAGCGCTGCTGGCCACCGGTCGGATCTCCGACGGCTTGAGCTTCGCCGCGCTCAGCTACGCCCTCGCCACCCACGCCATCTGAGCTCGCAGAACCGCGGCAAGCCTGGGCGTGGCCGGGCTCAGGCGTGTCCGGTGACAGCCGCCGCGGGGTCACGCATCGGCTCGGTCGAGGGATCGACACGCCGGGCCCGCCACTCCGGGCCGGCCAGCCACCACGCCGTGACGGCAAGAGCCACCATGGTGGCTGCGCACACCGTGTAGGCCGTGAAACGCCCGAAGAAGTCGTAGAGGACACCGGCGAGAACCGCCGTGACGGCTCCCACGAGCGTCTCGACGGCGCCGATCATGCCCTGGGCGCTGGCCTGACGCTCGCCGGGAACGACCAGCGCCGTGGCCACTCCGCTGCTCGAGATGGTGAGACCGTCGAAGATCGCATGGACGATACCGATCGCCAACATGGCACCCCCGGTGGGCATCAACCCGTAGAGGAACATGAAGCCTCCCCCGACGACGATGCCGAGAGTGCCGAGCCGGAACGGACCCACCCGCTGGGCCAGTCGTCCGCCGGTGGGCCCCAGGAAGATGAGCGGCAGGACGAAGGCCGTGATGCCGAGGTTGGCCACCACCTCGCTGGCATCGAGGTCGTCCAGCACCACCGCCCAGAGTGCGTCGAAGGTGCCGATCATCATGAAGACCGCGGCCCCCATGCAGGCGATGGCCACGAACGGGCGCGAAGCGAAGAGATCGAACGCGAATCGGGCCGTTTCCGCGGCGCCGGCATCGGGCACCGATGCCTCGTCGACTCGCATCGACAACACCACCGGTAGGCAGGCCACCGTCGCCGCGGCGATGGCGAGGAACGGTGCGGCGAGCCCGAAGAAGGGGATCAAGAGCGCCGACACCACCGGTCCGGTGGCGAAGCCGGCGACGTCGGCCGACAACAACAGTCCCAGGTTCGTGCCGAGGTGGTCGGGGTCGCCGATGATGACGATGCGTCGAACGGCAGGCACGGCGGCGCCGATGCCGAGGCCCATCACGAACTGGGCCGTGAGAAGCGGGAGCAACGACGTGCCCCACGCCATTCCCAGCAGGCCCACCACGGTGACGAGCATGGCCGCCACCAGCAACTTACGGGCGTGACCTCGGTCGGCCAGCGGTGCAAGGACGATCTGGGCGAGGAACGACGAGAAGAAGCCGATTCCGACGATCACGCCGAGCGCGCTCTCGTTGATGCCGTACTCGTCGCGGAAGTCGTCGAGCACCGTGAACATCACGCCGTAGCCGGAGGCCAGCACCGCGGTGAGCAGACCGAGCGTCAGCAACCGGCGTCGCGGCATCGGGGTCGCGGTGGGCACGGCGGGAGGCTAGCCACGAAACTCGGTCGACTCATGGGATTTCCCCGGCGAGAATCCGTGGCCGTGATCGAGATCCGCCCCGTGTGGCCGACGCAGCGTCCCGATGAGCTCGACTCGATCGTCGCGCTCGTACACGCTGTCGACGCCGAGCTCGATCCCGACGACCCACCGGCCGCCGCCGAGCGCGTTCTGCTCGATCTCACCGCCGCCGTCCCGATCGCCGGCCAGCGGGCACTGATCGCGTGGGAAGACGGCGTTGCCGCCGGCTTCGCCAGGAACTGGTACTGGTACGGCCGTCGCAACCGTCACCTCGGAGAGAGCACCATCGTCGCCCACCCCGATCACCGTCGCCGAGGCATCGGCACCGCGCTGGCCCGGGCCACCGCTCGGGCGTTCCTGGCCGACGGACGCACCACGCTGTTGACCTTCGGCGTCGAGTCGACCGCCACCGAGGCGTTCTGGCGGCACCACGGTGTCGAGATCGGCTACCGCGAACGAGAGAGCCGCCTCGACGTCCCCGCTGTCGACGAGGCGCTGATGGCCGAGTGGATCGCCCGTCGCCACGAGCGGGCGGCCGACTACCACCTCGTGCACTGGCGCGGTCCGGTGCCTGTCGATCTGTTGTCGGAGTTCCGTCTGGTGCGCAACGCCATGAACGACGCTCCACTGGGGACCCTCGACTTCGACAAGGGTCTCGACGACGAGTCCGAGATCGAGCAGTTCGGCGCATGGGTCGTGGCGTCGGGTCGGGAGTCGTGGGTCACGGCCGCAGTCGACGGCTCGGGCGCGATCGGCGGTTTCACCGCGGTCTGGATCGACTTGGTCGATCCGGTGCGGTCGTGGCAGGCCGACACCGGCGTGTTGAACGAACATCGGGGTCGCGGGCTCGGCCGTTGGCTGAAGGCGGCCATGTGGCAGCGCCTACGCGTCGATGCGCCCGACGTGACGCGTCTGGTCACCGAGAACGCCACCGACAACGACGCGATGTTGGCGATCAACGTGGCGATGGGCTTCGCCCCCCACCGGGTGAGCTGCGGCTGGCAGCCCGACATCGAGGCCCTGGCCGCCGACTGACCCGTCGGCTAGGGCCAGCAGGTCACGTTGGACACGCTGTTGTCGGGGCAGATGGTGCTCTGGTAGTTCGCGGTACCCGGCG
>JAHEJN010000006.1 GCA_024638845.1 Acidimicrobiales bacterium | reverse complement strand
ACCTTCGACGGCACCGTGAAGTGGGTGCAGATCGACCTCGGCGACGCAGCCGAGGACTTCGATCACATGGTCACACCGGAGGAGCGGTACCGCATCGCCATGGCCCGGCAGTAGCCGACCAACGGTAGCGTGTCAGCCGATCACGATGACCTGGTCGGACTGATCGACAGTCGTGGTCAACTCCGGGCTCAGTACCGCTCGCCTCCCCCGCTCCGGTGGGGTGAGCAGCCCGATCGCCAGCACCCCGACTTCGTACGCCGCCGCGATCACGTCAACGAACGCAGTCGGCGCATCGACGCCGAGAACCGCCGACGACAGGAGGTGGAGCGAGGCCCGCTCGGGGTCGTAGAGCGCTCGGAAGACCGTCTGGCGCTGCGGGGACGTCGCGAACTGGGCCATCAGCCCGCTGCTGACCGCGTCGCTGATGATGAACCCGTTGAGCCCGACCATGTCGGCGAGGGTGGCGCGGTCGGCGTCGAGCAGCTGGACCAGGAGCTGGGTGTCGAGTGAGCTCGCCGCCGAGAGCTCACGCTTCACCAACGCCAGATCGAGCAGCGTGCGACCGTCGGCCGCGTCCGCGCCGACGTCGTCGGGGTAGGCGAGCAGGATGATCGAGGAGAACTCTGCGTCGCGGAGCGGCTCGGTCGGGTCGGAACCCTTGCGAATCGTGATGTCGAAGTGAGTGGTCGTGGGTGCATGCACGTCGTCGAGCGCGAGGACGCTGTCGTCGACCAAGGCGAGCACCGTCGATCCGTCGGCCGCGAAACGATCGAACTCGGCGAGCAACGCCGGCGCCAGCCGGTTCCACCCGACGAACAACAGCCGCATCGGTTTCGGCACGATCCCGAGGTCGATCGGCTCACCGCGACTCGGGACCGCCCGCGCCGGCGCCGGAACGAGGTCGCTCGCCGCGCCGGCGATCGCCACGAGTTGGTCGCCGGCGCTGATCGTCGTGGCCGGCGGCGGGTTGAGCCGGAGCGCGCCGTCGGGTCCGATCACGCCGATCGGGCGGGCGGAATCGAACCCGAACACGGCGTCGGCGAACGTCGATCCGACGAGTCTCGGCACCTCCGCGACGTGCACGCCGGCGGTGGTCGGTTCGATCAGTTCCTCGACGACCTCGCTGAGCCCCGCCTGACGGAGCACGAGTGCAGCGCTGCGCGAGGAGGACTCTGCGACGTTGACGGGATGCAGGCTCGGCCCGGTGACACGGAGCAGCTTCTCCGTCACTCGATCGCTCGAGACCTCGACGACGATCGGCGCACCGTCGAAGCCGATCGCTCGGCCGAGAGTGAGCACCGTCGTCACGACGTCGGCCTCGCCACCCGCCTCGGGGGCCAGCACGATCACCGCCCTGGCCTCCTCGACGTTGGTGAGCGCGACGCTCGACCGGAGCCGCGGGTCGCCCGACCGGAAGATCAACCGCTGACCGAGTGACGGATCGAGGTCCGGGCGGAGGTCGTCGTCCATGTCGGGTGCGTCTCGGTCGGCGAGCACGACCACAACCGCCCTGTGGTCGGCCTTGGTCAACTGATCGATCACCACGCGCACCCGATCGGACCATCCGAGCACGACGTAATGGCCCGACTCGACGACGATGCTGCGGCCGCGGCGGAGCTGTTCGACGCGTTGCTCGACGCCGGCGGCGATCAGGCCGATCAGCGTGCCGGCGATCAACACACCGGTCATCGTCACGGTCAGGGCAAGTATCCGACGACCGATTCCGACATCGCCGGCCATCGTCCCCGGGTCGATCACCCGCAGCAGCGACTGCCAGAACTCCTCGGGGAACGACGAGTCACCTTCCCCGGTGAAGGTCACGCTGGAGATGGTCAACAGCAACGCGCTCAGCAGCACGACGAGGAACGTGATCGCGCCGAGCCACAGCAGCACCGCCCACATCCCACGCGACAGGAGGCGGTCGAACCGGTAGCGGACCCGATTGCGAAACGATCGGGCCGCTCCCCGAGTCGCGGAGCTGCCCCGCAGGAGCGGGTCACTCATCTCGTTGGATGACTCGTCGACATGATCATGATTCGTCCCGGTGTCGCGGCTCGACACCGGGACCGCGCGAACGATCGTACGAGAGCAGAGCCTCGGCCTGCCTCACCCATCGCGGGGGAAGCGGGTACTCACCTGGTGGACCTACGTTGAGTGCCACCGGAAAGGTGCACCGCGCGAGCTGGAGGTTGGCGATGAGCGACGGAGTGGAGCGGTTCGAGACCTCGATCGGCGAGATCGTGTGGGATCACGGGTTCACGGATCCAGCGACGGCCGAACGGATGTACGAGGTGATGGATTCGCAGCGGGCGTGCCAGCTCTATCTGTGGTCGCTGGCGATCGTCGGTCAGACGCAGTGGCGGTCGGCGTATCAGGAGAACTTCCCGGAATTCCGGGAGAACAGCTTCGTGCTGGCCCAGTCGTATGAGGGCCGGCTCGGTGTGCTGACGGTCAACCAGTCCTCGGAGTACTTCTTCGGGTGGACGAACGTCAAGGAGCGGGCCGCGATCCTGGAGATCCCGGCCGGCGTGGTGGTCGGGTTGGTGACCGACATGTGGCAGCGCGGTCTGACCGATGTCGGCTGGTTCGGTCCCAATACCGGCACCGGCGGGACCTATGTCATCTTCGGCCCGGAGACACCGCGAGATGCCATCCCCGACATCAAGGGCGCCACCGTCCTCGAGTCACAGACGAACAACATCTGGTTGCTCCTGCGCTTCCTGGACTTCGAAGGTCAACCACCGGTGAGCGAGCTGCAGGACGGGGTGCGGCTGTACTACTCCGGCGACGAGCCCTCCCAGCACGTGATCCCGGCAGGGGATACACCTTCACAGAACTACCAGCCGCGCGGTCTGCGGTATTGGGAGTTGCTCCACGAGATCATCCAGGAGGAACCCGTCGAGGACCGGGACCGGTTCTTCATGTACTGGTTGATGACACTCGGCATCGAGCGGGGTCAGCCGTTCGCGCCCGATGACCGTCAACGTCGGATCCTCGAGGAGGGCGCGTTGATCGGCGAGACGATGGCCAAGACGATGGTCTACTCCGAACGTCTCCACGGTGTGCTCCGCCACGACGGCTGGCGGGTGATCATCGGTGGCGCGCTGCCCGACGCGTTCGAACACACTCAACGCATGCGCGACTACGACCTGTTCGATCCGCGGGCGCGGTTCACCTACGAGGCGTGTTCGTCGTCGCCGCGGATGGCCAACCCGGCGCCGGGCAAGGGTCAGGCCTACGCCGGTGTGTTCGCGGACAGCAACGGCGAGCGACTCCACGGCGAGCACTCCTACGTGATGCGCGTGCCGGCCAACCCGCCCGCAGAGCTGTTCTGGTCGATGGTCATCTACGACGCCGACACCCGGACGCTGATCTACACCGATCAGAAGAAGGCGACGATGGGGTCGAGAGCGACGCCGGACATGGTGGTCAACGACGACGGCTCGATCAACATCTTCGTCGGCCCCGAGCCGCCCGCCGGATGGGAGGAGAACTGGATCAAGTCGATCCCCGGTCGCGGCTGGTTCCCCTACATCCGGCTCTACGCACCCTCGGCAGCATGGTTCGACGACAGCTACTCGTTGCCCCAGGTCGAACGCATCGACTTCGCGACCGTCCAGCCCCCTTCCGACTCGGCAACGCGAGGCGCCGATCTCGGCTCGAGCGACGACCCGCACATCTAGGTGACAGACAGGACCGAAGCGATGACCCACACCCCACAGACCGAAGAAGAGTTCCAAGCCGCCATGCCCATCTCGGGAAGGGTCGAGACCTACTTCGGTGACTTCGAGCTCGACCATTGCTTCCCAACCAAGGACACCGCCGAGCGTGTCTATGACCTCATGGACCATCAGCGGTCAGCTCAGCTGTACCTCTGGGGCATCCCGCTGGTCGGTATGACCCGCTGGCGCGTGGCCTATGAGTCGACGTATCCCGCCTTCGACGACAACGTGCTGGTCTCGGTCACGAAATTCAACGAGCGGCGCGGCATCCTGACAGCGAACGAGTCGACCGACTACTTCTTCGGTTTCTCCGACACCAGGCACGCGCCGACGGTGCTGGTGGTCCCCGAGGGATTGATGGTCGGGATGATCGTCGACATGTGGCAGCAGAGCCCCAGCGACATCGGAATCTTCGGCCCCAACGACGGTCGCGGCGGCACGCACGTGATCGTCGGCCCGAACACGCCAGCGGCGGCCGTCCCCGGGCCGGTCGACGGTCAACTCGTCCACCGGGTCGACACCGATCGCGTGTTCTTCGTGATGCGAGCCATCGGCGACGAGGACGAGGTCGCCGAATTGGTCAGCCGCATCCAGCTCTACAACCACGGCGACGAACCCGGCCTCACGATCATCGACGGCGAGGACACCTTCACCGCCCAGTACCAGCCCCGCGGGCTCGCCTTCTGGGAGATGCTGCACCAAGGCATCCAGGACGAGGTGGTAGCCGAGCGCGACCGCCTGTTCATGTACTGGCTGCGCACTCTGGGCATCGAGAAGGGCAAGCCGTTCGAGCCAACCGACCGCCAGAAAGCGATCCTCGAAGACGGTGCCCGGGTCGGAGAGGTGATGGCCAAGACCCTCGTCTACAACGAACGGCTCGAGGGTGTGCTGCGACAGAACAACTGGCGCATGATCCTCGGCGGCGACTGGGGTGATGGCATCAAGAACTCCCAGCGGATGACGAACTACGACATCTTCGATCCCCGAGCGCGCTATTGCTACGAGGCCGTCACTACCTCACCGGCGATGACGATCCCCACGCCGGGCAAGGCCCAGGCCTACCTCGGCAAGTTCGAGGACGAAGATGGCGTGCGCTTGCACGGTGGCGACAGCTACGTGATCCGGATCAACGGGCCCGTCCCGGCCGAGCTGTTCTGGTCAGTCGTGATCTATGACGCCGACACCCGCTGCATCATCGACAACCGCCAGGGCGCGGCCGGCGGAAAGGCCACCGTCGGCAGCCGCACACCCGGCCTGCGCAGCAACGACGACGGCTCCTATTCAATGCTGCTCGGCCCCGACGCACCCCCGGCCGGGTGGGAGGCCAACCACGTCCAGACCATCCCCGGCCGCGGCTGGTTCCCCTACTTCCGCGCCTACGGCGCCGCCGCCTCGTTCTTCGACGGCACCTACACCTACCCCACCGTCAACCGGGTCACCGACTTCACGAGCGTCACGGATTGACACCGATCTCGTGGCTAGGACTGGCTGCGAGCGGTCGGCTGCGAGAAGGTGATGCTACGGCCCGTCGAGAACCGTCCGTTCGTAGGCGATGACCGCCTCGATCTGCTCGTCGGTCAGCGAGGCTCCGAACGCCGGCATCTGACCGCGCCCTTCCACGACGACCTGTATTTGGTCCGCCACGTCGGGCAGTCGCGTCGTCACGCCCGCGAACGAGGGCCCGACGCCTCCCTCACCCAGTCGGCCGTGACACGATGCACACGCCGACGCGTACACCTGCTCACCGACCTGGATCTGACCCGCCTCATCCGACACCGCCTCTTGCATGGCCAGCTCGGCGCGCCGCTCGTCACTCGGTCTGCCGTACGCAATGCCGTAGACCACTGCGCCGATGAACAGGACAACGACCAGTGAGCTGAATGCGGCCAACCCCGACAGTGCCAGCCCTTCGACCATCGAGGGGCCATCATCGTCGGGCTCGTTGTCCGGTGTGGTCATGGCGCGTCTTCCTCGAGGGGTCACGGCAAGCGGTCCTGCGGCAGCGTAAGGTACCGGCTGCCGTCTCCCAGGGACCAAAGGCCCTGGCTCTGGATTCGGCATCGGCCCTACGTTGCCGACGACCCCCCACCACGGAAGGCTGCCCTGTGCCTCTATCGAGACGCGATTTCCTCCTGGCCGGCACTGCGGCCGGAGCCACGATCGGAGTCGGGGTGCTGGTGCCCCTCGGCTTCGTCCTGGCCGACGACGACGACGCGAACGGGGCCACCGGCGCCTCACTCGCAACGTTCCCGCGCGCTCGTGTCGGGAGCGTTTCGTCGCTCGGTGTCGGCGATGCCCAGTTCTTCGACTACCCGTACGAGGGAACCCCGAACGTGCTCGTGAAGCTGGGTGAACGCGTGCCCGGTGGCGTCGGCCCCGACAACGACATCGTCGCCTACTCGAATCTGTGCACTCACATGGGCTGTCCGATCACGACCTATGAGGCCGACAGTCACACGCTCGGCCCCTGCCCGTGCCACTTCTCGTCGTTCGATCTGAGCCGTGACGGGATCGTGGGCTTCGGGCAGGCGACCCAGAACCTCGCTCGGATCCTGCTCGAGGTCGACGGCGACGGCATCTACGCCCTCGGCGTCTACCGACTCATCTACGGACACGCCGACAACCTGGCCGGCGAGGACCTCGTCGTGGTCAGCGAGGGAGTCTGACATGGCCGGAACCGGATCCGGCCGCGTGCCACTCCCGCCCACCGACGCGGTCGTCAAGACGACGGTCTGCGAGTACTGCCCCGTCGCGTGCGGGTACAAGGTCTACACCTGGCCGGTCGGCGACGAGGGAGGCACGAGCGCGGCCGACAACGCGCTCGGGGTCGACTTCCCGACCACCACGTTGTCGGGTCGCTGGATCTCCGAGACGATGCACAACGTGGTGCGGGTGAACGGCGAACGGCACAACGTGGTGGTACTGCCCGACCCCGACGCCGATGTCGTCAACGTCGGCGGCACTCACTCGGTGCGCGGCGGGGAGCTCGCGCAGAAGGTGTACACGCCGGACGGCCTGACCGCCGATCGGCTGACCAAGCCCCTGTTGCGGGTCAACGGGACCCTCGTACCGATTTCGTGGGACATGGCCACCGACCTCGTCGCCGAGCTCTCCACCCACACCATCGCCGAACACGGCGAGCTCGCCTGGGGCATGAAGATCTACTCGTACCAGTACTACGAGAACGTGTTCGCCGGGTCGAAGCTCGCGCTCGGAGCAATCGAGACCCCCAACTACTCGCCGCACCACGCCCCAGCCGAAGGCGACGACGTTCCCGGCCTGTCCGACTGCGGCATCGATGCGTTCAGTGCCGCCTTCGCCGACGACGCGGCCGCCGAGGTGCTCTTCATCGCCGGTAGCGACCCCTATGAGACCAAGACGGTGCGGTTCACCACCTGGCAACAACCGGGAGGGGCAACGATCGTCTACGTCGATCCGCGTCGTACGTTCACCGCGAACTACGCCGAGAACAGCGGCGGTCTGCACCTCCAGATCGTGCCGGGGACCGATACGGCGCTGTACATGGCCATCGCCAGGGTGATCGTCGAGAACAACTGGTGGGACGACGACTTCGTCAGCCAGCACACCGCCTCTCGCGGCGAGCTCGACGCCGAAGGCAAGTGGCGGCGGGTCGAGTTCGGGCGCAGCTTCGATCAGTTCCGCGAATGGATCACCTCCACCCCGGAGTTCGCGCTCGACCGCGCCAGCGAGATCACCGGTGTCCCCGCCGACAAGATCACTCGCGCGGCAGAGCTCATCAGCGGCGGGTCCGGCGCGCAGCCCAAGACCACGGTGTTGTTCGAGAAGGGCGTCTACTGGTCGCACAACTACGAGAACACCGCCGCCATCGGGAACCTCGGCCTGCTGGTCGGAGCCAGCGGCCGTGAGGGCCGCGCCACGTCTCGTATGGGGGGACATCAGCGCGGTGGCCAGAAGGCTGCCGGGTACCCGATCGACAAATCGCCAGACGAGTACGACGGTCACAAGCTCGAGATGGACACCGAGCGGTGGCTGGTCCAGGGCAACACTCGCTTCCGCTGGGTCGTGGGCACGAACTGGCTGGGGGCGATGGGTGCAACCGATGCCCTCCGCAAGGCAGTGGTCGAGCTGAAGGCCAAGGGGCCCGAAGTCACGTCGACCCGATACGAGACGGCTCTCGAGCAGCTGAAGGCGCAGATCGACGCGGGCGGTCTCGTGATCGTGCACCAGGAGATCTACGAGAACGACTCGACCCCCTACGCCGACATCGTTCTGCCGGCCGCCACATGGGGCGAGGAGGACTTCGCCCGCAACAACGCCGAGCGACGGCTCCGGATCTACGAGAAGTTCATGGATCCGCCGGGCGAGGCGCGGCCCGATTGGCAGATCTTCGCCGAGGTCGGGAGGAAGATGGGCTTCGACGGCTTCGATTGGCCCGACACGAATGCGATCTTCGAAGAGGCGTCGGAGAAGTCGTCGGGCGGCCGACGCGACTACGCCGCGCTGGTCGAGAAGGCGAAGGCCGATGGCATGCGCGGCCACGACCTGTTGCGAACCTTCGGTACCACCGGCCTGCAGACGCCCCTCTCGCTCGAGGGCGGCGAGCTGGTGGAGACCGTGCGTCGACATGCCGATCTGCAGTTCAACAGCGACAGCGGGAAGGCGAACTTCGTGTTCGCCGACTGGGACGCGGTCGCAACCCGAAACGAGATCCTCGGTCCTGACCCGTCCAAGGACGAGGTATGGGTGCTGAACGGTCGGGTCAATGCCGTGTGGAACAACATGTTCGACTTCGTGCGGCGCCAGAACTCGGTCGAACGGTGGCCGTCGAACTTCCTCGAGATCAATCCGGCCGATGCCGATGCCCGAGGGATCGTGAACGGCGACCTGTTGTCGATCGAATCCGACGGTGTGCTCGACCAGCTCGGCCGAGCACACAAGGGGGGCTTCACCGCGGTGGCCTATGTGAGCGACATCGTTCCACCCGGCGTCACGTTCACCTATTTCATGTATCCGGGCTCGCCCGCCAACAACATCACGTCGGCCGACTCGTCACTTCAACCTCTGAATCTTCGCTACAACTTCAAGTTGGGGAAAGGCTCGATCACGAATCTGGGCCCGAGCGGGCTGGCCGAGTCGATGTCGTTCGCCCCACGCAACCTCGCACCCGGCGCCAGCAGCTGATTCCGCAACAGAACGGCAGCCCTACGGCGTCTCCACGGGCTCGCCTTGGAGCTGGGCGACGGCAGGGATCCCGCTCGGCGAACATGCCCCCGTTGGCCCAGCATGGGTGCCTTCGAAGTAGTCGGCTGGGTCCTTCCGTCTCCGGATCAGCGCGAGCATGGGCAGGGCGCCGAGGGTGAGGAGACCGCCGACCACGTAGCCGGCAGAGAAACCGCGACGCTGTGCGAACGCGCCGAGCCCGGCCTGCCCGACGACACCGCCCCCGCCGGTGATCATCGAGTCGAACGACACGACCGTCGCCCGCTGCTCGCTCGGAACCTTTTCGTGAACGAACGCCTGCCGTACCGGCGACTGCACCCCGAACGCCACACCGGCCAGCGCCAGACACGCGACCGCGAGCGGGAACGACGACACGGCTCCGACCGCGATCATCGCCCCCGAGAAGACAACTCCCGATCCCAGGAACAGGGTGGTTCGACGCCCGCACCAGCGCATCACCACCTGGACGATGCCGTTCCCCAGGATCATCGACAGGCCGAGGATTGCGGCCACGACGCCCGCAACCCACACCGCGTCGGAGTCGAGCAGCTCGAGGAAGTACGGCTGCCAGGCATACCAGGCCCAGGCGAAGAACCCCATCTGCACTGCAGTGGCCAGGATGAGCAGGCGAATCGATCGGTTGCGCCATCCGAAGGTGATTCCGACACGGGCCACCCGGTTTGCCTCAGTCGGGATCGCGGCCCAGCTGACCGCTCGGCGCTCGAAGCCCAGATCGGCCATGCCCCGACTCGCGAGCACGAACAGAGCGAGCAGCAGGCCCGATCGCAACAGGAAGGGAAGGGCCAGGTCGGTCTGGCCGAGGAACCCGCCCCCGACTGTGCCGGCAATCAGCGCGACCCCGGCGATGACCTGGCCCCTGGCGAAGATCGGGTCGAGCTCGCCGTCGTAGCCGAGAAAGCGAACGCCGTCGACCACCCACGCCTCCATGGCGCCCGAGTAGAACGTGAAGCCGAGCCCCATCAGCACCGAGACGAGCGCAAAGCTCGCGACTCCCCCACCGACCTGCGCGAGCCCCACATACGCGAGCGTGGTGGCGGCGAGCACCGCGACCGAGAGCAGGAACGATGTCCGGCGCCCGATGGTGTCGGCCACCACCCCGGTCGGGATCTCGAACAGCATCGTTCCCACCGAGAACGCGGCGTTGGCGAGAAACACCTCTCCGATCGTCAACCCCGCATCCAACAGGAACAGCGTGTTGATGCCCCAGATGATCGAGGCGGCAAGGGTGTAGATGCCCGAGTAGAGGTAGAAGCGCTTCACGAGTCGAGCGGCCTCTACGTCCACACCGTGAGGCTAGGCGTTCGACTCCGCCCGCGCCGTGCTCGACGGCAGGCGGACGCCTTACTGACCGACCTTCCGAGCGATCACGAAGTGGTGATCGTTCTGGAACCGGTAGGCACCCCTGTCGTCGCGGCAGTGATCGATGGCCTCGAGCACGGCCTGCTTCACGACTGCCTCCTCGGTGTGGCGCAGCGCCGGCACGGCCGGGCCGACACTCGAGACGGCTCGCCACGCCAGCTCCGGATCGGGCCATTCGATGACCGAGACACGCTCCCCTCGTTCCATGACCTCGAAGCCGCTCTCGGTCAGCATCGTCTCGGCCACACCCGGCGCAGCGATGTCGTTCAGCCGCTTCATGCTGCCGAAGTGCTCCTCGGGCGAGTGGCGGGCGAAGGCCTTGAAGCAGCCCCGCAGATCGTTCGGGGTGCCGGTGCCCCAGAAGCTGATGCCGAGCATGCCGGCGGGGCGAAGCACTCGGTGCGCCTCGACGAGCGCGGCCTCGCATCCACCCCACACGCCGTTGATCGACGTCACGACATCGAAGCTCTCGTCGCGCCACGGCAGCGCGAACATCGAGCCGAGCCGCACGTCGGCCTCGGGGTTGCGGTCACGGGCGATCTCGATGAGGGTCTCGGCCGCATCGATGCCGGACACGGTTGCACCCATGGCCCCGGCATGACGGAGGGCGAGGCCTGAGCCGCACGCCATGTCGAGCACATCGACCCCGTCGGCCATGCCGACCCGGCAGAAGATGGCGATCATGACGTCGATGGCGTAGTGCTCGTACAAGGTGGCCCAGTTGTTGGCCGAGTGGCCCCAGGCTTCGCCGGCTTCACGCCAGTCGTGGACTCGCTGCTCCTCTTTCGCGGTTTCGGTGTCGATGGTCATGCCCGCCATCATCGGGTGAGTGGGGCGGCAAGTCATGAACATCGTCTGAAGATCGGCTGACACGACGATTCAGCCACTCGTCATGGGTCCTTCAAGACTCCGTACGTCCGAATGAGCAGAGTGATCCTCCCAAGCACACATCACGCCCGCACTGCGGGCCGACAGACAAGGACACCCATGACCGACACCCAAACCCCCGTCGACAACGGCGTGAACATCGAGGCACTTCTCGGCGCCCGCCAGCACCTGACCGATGCTCCACAAGGCGCCCAGTTCCAGTGGCGGGCCAGCTGCGAGTGGGTCAGCGGCACCCACAGCCGAACCACGGTGAGCGGCTTCTCCGGCCTCGGAGCCGAACAGGCCCATCGCCAGGACTACACCGTCGAAGCCGACCACCCGCAGGTCTTCGCCTCGGAGGACAACGGCGCCACGCCGCCCGAGATCGTGCTGGCTGCGCTGGCCTCGTGCCTCACCGCCGGTGTCGCCACCGTCGCCTCCAACCGTGGTGTCCAGCTCCGTTCGGTCACCTCCACGATCGCCGGCGACATGGACCTCCAGGGCATCCTGGGTATCGACCGCGACGTACGAAACGGCTTCAACGGCATCACCGTCACCTATGCCATCGACGCCGATGCGACCAAGGCCGACATCGAGGCCATCGTGGCGCAGTCACAGAAGCGCTCGGCCGTCTTCGACATCGTCGCGAACCCCACGAACATCCAGGTCGAGGTCGTCTGAGGTCGATGATGCGAACACCAGTCGTGGTCATCGGCGCCGGCCAGGCCGGACTGGCGATGAGCCATCACCTCACCGGTCGCGGGATCGACCATGTGGTCCTCGACCGGGGGGAGGTGGCTCAGACATGGCGAACCGAACGGTGGGACTCGCTCCGGCTGCTCACGCCCAACTGGATGACCCGCCTCCCCGGCTATCGCTACGAGGGCAGTGACCCCGACGGCTTCATGACCAAGAACGAGACCGTCGCGTTCCTCGATGAGTACCGACGGAGCTTCGGCGCGCCGGTGCAGACGAATGTCACCGTCGAGAAGGTGTGCCGGCGACCGCTCGGCTTCGAGGTGCGCACCGATCAGGGCACCTGGGTGTGTGATGCCGTGGTGGCGGCCACCGGCGCGTCGAGCGAGCCATACATCCCGGCGCTGGCCACCGAACTACCGGATCGATTCCACCAGCTCGACGCGCTGCAGTACCGCAATCCGTGCCAGCTCGGCGCCGGCGAGGTACTGGTGGTCGGCGCCTCCGCCTCCGGAGCCCAGATCGCCGACGAGCTCCAGCGGAGCGGGCGCCAGGTCACCCTTGCCGTCGGTGACCACGTGCGGCTTCCCCGCTTGCATCGCGATCGCGACATCCACTGGTGGATGGATGTGATCGGCCAGCTCGACGAGCGCTACGACGAGGTCGAGGATCTCAACCGAGCCCGGCGTCTCCCCTCACTGCAGCTGGTCGGCAGTCCCGAGCGCCGCACGCTCGATCTCAACGCGCTGATCGCGTCGGGCGTGGGCGTGGTCGGCAAGTTGATGCGGGTCTCGGGCTCCAAGGCCCAGTTCTCCGGTGGTCTGACCAATCTCGTCGGCAATGCCGACCTCAAGCAGAATCGACTCCTCGACCGGATCGACGAGTTCGCAACCGAGCACGGCCTCGACGAAACGCTGCCGAAGCCCACCCGGCCACCGGCGACCGCACTACCCGCGATTCCCACCGAGATGGAGCTGTCGCGATTCGACACCGTCGTGTGGGCCACCGGTTATCGACCGAAGTACTCGTGGCTCGATCCCGCGGCCTTCGATGATAGGGGCCGGCTCGCGCACGATGGTGGCGTGTGCTCGTTGCCGGGCCTCTACCTCCTGGGCATCCCGTTCCTACGGCGGCGCAAGTCGAGCTTCCTCGACGGTGTCGGGCCCGACGCCGGCGAGCTGGCCAGCCACCTCCATGCCTTCCTCGACCGTCGCGTGCATGTGTGGCCGTCACCGGGAGCCGCAGGCGTCGGAATCAGATCTCGAGCGGTCGACCCAGAAGTGCACTCCGGGTCCGGTCGATGATCGTGGCCACCGGGAGCGACGCGCCTATCGCCCGTTGTTGCTCGGCGCGCGACACCCCGAGAACGGCCGTGAGCGAATCGCGGGTCTCGAAGGCCAGATCGCGCAGGGTCGTCATGACCGGTGGACCACCCATGGTCGCGTGAGCCTCGATCGCACCGAGCACCTGCGCCGCGATCTCCTGTTGTCCGATGCGATCGAGCGCGATGAGACAGCGGGACAGGGTGTGCCACTGCTGTCCCCACTCGCCGGACCGGTACCAGACGTCGACCACTTCGGCGAGGCCCTCGCACCCCTCCTCGAGGTGCCCGTGCAGCACGAGGAGTCCACTGGCCTCGGTGCGGGCGAAGGCGCTCATCCACCGGTTGCCCGCCGACCGGGCCAGACGACCGGCGGTGGCGAAGGCCTCGAGCGCGGCGTCGTCGTCGTCACGGGTGGCGAAACCCTCGGCCACCCACGCCGATGCGAGATCGGTCGGGCTACCGGTGCGTCGTCCCGCGTCACGGGAGAGCGAGATGAGGCGCTCCGCTTCTTCGTACTGGCCGATCGAACTCGATGCCACCGATGCCATGTAGTACGCGTGGGCCATCCTCGAATCGGCGCGTGACTCCTCGGCGAGCTCGATGAGGCGAGCATTCTCGATCAGACCCGACTCGTTCTCGCCCGTGGCGTAGAGGACGTTGGCCCTGACTCGCTCGACGAGACCGGTCGGGGCCCTTCCCGCTGTGTTCTCGGCGGCTCGGGCTTCGTCGGCGAGCGAGATCGCCGAGTCGAACTCACCACGCACCCACGCGCCGTAGGCCCGGATCCCGGTGACCACCGGATGAAGCGGATGAACGGCGGCACCCGCGAGCCCTTCGGTCGAGTCGGCCCAGGTGAACACCTCGTAGCGCAGAGTGCGCATCGCGTATTCGCGGAGTGAGGCGATGAGCCCAAAGGAGAGGTCGGGGTCTTCGATCTGGAGTGCGAACCCTTGTGCGGCCCGCAGGTCGGCGAAGGACCCATCGGCCCGCGCGACGGCATTGGACTCCTGTGGGGTTTCCAGATCGACCTCGACCGATCTCGCGAGCGCCAGGAACTGGCGGGCGTGAGCGCCGAAGACCTCGACGCTCTGCTGATCACCCAACCGATTCCGACCGTATTCCCGCAGTGTCTCGAGCATCTCGTAGCGAGTACCACCCGTGGACGGCCGGCGTACCGCGAGCATGGAACGGGTCGTGAGCCGAGTGAGCAGATCGAGCACATCGTCGCCGCGACAGACCGATTCGGCGGCTCCGAGGTCGAACTGCCCGGCAAACACGGCGAGCGAGGCGAACAGTCGTTGCTCGTCGTCGTCGAGCAGGTCGTAGGACCAGCTGATCGCATCGTCGAGGGTGCGATGCCGCGGGTCGGCGCCCCGCCTCACCCCCTTGAGGAGACGGAACCGCTCATCGAGGCGACGAGCGATCTCGACGACGTCGATGGCATGCGCCCGCGAGGCCGCCAGCTCGATGGCCAGGGGGATTCCGTCGAGACGTCGGCAGATCTCGACGATGGCCGGGGCGTTCGCGGCGGTCAGTTCGAAGCGAGGGTCTGCCGCCCGGGCCCGTTCTAGGAAGAGCGCCACTGCCGGCACCGAGGGCAGCTCGTGCTCGGGTATCGAGTCGAGACCGACCGTCGACAGCGGCTCGACGGTCCACACGTGCTCGCCGGACACGGCGAGCGGTTCGCGACTCGTGGCGAAGATCGAGACGGCAGGGGCCGAGTGCAGGATCCGATCGACGAGCGAGGCGACCGGCCCGACGAGGTGTTCACAGTTGTCGAGGAGGAGAAGCGCACGGCGAGGGCGCAACATGTCGACGATCGCGTCCTCGATCGACGCCCGCTGGCGGGTGTTCACGTCGAGCGATGTCGCGAACGCAGCGAGGGCGGCGTCGCGGTCGACCACACTCGCCAGCTCCACCACCAGGACGCCGTCGGGGTACCCGGGTTCGACGCGGCGGGCGAGCTCGAAGGCGACCGACGTCTTCCCGACACCACCGGTTCCGACCAGCGTGATCAGCCGGCTCGTTTCGTGGTCGTCGAGCAGCTGCGCAAGTAGCTCCTCTCGGCCGATCAGCGGCTGAACGGCAACCGGCAGACTCGAGCCCGCTCCACTCGCCATACCGTCGGTTGCGCGCTGTGCTTCGACGACCCGAACCGGTGCGACGAACTCGTAGCCCTTGCTGTGGACGGTGCGGATCACTCGTTGGCGCGTGCCGTCGTCGCCGACGGCCTGGCGGGCCGACTTGATCCGCGTGGTGAGCGCCGACTCGCTGACGAACCGATCGCCCCAGACCTCATCGAGCAGGTCCTCCTTGCGCACGACCTCGCCCCGCCGCTCGATGAGGCAGCAGAGCAGATCGAAGACCTGCGGCTCGATGCGGACCTCTTGCCCGTCGCGTTTGAGCACCACGCGCGCCAGATCGAGCTCGCAGTCCTCGAAGACCAGGATCACCGGTACGCCCCTCGCTTTCGTCGAGCGACAGTCTGCCAAACGACGCTCGACCGTGCCGGGCGCCGACGGGGCCGGGGAGCGCTTCTCCCCGATCCCGTCGACTCCGTGCGATCAGGGGCAGGCGTCACCCTCGGGGACGATCACGCAGAACAGGTCGATGGCCTGGGTGGCGTCGTCGATCGATTTGCCGGGGACGATGAAGCCGCCGCCGTCACCCCAGAAGCCGCCCGGGGCCAGGCTGGCGCCGATCTCGGGAGGCATGAGGTCGGAGGCGTCGAAGCGGAACGGGTCGGCGTTCTGGAGCTGCTGGGTGAAGCTCGCGTCGAGCGCCGTCCGCACCGAGAGATCCTGACCTTGGACGGCCGAGAGGAATCCGGTCGTCGAGGCGAAGATCGACCCCATCAGAACGAAAACCAGAAGAGCACTCACGAATCGTTTGATCACGTCACCTTTGTGTGGGCGGTTGGTTCCGGGAGTCGGCTTCGGAAGCGACGTGGGCGCTCCTTGAGCAAGTTCACCCAATGAGGTCGACCAGTCCGGGCCGATCGACTCAGTCGTGGTTCCTATGGCACAGCGAACGGGCGGCACCATCGCCGCCCGAGCTCAGCCGGTGATCGCCTGCAGAGCCGACTCGAGCGTCTCCTCGATCGTGCCCGCCGTGTCGATCTGGCTGGCTTCGGGCCACGCCGGCCACGTCGCACGCATGTGGTCGGCGACGTCGGGCGTCGCGTCCGATGGAACACCTGGTGTGGACATGCGATGCGCGATCCGCTGCCGAGCGGTCGTTGCGTCGACCACGCACTCGATGGCCACGACCTCGACCCCTCGTTCGCGGCCGAGCGACTCGGCGAGGCGCCGCTGGTCGGCACCCGACCACGACGCATCCATGACCACGCTCTCGCCCCTGGCCAACAGCAGGCCCGCCTCGACCAGCATCTCCTCGTAGACCTCGGCCCGTCGCTCCGGCGCGTACAGACCGCTGTCGACAGGACTGCGAGCGTGTTCGTCGGGGCCGAGATGCGCCAGGTCCTTGCGGAGCTCGTCACTCGACAACACCACCGCCCCGAGCTCGGCACCGATGGCCGACGCCACCGTCGACTTGCCGGTGCCGGGCACGCCTCCGACCATCACCAGCCGCACCTCGCCGCGGCGAAGGTGAAACAGGGCCAGATCGTGATGGACCCGCAGGTCGTCGGCCGCCGAAGTCGAGCCCTGCTGCCACCGGAGCGCGGCGATCTTGGCCCGAACATGGGCTCGATAACCCATGTAGTGATGCGCGAGCGACGCAGGATGATGCTCGTTGGAGAACTCGCCGTACCACTTCAGCAGCGACCGGGCCACGTCGGCGCCGGCCAGCCGATGCAGATCCATGGCGAGGAAGCCGATGTCGGACAACACGTCGCCGATGCGCAGCCGCTCGTCGAAGGCAAGACAGTCGAGGATGCGGGGGCCGTCGTCGAGGCAGAAGATGTCGCCGGCCAACAGGTCACCGTGACCGTCTCGCACGAACCCTTCGTCGATGCGGCGGGTGAAGAGGTCACTCTGGGCGGCGAGGAAGCGTCGGGCACGGGCCGCGGCCTCGGCATAGTCGACCGAGTCGATGAGCTCGTCGGCCACCGCGGCGAGATCGGCGAAGTTCGCCTCCCAATTCCCGGCCACCGCGTCGCGACCGGCGATGGCCTGGGCTCGGTCGCCGGTGACTGCGGGCTCGCCGGCGTGTAGGGCCGCCACGGTTCGGGCGATCTCACGCACGTGGTGGTCGAAGCTCGGGTCATCGACCATTCGAGACAGGCGGCGTTCCTCGGGCATGCGCCGCATGATGATCAGCTGATCGACGAGCTCACCGTTCTCGACCAGGTCGCCAAGACCGAGGTACACGTCGGGGGCGACTCGCCGATTGAGCTCGACCTCGCGTTGTGCTGCTGCGCACCGCAGGTCCGACGAGCCGAAGTCGAGGAAGTTGGTCGTGATCGGCTTCAGCAGCTTGTAGGCGCGATCAGCCGTCAGGAAGACCCAGGAGATATGCGTCTCGCGTACTTCGGCCGCGGCGATTTCCCCGACCACGGCTACCCGGCGTCTTCAGACGGCGGTACCACCACCACCGGCAGGTCGGCGTGGCCGGCGACATAGGTGGACACCGAGCCCAGCAGGGAGGCAAGGGGGCCGGTACGGCGACGACCGACCACCAGTGCCGCGAGCTCGTCGGTGTTCTTCAGCAGCACCTCGCGGGCCTCGCCCTCGACCACCTTGATCATGACCCGGTCACGGACCGGTAGCGGCGCGACCACCGATTCGATCACCTCGGTCGCGCTCGCCTCGATCTCCTCGCTCGAGTGGCGAGGGGCCCCGAAGACCTTCGGCACCTTCCACGCATGCACGACCTCGATCGGGCAGGACGCATGATGCGCGACCCACGCCAACGCGGCCCGAGACCCCTCGGAACCGTCGAAGCCCACGCGGACCGGCCCGGTCTGGCCGATCTTGGCCCGCTCCGGGACGACCACAACGGGGCACGGAGCATGGGCTGCGATGTTGGCGCTCACGCTTCCGAGCAACATCCGGGCGATGGCCGAGTGCCCATGGGTGCCGACGACCACGAGGTCGGGTCCGTACGAGTCGATCTCTTCGAGCACGGCGCTACCTGGCCGGCCGTGGCGCACCGACCGCTGTGCGGTCGGCACGTGGTCGGGCGCGGCGTCGGCGATGGCCTCGTCGAGCAGCTGCTGTCCGAGCGCGGCCAGCTCGGCGTCGGTCGGCACCACGATGCCTGCTCCTGCAGGAAAGCCGAGCAACGCAGGGGTCTCCCATGCCGTCATGACGCGAAGCTCCGAACCGGCGGCCGATGCCCGGTCGGCGGCCCAGCGCAGCGCGTGGGCTGCGCCCTCCGAGCCGTCGACGGCCACCAGGACCTTCCCCTTGATCATGTCGTCCCTCCCTCGGCCGGCGGTTCAGACGCGGGCGATGACCACGGGTACCTCGGCGTGTCCGACAGCGTACGAGGCGAACGAGCCCAGTAGGAGCCCTCGGACGCCCGAGTTGCCCCGGTCACCGACGACGAGGACGTCGACGCCCCATGCGGCATCGAGAATCGTCGAGCGGGGATCGCCTTCGTACACGTGTTGCTCGAACTCGACGGGCGTCTCGAGCCGAACCAGAGCACGGTCGACCGCGTCGCCGAGGCGGAGGCCTGCCCGCTCCTGAAGGCCGCTACGCACCTCGCCGGGCAGGTCGTGATAGTCGAGCATCTGCTCGTCGTGGCTGTGGGAGACCGCGATCTTGGCACTGGGCGCGAAGGCCCGCGCCGCCCACACCATTGCGTCGATCGAGTGCGGCGACCCGTCCACTGCGACCATGACGCTCGGGTCGGCCACCAGTGGCTCGGCCCCTTCGGGAATCACCGCCACCGAGGTCGGGGCGTGAATGGAACAGTGGCGACTGGTCGATCCGAGGCCCCGCAGGCCCCCACTACCGCGGCGGCCGACCACCAGGAGATCCTGACCCCGACTCGCGTCGATGAGCACCTGCGAGCCGCTGCCCATCGCGGCAACGGGCTCGATGTGCACCTCGGTGTGCACCGATCCGAGGATCTTGTCGAGACCCTGAAGGGCCGCGGTCTCCATGTCGGCCACGGGAGGAACCGCCCCGATCAGCCCCGGCATCGTCGCCAGGAACGGGTACCGCCACGCCATGACCGCCTCGATCGAGGCACCAGTGCGTTCCGCCAACGCGATCGCCCAACGCAGCGCCGCGATCGACGCCGGCGTGCCGTCGACCCCGACCGTGATGCTTGTCGGAACGTGAACTCGGTCATTCATGGCGGGACTCCTCCTCGGTGTAACTCCGAGTCTCACTGCCGCTCACATGCCGAGACAGGGCCATTGGTCATTTGTCGGCTGACGGGGACTCACCGCGGTGGCACGCGCCACGTGACCGTGGTTCCCTCGCCCGGGTGTGACGCGATGGCGACGGTGCCACCGAGCTGGGTCGCTCGCGCGGTGACGCTCCCGATGCCGAAGCCCTTCGGCTCGTCCTCGTCGAATCCGTCGCCGTCGTCGGACACCACGACCACGAGCGCACCCTCGGAGTCGTGCCTCACGTTCAGCGCAATTCTCGTGGCGTTGCTGTGCCGAGCCGCGTTCGACAAGAGCTCGTTGACCGTCGGCAACAACTGCTCGCCGACACGATCGGAGACCGATGCGACATCGGAGGCAACGTCGATGTCGATGGGACGGCCGGCCGGAGTCTCGAAGCCATGGGCCAACATCACGATCTCGTCGTGGAGGTCGGGTTCGGATCTGGTGAGCCGGAAGATCGTGTCGCGAATCGTGCCGATCGTCTCGTCGAGCTCGCTCACCGTTTCGATCACCCGGCCCCGAAGGTTGGTGCCCGACATGGCGGCCGACTGGAGGCGCATGCCGGCGGCGAACAAACGCTGGATCACGACGTCGTGGAGATCGCGAGCGATCCGGTCTCGGTCCTCGACGATCGTCAGCCGACGCCGCTCCCGGCGAGACCGGGCGAGCTGGATGGCCAGCGCCGCCTCACCGGCCAGCGACTCGACGGTGCGCCGAAGGAGGTGAGCCTGGTCGGGATCGACTCCCGTGACCACCATGACCCCCTCGACGGCTTCGCGGGTGATGAGCGGTGCGGCAATGACCGCTCCTGGACCGATCTCGAAGGGTAGATCGTCGACCGAGAGCTCTGCTTGGGCGGTCTGGATGGTCCGGCCTCCGAGGAGCACGCGATCGGCCAGCGGGCATTCGACCAACTGGGCGACGGACACGACCGACACCTCCCTCGCACTCGCCGCGGCAGCCAGCTCGTAGCCACCGTGACGGGGCACGAGCACATGACCGCTCTGTCCTCCGGCGAGTCGGACTGCGGCGTCGGTGATGTCAGCGAGAGCGTCGGGCACCGGTTGCTCGTCGAGCAACCGTCGCCGGATGTCGCCGAGTGCCACCAGCGTGTCCTCCCGGTGGTCGCGAGCCGACTCGGCCATCACCCGACGGGTGATGTCGATCACGTGCGCCAGTCGACGGCGTTGACCCGCGACCGTGTTCAGGTCGGCGGAATGCTCGCGGCACCAGCGGACCTGTCCGGACCGGTGAATGAATCGCTTCTCGACGACCGTGGCACCCGGGCCCTCCCATGCCGCGATCTGTTCGCCGCGGGCCTGGTCGTCGGGGTGGGTGATCTCGGCCACGGATCGGCCTTGGAGCTCTCCCGGCGCGTAACCGAGCATCTCGCAGAACTCCTGATTGGCTTCCAGAATGTGCGGCAGTCCATCGACGCCGGGATCCGTGATCAACATGCCGACCGGGGCGTCGGTGAACGCCGATCGGAACCCGGCCTCGCTCGCTCGCAGGTACCGTTCGGCGTCACGCCGCTCGGTTATGTCCCTGGCGATGGCCACATAGTGCCCGTGACCGTCGTGGGTCGCAGCCGGTGGATGCTGAATCGACATCTCCACGGCCACCTCGTCACCGTTCGGGTTCGCGAACGCCGCGGTCACCGTGACGGCTTCGGACGCTCCCGAGGCGACCGGGGCGAGCAGGCTCCGGAGCTCACCGGCACCGAGGTCGGGAACCAGATCGAGCAGTGTCATGTCGTCGATCAGGTCGCGGACGGGCCGACCGGTCTGGAGCACGGCCCCATGATTGGCGTAGCGGATCACGAGCGACTCGTCGTCGAAGATGAGCACACCGTCGTCGACGGCATCGAGGGACGACCGAATCATCTGTGTGTGCCGGTCGGCCACGCGTCGGCTGGTGATGTCGCGCACGATGGCCATCGTCAGCTGGTGCTCCGACGGTGCAGCGACCGGGCTCAAGCCGATCTCGCAGGGGAACACGGTGCCGTCGGCCCGCCGGGCGAGCAGCACCGAAGCGGGTGAACCCATCAACCTCGTCGTCGGGTTCTCGACGTATTGACTCCGGAAGGCACGGTGGGCCGGACGTGACTCGGAGGGCACGAACTCGTCGACCGAGCGTCCGGCCATCGTCGCCTCGGTGGATCCGTCGGCCGAACCGAAGAGCACCAACGCCTGCGGGTTCGCGTACTCGATCGTGCCGTCAGCTGCTACGAGGATCACGGCGTCGGGTGCAACCTCGAGATAGGTGTTGTCAACCGACGAAGGGCTCATTCGTACCGCAGTCGACGGCGCTCTTCCAGACGGGCCGCGTAGGCCGCAGCCTCGGTTCGGCGGGCCATGCCGAGCTTTGACAGCACGTTGGACACGTAGTTCTTCACGGTCTTCTCGGCAAGGAACATCTCGTCGGCGATCTGGCGGTTCGAGTACCCCTCGCCGATGAGATCGAAGATGTTTCGCTCCTGCGGAGTGAGCTCGGCGACCCGGCCCTCCTCGCTGTCGCGGAGCCGCTGGAGGCTCATGCGAACCGACGCGCTGTCGAGCAGTTGCCCGCCGTCGGCCACGCGACGGATCGACTCGATGAGGTCATTGCTCCGGATCTGTTTCAGCACGTACCCGGCTGCGCCGGCGAGGGAGGCCTCGACGAGTGCGTGATCATCGGCGAAAGAGGTGAGAATGAGGCACGCGACCTCGGGATGACGCGAGCGAATCTCGCGACAGACCTCGATGCCGTTGGTGTCGGACTCGCCCAACCGCACATCGAGCACCGCCACCTGCGGGTTCGCCGACCGGACGAGCTGAAGCGCGTCGCCCGACGTGCCAGCCTGGGCGACCACCTCCATGTCTGGCTCTGCGTTCACGATCTCGGCGACACCGAGCCGAACGATCTCGTGGTCGTCGAGCAAGAGCACTCGAATCATGTCCGTTGTCTGGCTCACAACGCTCGCACCTCTCGACGCTGCCACTGCGGCCGATCAGCCGGACAATTCGGCGGGACGCATCGCAAGGACCGGCATGGGAGCCCGACGCACCGCATCGGCGACCACGCTGCCGGAGACAGCCCGGCGCATACCGGTGACGCCGTGGGTGGCCATCACGAGCAGCGAGGCGTCGAGCGCGTCGGCGTGTTCGATCAGCGATTCGGCCGGGTGGTCACCGTGCAGAACCTCATAGGAGACCGCCCGCCCGATCTCGGACCCGATCTTCTCGGCGATGTTGTGGACGTAGTTCGACTCGACGACCTTCGACCCACCTGCGGCCTGCATCGCCGTCATGGCCTTCGAGTCGATCACGGTCGCCACGTTCACGTCGTTGCCGAACACGATGGCGAAGGCCTCCGCAATCGGCAGCACCGCCTCACCGTGTTTGCTCCCATCGACGGCGACGAGCATCTTGCCCGTCGCCCGGAACTCATGGGCACGGTATTCCGGCCCGATCAGCATCACGGGCGCGGTGCTGAGTCGGAGGATGTCGGAAGCGACGCTTCCGAACATCGCCGCACTGCGGCCACGACCGTGGGTTGCCATGCAGATCAGGTCGCTCGGCGAATCCGCGACCAACGCGTGGAGCTGCTCCGCGATCGAGCCGCTCAGCCGCTGGATGATGACCTCGCGTTCGACATCACCGAGCGCGCGGAGCTGACCCCCCACCCAGTCCTTCATCTCGTCCTCGTCGCCCGGCTGGACGAACGCGGCTACGCGGACGCGCCCGTCGAGGAAGTGGGCCAGCGCACCAGCGGGTCCGAGCGCATCAGCTGAGTGATCCGAGCCGTCGAGCGGAACGATGATGTCTCCGAACATGTCACTTCCCTTCATCGGTGACGCTGAGAAGCGTCGCTGTGATCGTGGACCCAACGACGACCGGGCGAAAGGGACCGAAGTCACATCGAGGGGCCGGGACCGGGTCAGGCTCCGAGCTGATCGGCGCCGGATCCAGCGTCGAGCATCCGTCGGCCTGGTTCGATCTCGGGCGGCACGTAACCCGGTACGTCGTTCACGATTCTCGCGGTAACCATACCGAACATGCCATTGATCACTGCATTTGCCCGTGGTGGACCCGTGACCTGGGTCCCTGCCTCACGACAGCGAAGTATCGTGGTTCTCGAGGTGATTCACGTGACCGACTCGCACGATGACGACCCGCGAGCCCGCTGGGAGCAGGAGGCGGCGACGGCAACCGAGCGCGACGCCGATTTCGTCACGATGTCCGACGTTCCCGTCGAAGTGGTGTACGGCGACGCCCCGTACCCGGGCCAGTACCCCTACACCCGGGGCATCTACCCCACCATGTACCGCTCCCGCTTGTGGACCATGCGGATGTTCGCCGGCTTCGGGACCGCCGAGGACACCAACGCCCGCTTCACGGAACTGCTCCGCCACGGCGGCACCGGGTTGAGCACGGCCTTCGACATGCCCACGCTCATGGGACGCGACTCCGACCACGAGTGGAGCGAGGGCGAGGTCGGTCGAGCCGGCGTTGCCATCGACACCCTTGCCGACATGCGTGATCTCTTCGCCGGGATCGATCTCGGCGGGGTGTCGACCTCGATGACCATCAACGGTCCGGCCAACATCATCATGGGCATGTACATCGCCTGCGCCGAGGAGAACGGCGTGCTACGCCAGCGCCTCGGCGGCACGATCCAGAACGACGTCCTCAAGGAATACCAGGCCCAGAAGGAGTACATCTTCCCGCCCCGGCCCTCCATGCGGCTCGTCACCGATCTGTTGCGCTTCACCACCGCAGAGATGCCGCGCTGGCACCCGATCTCGATAAGCGGATATCACATCCGCGAGGCGGGCAGCACTGCAGCCCAAGAGCTGGCGTTCACCCTGGCCAACGGGTTCGCCTACGTCGAGGCTGCGATGGCGGTCGGGCTGCCCGTCGACGACTTCGCTCCCCGTCTGAGCTTCTTCTTCAACAGCCACAGCGACTTCTTCGAGGAGATCGGCAAGTTCCGGGCCGCCCGCCGGATCTGGGCCCGATGGATGAAGGAGCGGTACGGCGCAACCGACGAGCGCAGCATGAAGTGTCGCTTCCACACCCAGACCGCCGGCGTGTCCTTGACCGCACAGCAGCCCGAGATCAACATCGCACGGGTGGCGCTCCAGGCGCTGGCGGGGGTACTCGGCGGTACCCAGAGCCTCCACACCGACGCCTACGACGAGGCGCTGGCCCTCCCGACCGAGGAGGCGGCCCGCATTGCGCTGCGCACCCAGCAGATCGTCGCCCACGAGACCGGCGTGGCCTCGGTGGCCGATCCCCTCGGTGGGTCGCCCTATGTCGAGTGGATGACCGATGAGATGGAGCGCCGCGCCGAGGCCATCTTCGACCATCTGCTGGAGCTGGGAGACGGCTCGATCCTCGAGGGCACCTACGCCGCGATCGACAACGGGTACCACGTCAGCTCGATCGCCGACTCGGCCTACCGATTCCAGCAGGCGGTGAACAGCGGCCGCCGTGTCGTCGTGGGGGTGAACCGGTTCACCGACGGCGACACCCGCGACGACGCGAACCTGCTCCGGATCGATCCGGCGGTCGAGGACTACCAGCGGAAGCGGCTGGCGCAGGTGAAACAACAGCGCAACGACGAGATGGTGCGACGCGCCCTCGACGACCTGGTCGCGGCGGCGGCCGAGCCGACCACCAACACCGTCCCGGCGACGATCAATGCGGCCAAGGCCATGGCCACCGAGGGCGAGATCGTCGCCGCGCTCGAGGGCGTGTTCGGCACCTATGTCGAACCGGCAGTGTTCTGATGTCGGGCCCCCCATCGAGCGAAACTCCCCCGCTTCGCGTCGTACTGGCCAAGCTCGGCTTCGACGGTCACGATCGGGGGCTTCGTGTCGTCGCCCGCCTGCTGCGCGACGCCGGCTGTGAGGTGATCTACCTCGGCCTGCGGCAGAGCGTCGACAACGTCGTTGCTGTGGTCGAACAAGAAGATGCCGACGCCGTCGGTCTCTCGATGCACAATGCCGGCCATCTCACCCTCGCGCCGAAGATGGTCCAGGCACTCCGCGACGCGGGGCTCGACACGCCGGTCGTGGTGGGCGGCATCATTCCCGATGTCGACGTCGAGCCGCTGCGCCAGGCCGGCGTGGCCGCCATTCTCGGCCCCGGTGCCTCGGCCGAGGAAGTCGTGCACGCAGTGCGCAGTGCCGTCGACTCGACGCCGTGACGCAACGAGGTCTCGACCTCGACGACATCGTCGAGCGAGCACTCGGCGGCCAGCGCCGGGCGGTGGGCCGGCTGCTCTCGGTGGCCGAGCGGGGCGGCGCGGAGGCCGATCGTCTGACCGCGGCCCTGCACGGCCGGTCGGCCCGAGCGCACATCGTCGGCATCACCGGCCCACCCGGCTCGGGGAAATCGACCTTGGTCGGTCGTCTCACGGCCGCGGCCGCCGCCTCAGGTGCGAATCCCGCGGTACTGGCGGTCGACCCCTCGTCACCGCTCACCGGCGGCGCCATTCTCGGCGATCGCATCCGGATCGACCGCACCGGAGGCGACGTGTTCGTACGATCGATCGCCACCCGAGGACACGCAGGCGGCCTGGCGGTCGCCGTTCCCGGAGCCATACGGGTGCTCGATGCGACGGGGTTCGATCCGATCATCATCGAAACGGTCGGCGTCGGTCAGGTCGAAGTCGACATCGCAGCCATGGCTGACACGACTGTGGTGGTGGCCAACCCCGGAACCGGCGATGCCGTCCAGGCGAACAAGGCCGGTCTCCTCGAGATCGCTGACATCTTCGTGGTGAACAAGGCCGACCTCCCCGAAGCCGAGGCCCTTCGCCTCGACCTCGAGCGGATGCTCGACCTGAGCCATGTGACCGGACACGAGGCGTACCGTGGGCGACGGGCCCCGATCGTTCTCACCGAGAGCCTCTCCGGCACCGGAATCGACGAGCTGTGGACCGAGATCATCGACCACCGCTCGCTGCTCGACGCGTCCAATGCCCGCCAGCTCCGCCAGCTTCTCCGACTTCGAGCTGAGGTCGAGGCCCTCGTGGCCGGGCGGATACACCGGCTGACCCGCGCTGTGTTCGACTCGTCGGCCGGCGAGCGCGCGCTCGCCGATCTGGCGTCGGGCCGCATCGATCCGGTGGCGGCGGCCGAGATCATCCTCGACGAGGGCACCGCGTCTCTCGGCTCCTGAACCGGGCGAGCGCCGTACCCCGGCCGATCGCGCTGGGCCGAATGACCCACCGAGGACGGGAAATGCTCCCCTCGGCGGTTTGTGCCGTGGGCCTCATGACACAAGCGCATAGGTCGACAACACTGTTCCGTGCTGCCCGAAGCGGGCGGTAGCACAGCGGATTCACGACCCAGGGCTCCGGCAAGAGTGCACCCCTCTCCCCCATGAGCATCTCGATGCATACTCGCTCGGCCCCGCTACGAGGCCTCGCCATCGGATGGGCTCTCGCGATCCTGTTCACCCAGGCGCTGGCCAGCACTCCCGAGAACCTGGCCGGGCCCCGTCCGGCACTCACCGTGCTCTTCATCGTGCTGCTCCTCGCCGCTTCGGCGAGCGAAGAGCTGCCGACGGGCCCGACGCCCCGACGTCATCCATGGTCTCTGATCCTCGCCGTCAGCTTCCTCGCGTCACCACTCGTGGCCATGGTGGTGGCCGGATCAGCGTCGTTCGCCGCTGCACTCGCCCGAGGCCGCTCGACCCTCGACACGCTCGTGGCCAGCGCCACGCTCGTGATCGCGCTCAGCTTGGGCACGATGGCCGGCAACCAGGTCGCACCGCTCGTCGAGCCGACGCGGGACGGGGCCATCAGCTCGATGTGGCTGGTAGCAGTCGGCGTCGCCTCGATCACCGCCTATCTCACCGCAATCGTTGTCGGCAGTGCGATCGAGGCATCGGCTCGCGGCCTAGGGTTCCCGGCAACGATCAGCCGCACGGTCCGGGCCAGCGGCGCCATCGATGCGCTCCTGGTCTTCTTGGCCCCGCTCTTCATCGTGGTCGGTCTGAGCGCACCCCTGCTCACGCCACTCCTCGTCGTAGTGGTTCTCGCCGTGCGGCATTCCGCCATGACCGCCGACTCGGAACGCCATGCTGCTACTCACGATCCGGTCACCGGCATGGCCAATCGGGCGATGTTCCTCGAACACGCAGATCTGCTGCTCGACGCGGCCCGGCGAGAGAACGCCAAGGTCGCGCTGATCACCGCGGCCCTCGATGGCATCCCGGGTATCGCCGACCGCCTCGGGCTCGATCTCCGCGACGAGGTGCTCCGACAGGTCGCCGGGCGAATCCAGGACGAGGCCCGAACCGTCGACCTGGTTGCTCGGCTCGACGGCGAGACGTTCGCCTTCCTGCTGGGACGCATCGAGTCCGACGACGACGCGACCATCGTCGCCCATCGCCTCGTCGACTCGATCGAGCGCCGCATCGAAGTCCGCGGCGTACCCATCGGGATCGGGGCCCACGCCGGTGTGGCTGTGTTTCCGTACAACGGCTCGACCGTCAGTGACCTCACCAACAGCGCAGAGATGGCGGCCCACACCGCCAAGGCCACCTCGAATCCGGTCGCGACGGCTTCGACGCTCGATGTGGGGCTCGGAACCGCCACCGATCGACACACGTTGCTCGCGGACCTGCAACGGGCGCTCGACAACGAGGAGCTGACGGTCTTCTACCAGCCGAAGATGCACACCCACACCGACGACATAACCAGCGTCGAGGCCCTCATCCGCTGGAACCACCCGACCGAGGGCCTGGTCGAGCCCGACCGCTTCATGCCGCAAGCCGAACACACCGATCTGATCAACGAGATCACCGACCGGGTGCTCGAACTGGCGCTCGAGCAACTCGCCGCTTGGCACGCTCGGGGTCTGGTCATCGGCGTTGCGGTGAATGCATCGGCCCGGAACCTCCACGATCTCCACTTCCCCGATCGGGTGCGCTCGGCCCTGCGGTTCCACGGCATCGACCCCACCTTTCTCGAGATCGAGATCACCGAGAATGCCGTTCTGCAGGATCCCACCCGCTCTGCGTCGGTTCTCGGCCATCTGCGCGGGCTCGGTGTGACCCTTGCCATCGACGACTTCGGCACGGGCTACTCGTCGCTCGCCAGCCTGCGCCGCCTCACCATCGATCGGATCAAGATCGACCGATCGTTCGTGACCGAGCTGGCCACCAACGGCGGCGACCTCAACATCGTTCGATCGGTCATCGATCTGGGTCGGAATCTCGGTCTCGCAACGATTGCCGAGGGCGTCGAGACCCGTGAGGCGCTCGACATCGTACGCGCCCTCGGCTGTGACGAGTACCAGGGGTATCTCGTCTCGGAACCGCTCTCGGCATCGGCCATCACCGAGTTCATGGAGAACCGCAAGGCGATACGGGTACCCCTCCGACTCGTCCGCTAGTCGTCGGGGATCCAGCCGGCGGGTCGACGTTCGAGGAAGGCGGCAATGCCCTCGGCCGCCTCGTCGGACCCGAAGAGCTCCGTCGACAGCTCCTCGGTCCATTCGAAGGCCTCGAAGCGATCGAGCAGCGGCACCTGCGCAAGGAGCTGCTTGCATGCGGCCAGCGCCAGAGGCCCGCCGGCCATCACGTCGGAGACCACCGCGGCAACCGTGTCGTCGAGCGCACCGGCCCCGACCGCATGATTGATCAGCCCGACCTCGGCGGCCCGGGTGGCATCGAAACGGCTCGACCTGAGGAACAGCTCTCGCGCATCGGCCGCCCGGAGCTTGGGCAGGCACACGACCGATATGACCGCCGGGGCGACGCCGAGACGAGCCTCGGTGAAACCGAACTTCACGTCACTGCGGGCCACCGAGATGTCGAAGGCGGCGGCCAGCCCCACGCCCCCGCCGAGACAGTGGCCGTCGATGCGGGCAACTGTCGGTTTGGGTGAGTCGACGATGGTCTCCAGCAGCGTCACCAGCAGCGACGCCGACGAGCCGTGCCGCCCCTCGCCCGCGGCCTTGAGATCGGCTCCCGCGCAGAACGTCCCGCCCTCGTTGGTGACCACGATGACGCGGACGTCGGGATCGAGGATGGCGTCGGAGAGTTGGCTCAGCAGGCTCTCGACCAGATCGACGCTCAGGGCGTTCTTGTTCTCGGGTCGGGCCAGCGTGATGGTGGCGAGTCCGTCGGCCATCGACAATCGAGTCGGCGAGTCGGTCATGGGGTCTCCTCGGGCTCAGATCGGCAGGTCGCCGGTGGCGCGGCGGGTCGAGCCGTGGTCGGTGAACGCGGCAATGGTGCGTTGAGCAATGCGCATCTGGTGGACTTCGTCGGCACCATCGGCGAAGCGAGCCCAGCGGGCGTGTTGATACATGTGGGCCAGCGGGGTGTCGGTGCTGTAGCCGAGCGCCCCGTGCACCTGGATCGACCGGTCGATGATCCGGCCGAGGCTGTTGGCGACGAAGTGCTTGGCCATCGAGACCTCGGCCTTGAAGTCGTCACCGCGATCGATCTTGTGGGCGGCGTGGAGCACCATGAGCTTGCACTGGTAGAGCTCCATCGTCGAGTCGGCGATCATCCACTGGATGCCCTGCTTCTCAGCCAGCAACGACCCGTGGGAGAAGCGCTCGAGGGACCGTGCGACCATCATGTCGAGTGCGGTCTCGGCTTGGGCGATCCATCGCATGCAGTGCGCCAGACGGGCGGGTCCCAGCCGGTACTGCCCGAGCAGATGGCCTTGGCCCCGCCCGCCGAGCATCTGATCGTCGTGGACGCGTAGGTCCTCGATGAGGATCTCGCTGTGTCCGGTGCTGCCGTGCATCGTCTCGATCTGGCGAACCTCGGTCCAACCCTCGGTCGGGAGCTCGACGATGAACGCGGTGTTGGCGGCTTGCGGAATCTCGGGGTCGTCCTCGGTGCGACAGACGAGGATGGCGAAGTTCGCCCGGTGCGCGTTCGAGATGAACCACTTGTGCCCGTTGATCACCCATTCGTCACCGTCGGGGTAGGCGCGGGAGCGGATGAGGGTGGGGTCCGAGCCCGCCACCTCGGGCTCGGTCATGGCGAAACACGACCAGGCCTTGCCCTCGCACAGCGGCTTCAGGTACTGCTGCTTCTGCTGGTCGGTCCCCCAGTGCAGGAGGGTGTGCATGTTGCCCTCGTCGGGGGCCTGGCAGTTGAGCACCCATGGGCCGTAGTAGCTCTTGGCCGCTTCGGCCTGCACCATGGCCAACTCGACGTGCCCGAGACCCATACCGCCCCACTCGGTCGGCATGTGGGGGAGCCAGAGCCCCTCGGCGTGGGCCTGCTTGCGCAGCGCGACGAGCGCCGCGAGGCGATCGGACCCCACCAGCGCGTCGCCGCCGTTCGACCCGTCGATGCGGGCTTCCTCGGGCTTCACCACGTCGGCGACGAAGGACCGGACTCGGCCGCGAAGCTGCTCGAGCTCCGGGGTCAGGGTGAAGTCGATGGCCATGGACTCGCTCCGGGTCAGGGACGGACTTCGTAGTACAGATTGACCGGATCGCCGATGTCGTGCATCGTCACCGACGAGAACCCGGCGGCGAGACACAGCCGCTCCAGAGCCTCGGGATGCAGACCGAGGGTGCCGAGGCCGAGCCCGTCGGGGATGGAGGTGGCCGAGGCCAGGCACGTGGTCAGCGAGGACCCGTACATCATGGCGTGGACCGGGTTCTTGCGATCGGTGCGGAAGTCACCCGTCGACCTGATCTCCTTCACCACCAGCACTCCGTCGTCGCGTAGCGCTCGGCGTACCGCTGCGAGGGTGAGGTCGGGTCGGGGCATGTCGTGCAGACAGTCGAAGGTGAGGGCGACGTCGAACCGGGGATCGGATGGCAGGTCGTGACCGAACTCGGTGTGGATACTCACCCGCGGATTGCCGGCGAAGCGCTCGCGGGCGATGTCGGTGGCGGGCACCGACGGGTCGTATCCGGCAAAGGTCGCGCCCGGGTACGCATCGGCCAGCAGCTCGAGGGTGTGGCCGGTGCCGCAGCCCACGTCGACGAGCGACCCGCCGGCTTCGAGACGATCGGCCAGGCCGGCGATCGCTGGCACGAGTGCAGGCAGCAGCAGCGCCCGTTCCGACGGCGCGAAACCGGCCTCGACGTTCTTGGCCATCTCGGTACCGAGGTCGCTGTAGCTGAAGCCTCGGCCGGTGCGGATCGCGGTGCCGACCGCCTCGAGGTGCGACGGGGCGATCGGCGCCTGCATGGCACCGCCGGCAAAGTTGGGGCTTGCATCGTCGACCAGCACGGCAGCACCCTCGGGACTGAGGAGGAAGCGGTGGCCGTCGTCGCTCTCGAGGAGCTCGGCCGCAGCCATGCACCGCAGCCATTCCTCGAGCCAGCGAGGGTCATGGCCGGTGCGTTCGGCCAGCCCGGACGGGTCGATCGTCTCGCCGACGGGCATGGCCGCGAAGAGGCCGAGGGAGTGACCGAGGTACATCATGGCGTTGACCAGTGCCCCCTCTCGGGTCTTCCAGGCCCGAAGGGTCAGAAGTCCGAGCTTGTCGTCATCCATCGTCATCGGTGCTCTCTGCCCTCCAGGCGGCGATGTTGGGTAGCTCGTCACCGATGGTCGTGCTCTCGCCGTGACCGGTGTTCACCAGCGTGCCGTCTTCGAGACCACCCAGTTGTCGCTCGATGCTGTTGATCAGAACCTGTCGGTCCGAGAACGACCGGCCGGTCGCACCCGGCCCTCCGTTGAACAGCGTGTCGCCACTGAAGACCGTGGCGATGCTGGGCGCGTGCAGGCACACCCCTCCGGGTGAGTGACCCGGCGTGTGCAACACGACGAGGTCGTCTCCGGCAATGGTGATTCGCTGGCCGTCCGAAAGCGCATCGTCGACCCGTCGATCGGGGTAGACCACCTCCCAGAGCATGGTGTCGTCGGGATGCAACCAGATCGGCGAGTCGGTTGCCTCGGCCAGTTGGGCCGCGGCGTTGATGTGATCGTTGTGGGCATGGCTGCAGATCACTGCCTTCACGCGGCGCCCGCCTATGCGTTCGATGATGGGCCGGTGGTCGTGGGCGGCATCGACGACGATCACGTCGCGCTCGTCACCGATGATCCAGATGTTGTTGTCGACGTCGAAATCCTCGCCGTCGAGCGAGAAGACGCCGCTGGTCACCACGCGATCGACATGCAGGCCCATCAGAGGACGACAACCGATCGCAACACGCCGCCGGTCTCCATCTTGTGAAAGGCCTCCTCGACCTGATCGAGCCCGATCGTCTCGCTGACGAACCCGTCGAGGTTGAGTCGCCCCTGGAGGTAGAGGTCGATGAGCATCGGGAAGTCGCGGCTGGGAAGGCAGTCGCCGTACCAGCTCGACTTGAGGGCGCCGCCGCGGCCGAAGACCTCGATGAAGGGCAGCTCGATCGTGTGCTCGGGGTTGGGCACACCCACGAGCACCACGGTGCCGGCGAGGTCGCGGGCCTCGAAGGCCTGCTTGTACACGTGGGGCAGTCCGATGGCCTCGATCACCACATCGGCCCCATTGCCGCCGGTGATCTCCTTGATCCGGGCCACCGGGTCCTCGGTGGCGGCGTTCACCGTGTGGGTGGCGCCGAAGCCTTTCGCCCATTCGAGCTTGGTGTCGTCGAGGTCGACGGCGATGATCGTGTGGGCCCCGGCGATTCGACTGCCCTCGATCGCCGCGTCGCCGACGCCGCCGCATCCGAAGACGGCGACCGAGTCGCCCCGGGTCACGCCACCGGTGTTGAGCGCGGCGCCGATGCCGGCCATGACCCCACATCCGAGCAACCCCGCCGCCTCGGGGCGAGCCTCGGGGTCGACCTTGGTGGCCTGACCGGCGGCGACGAGCGTCTTGTCGGCGAAGGCGCCGATGCCGAGGGCAGGAGAGAGCTCGGTGCCGTCGAGCAGGGTCATCTTCTGCTGGGCGTTGTGGGTGGCGAAGCAGTAGTGCGGCCGCCCGCGCAGACACGAACGGCACTCGCCGCAGACCGCTCGCCAGTTGAGGATGACGAAGTCCCCGGGTGCAACCTCGGTGACGCCTTCGCCGACCGTCTCGACGATGCCGGCGGCTTCGTGTCCGAGCAGGAACGGGAAGTCGTCGTTGATGCCCCCCTCGCGGTAGTGGAGGTCGGTGTGGCAGACGCCACAGGCCTGTACCGCCACGACGACCTCGCCCGGACCGGGATCGGGGATGACGATGGTTTCGACGGTGACCGGCTCGCCCTTGGCACGAGCGATGACCCCTCGGACTTCCTGTGGCATGGTTCCTCCGTGCAGCGACCCAAACAGCGCGACGGGGTCACCGTACTCGCCGCGGTCAGCGGCGTCAGACGCCGATGGGGGTCACGGCGACGGGACACCGACCGTGACGGTGGCGCCGCCCCAGCCCGAAACCTGGTCGCGTCCCTGCACGGTCACCTCGTCGACGGCGGTGGGGATCGAAACGCCGGACAGCGTCCGGGTGAAGGGCTGTTCACTGGCGTGATCGTGGAGAAGCTCGCGGACACCGAGAACGGTGCCGTCGGGAGCCATGACTCTCCAGGCATCGGCATACCGCTCTGGGCTGTCGTAGGGCGAGCTCAGCGTGACGGCCACGGTGAAGATCCGATCACCGGTCTCGGTCAGCTCGACTGCGAGCACATCGGGAAGGAGCTCCTCGCTTGAATCCTCGACGGGCGCCTCATCCGAGTCGCCCTGAGCCGGATCGACGGCATCGGACCCACAGGAGACTGCGGCAAGGAGTACCGTCGCGGCAACGACGATCGGGCGGATCACACTCCGACGATAGGAGATCAGCCCTCGCCTTTCGGGGTCGCGCCGGCACCGGGCCCAGCGATCGTGCCGAGATCCACGAAGGGCAGGGGGTCGACGGGCCGCCCATCGAGGCGCAGCTCGAAGTGCAGGTGGGGGCCGGTCGAGTAGCCGGTGGAACCCACGTAGCCGACGAGGTCACCGCCCGCCAGCTGGTCCCCCACCCCGACGGCGATGGCGCTCTGATGGGCATACAACGTGATCACGCCACCGCCATGATCGATGGCCACGGTGCGGCCGTATCCGCCCTCGTCGCCGGCGACGACGACCTCCCCGGCCGCCGTCGCGAAGATCGGGGCGCCGGCCGCCCCGCTCAGATCGATACCGGTGTGTGGTCGGACCTCGTTGAAGATCGGGTGCAGACGCGGACCGAACACCGATCCGATACTCGTCGCCTCGAGGGGGGAGCCGAGCCGAGTGTCGAGACGAGTGGACGCACCGGCCACGGACGCGGCATTGAGAACTGCGGCCAACTGCCCCGTCGATGGGGGCGTCACGCCGAGCTGTGCTGCGAACTCGTCGCGCCGCATCTGGATCGAGACGAGGTGCAGCCCCTGCTCGGTGGCCGCCGTGTTCGCCTCGTCGGCCAGCCTGGTCAGCTCGCGACCGATCTCCTCGGCGGTCGTCTCGACGTCGACCAGCGCCGCACGCGCGTCGTCGGCACTTCGGCGAGCCTCGGCCAGTTCGGCGTCGAGCGCACTCGCCGCGACCTGCAGCTGCGCGACCAGATCCACCTGGTCGCCCTGCGTCTCGACCAGCACTCGGCCATAGGCGCGGGTGCTCGCGATCTCGTTGGTGGTCCCTGGGTCGAGGGCCCTGTCCTGGACCGCCTTCCGAGCATCATTGCCCGTGATGTACGCCGCGACCGACTGGTCGCGCAGCAGGGTCCGTTCCGCGGCCAGGCGCTCGTTGATCGCAGCCAGCTCGGTGAGCGCCAGCCTTTCCCGATCGGTGGCGCGGATGACCTCGGCATTGGCGTCGGCCAGGCGACGGGTCGCTTGCGCGACCGAAAGCCGGGTGGCTTCAACCGCCAGCTGCAGCTCCTGTGCGGAAGCGAACGCCGACCGCAGCTCGGTCAATGCTGCGGCTTCCTCGGCCACGGCGCTCTCGTAGCCGTCGAGCAGTCGATCGAGCTCGCTCGTGGTGATGCACCGTCCGGCCACGAGCACCAGCTCCGAGCTGGCCACCTCTTCGGACGGATCCGCCGGTGGTGAGGGCGCACAGGGCGATGACGGCTCGGCCTGGTCGTGAGTGGCCTGTGGGTCAGGCGCGGTTTCGGCCGGGACCGCAGCCGGATCGCCAAGGGCGGCGACGGGCACTGCAACGGTCAACGTCGAAGCGAGGAGAAATGAGAGTGAGAGGAGTGTTTGCGCCCGCCAGTCGATCGCTGGCATTGCGCCACTCTAGAGCGTCAGCCCCCCGTTGCGGCACCATCGCCGGGAACGCCGACGGCACGCAGGTCGATGAAGGGCAGCGGATCGACCGGCTGCCCGTCGAGACGCAGCTCGAAGTGCAGGTGAGGACCGGTCGAGAAGCCGGTGGAACCCACGTAGCCGATCAGGTCGCCCGCGTCGACCTCGGTTCCGACCGACACGGCAAAGGCACTCTGGTGGGCGTACAACGTCGAGATACCTCCACCGTGATCGATGGCAATGGCCAGGCCGTAGCCGCCCTGCTCGCTCGCCACGACCACACGCCCGGCGGCGGCGGCGTAGATCGGACTGCCGCCCGGCCCGTTCAGGTCGAGACCGGTGTGGATGCGGACCTCCGCGAATATCGGATGCACACGTGGGCCGAAGCCCGAAGACACACCCGTGTTGCTCAACGGAGAGCTCAGGGTGCCGACGTCGGCCAATGACGCGGTACCGGACCCGAGCCCGGCGAGGGTGATCGCCAGTCCACCGCCCGACGCGCCCGAGAGCCCGAGTTGACCGGCGAACTGGTCGCGGCGTTGTTGGATCGAGGACACGAGCTGGGCCTGGTTCTCGGCCGCGACCTGAGCTTCTTCGACGAGTCGGCGTTGCTCGTCGCGCAGGGCGGTGGCGGCGACCCGAATGGCGGCAACGTGCTCCTCGATGTCGGCCGCATCCTGGCGGGCCTCGACCAGCTCGGCTTCGAGCACCACCGCTGCGGCCTCGAGATCCTGAACCAACAGCACCTGATCGACCTGACCGTCGACGATCACCCGACCGTAGGCCCGCAGCGATCCGATCTCGTTCAGGTCGTTCGACTGGAGCACCGTCTCCTGCACGGCGGCGGCAGTGTTTCCACCGCTCACGTAGGCGGCCACCGCCTGCTCACGTAGACGAACCCGCTGCGCGTCGAGCTCGGTGCGAACGATGACGAGCTCCTCGCCGGCGATCGATTCGCGAATGCTCGCGTAGCGCGTCTCGGCCTCGGCCGCTGCGTCCCGACGGGAAACCTGGGCGAGAGACAGCTCGATGGCGTCGAGCTGGTCGTTGAGCCGGTCGACTCGGTCGAGCTGGTCGCGGAGCTCGATGAGCGCCTGGGCCTCCTCGGCGACCGCTCCTTCGTACCCGGCGAGAAGTCGGCTCAGCTCGGCGACCGGGATGCACCGGCCGTTGACGAAGGCAAGATCCGGCGGCCGTTGCACCACAGGCTCGGGCGCGACCTGCACCTCTGGCACCGGAGTGTTGGGGTCAGCGGGGGCCGAAGCATCTGGTGCCGGCTCGGGTTTCGGCGCACACGGCGAGGTGGTCTCGGGATCGTCGGCCGGATCGGCCTCCTGGGCGGCGGTGATGTCGGAGGGCTGGTCCTGGGCCGCGGCGGGGCTGAACGACCACAGGAGGAGCGCGGCGAGGAACGCGGCAGCGGGAAGACGCCGGGAAAGAGGCACACGGAACTATCGACACGTGGGCCGCGAGACTTGAGCGCTAGGGAGCATCACCCAGACCCGGTATTCGAAGGGCTGCGAGGCTGGGTCGAGCCGATCAGACGTCGAGGAATCGGCTCACGGCGATGGCCGAGCCCAGGGTGCCGACGATCACGCCGATCACCAACAAGAGGAAGCTGGTCCGCCAGACGTCTTCGGTGGCGACCACGAAGCTCTCGAGCAGCTGCAGGCTGTTGCGATCCGACAGGTACCGGTCGAGCGCCCAGTTGGCACCGAAGACCGCGCCCACGGCCACGCCGGCTCCCAGCAGACCCTGGATCATCCCCTCGACCATGAAGGGGAGCCGAATGAACCAGTTGGTCGCGCCGACCAGCTTCATCACTTCGATCTCGCGTCGTCGGGCGAACATCGCCATCCGGATCGTGTTGAAGATGAGGGCGGCCGCCGCGGCCAGCAGGAAGACGGACCCCAACAAGACGATGAAGCTCGCGATGTTGGTGAGGCTCTCGATGTTGCGGATGGTCTCCTGGGCCGAAACGACCTCGCGTACGCCTGGACTGGTCTCGAACCGGGACGCGAGCTGTTCGACGGCGTCAGGGTCGGTGTCGGAGGGAACGACCCGGAACGACGTGGGAAGGTCCGATGGTTGCACCGTCTCGATCAGCTCGGGCGTGCCCTCGAACAGGTCTTTGAACTCCTCGAAGGCCTTGTCCTGATCGAAGAAGGTGATCTTGGCCACCTCGGGGCTGGCATCGAGTGCGTCGGCAACGGCCTGGAGCTGGGCCGCCGATGCGTCGGCGTTCATGAACACCACGAACTCGATGCCGCCCTCCCATCGTTGGGTGGCGTTGTCGACACCTTGGCGCAACAGAAGCGCGATGCCGAACAGGGCGAGCGACACCGCGACGGTGACGATCGACGCCAACGTGAGGGTGATGTTGCGACGCAGGTTCGAACCGGTTTCCCGGAACAGGTAGTTGGCCTTCATCGCCATGGCTACTCGTACACCCCGCGGGCCTGGTCGCGCACGATGGTGCCGCGGTCGAGCTCGACCACGCGGCGCCGCATGGTGTCGACGATTCCCCGGTCGTGGGTGGCCATGACCACCGTCGTCCCGGTGCGGTTGATGCGATCGAGCAAGCGCATGATGCCAACCGAGGTAGCCGGGTCGAGGTTGCCGGTGGGCTCGTCGGCGAGCAGGATCAGCGGCCGGTTCACGAACGCACGGGCGATGGACACCCGCTGCTGCTCACCACCGGAGAGCTCGTGAGGCAGGTTGTTCATCTTCTTCGAGAGGCCAACGAGCTCGAGGATGGCCGGTACCTGGTTGCGCACCACGTGGTTCGGCCGGCCGATCACCTCGAGGGCGAAGGCCACGTTCTGACCGACGGTCTTGTTGGGCAGCAGCTTGAAGTCCTGGAAGATGCAGCCGATGTTGCGCCGCAGGTACGGCACCTTCCAGCTGCTGAGCGTCCCGATGTCCTTGCCCGCCACGAAGATGCGCCCCTTGTCGGGCTGCTCCTCCTTGTTGAGCAGGCGGATGAAGGTGCTCTTCCCCGAGCCCGAAGGTCCGACGAGGAACACGAACTCGCCCTTGTTGATCTCACAGGAGGCCTCGTGCAGCGCGAGGACCTCGCCCTTGTAGGCCTTGGTCACATTCTCGAGTTTGATCATGGGCAGTGGGCAGCGCCCGAAGGCGCCGCGACTCTCAGGGGGGCAGCGAACATCACGAACACGTTACCAGTGGCACTTCGCGGGTCGGTGGCACCATCAGGCGTCGGTGCGCTCGCCGCGTTGCCACTGCAGGTACGCCTCCATGAACGGACCGACATCGCCGGCCAGGACGCCGTCGACGTTTCCCGTCTCGTGCTCGGTGCGGAGATCCTTGACCATCTGGTACGGCTGCAGGACATAGGAGCGGATCTGGCTTCCGAAGCCGACCCGCTTTGACTCACCGGCGATACCTGCCAGCTCGTCCTCGCGCTTCTGGCGTTCCAGATCGAGCAGCCGGGCCGCGAGCATCTGCATCGCACGATCCTTGTTCTGGTGCTGGCTGCGTTCGTTCTGACAGCTCACGACGATGCCCGTCGGCAAATGGGTGATGCGTACCGCCGAGTCGGTGACGTTCACGTGCTGACCGCCCGCGCCCGACGACCGATACGTGTCGATGCGCAGCTCCGTCTCGTCGATGTCGACCTCGTTGGCGACCGCGTCGAAGAAGGGCACCACGTGCATCGAGGCGAAGGCCGTCTGGCGCTTGGCCTCCTTGTTGAACGGCGAGATCCGCACGAGGCGGTGCACGCCGTGCTCGCTGCGCAACAGCCCGTAGGCATTCCTGCCCTTGATCATGAACTCACACGACGTGAGCCCGGCCTCGGCACCTTCGCTCACCGCCTCGATCTCGACGATCAGCCCGTTCTGCTCGGCCCATCGGGTGTACATGCGCAGCAGCATCTCGGCCCAGTCCTGGGCGTCGGTACCGCCCTCTCCCGCCTGGATGTGACAGACCGCGTCGCTGTCGTCGTGCTCACCGGTGAACAGTGACCGCAGCTCGAGATGGTCGAAACGGGCGGCGGTGGCGGCGATCGCCTCGGCGATCTCGGCCTCGAGCGACTCGTCGGCCTCTTCACGGGCCATCTCGTAGAGCGTGGAGGCGTCGTCGACGTCGGTGGTGAGCGAGTCGAACACCTCGAGATCCTCGGTGATGGCCGCCAGCTCACCGGTGATCCTCTTGGCCCGGTCGGGGTCGTCCCACAGTCCCGGCTCCGCGGACGTGTGTTCGAGCTCGGGCTGACGGGCCCTCAGGTCGTCGATCTTCAAGTAGTTCGCCGCATCGGCGTGGCGCGAGCGGAGCGCGGCGATTTCTTCGCTGAAATCCTTCACCATTGACCTCGGGTGGGCGAACGCTCAGCGTCCGTGACAGAGCTTGTACTTCTTACCCGACCCACAGGGGCACGGGGCGTTTCTCGGTGTGCGCTCCTCGTCGGCCTTCACGACTGTCTGCACCCGGCCGGTGGCGGCCGCCTCTACGACCTTCGGCGCATCGTCGGCCAGCGCAGCCGCCGTCGGTGCCTGGGCTCCTCGGCGAGTCCTCGCCGCGTCGGGATCGGCTTTGGTCGCCTCGGCGGCGACCTGGGGGGCATCGTCGGTGGGCACCGGCTGATCGTTCTGCTTCACCTGGAGATGCATCACATAGCGGACGAAGTCCTGCGCCGCGGAGTCCATCATCGAGCCGAACATCTCGAAGCCCTCACGCTGCCACTCGACCAGCGGGTCGCGCTGGCCCATGGCCCGCAGATGGATGCCGTCCTTGAGGTGATCCATCTCGAGCAGGTGCTCGCGCCACTTCTGATCGAGGATCCGCAACATGACCTGGCGTTCGACCTGACGCATGAGCTCGGGGGTGATCTCGGCCTCCCGGGCTTCGTAGTACGCGGTGCCCTCGGTCATGAAGCGGTCGTACAGGTCGTCGGTGGTCGCATCGTGGAGCAGATCGTCGACCTCGATGGAGGTGGGCCACAGGTTGTTGACGTCGTTGGCCAGCCCGTCGAGGTCCCACTCGTCGGGAACGTCGCTCACGCAGTACTGACGGATGGTCGAGTCGACGGCTGCGGCCAGGTTCTCGAGCGCTTCGTCGCGCAGATCCTCACCGTCGAGGACCTGGTCGCGTCGCCGGTAGATGACCTTGCGTTGCTCGTTGAGGACCTCGTCGTACTGCAGCACGTTCTTGCGAACCTCGGCGTTTCGCTGCTCGACGGTGGTCTGGGCCCGTTCGACCGCTTTGGTCACCATCTTCGACTCGATGGGGACGTCTTCGGGCAGGGCCCGCTCCATCACCCAGTTCATGGCGCCCGTGGCGAACAGGCGCATGAGCTCGTCTTCGAGCGACAAGTAGAACCGGCTCTCACCAGGATCGCCCTGGCGGCCCGACCGGCCACGGAGCTGGTTGTCGATGCGGCGGCTGTCGTGGCGCTCGGTGCCGAGCACGTACAGGCCACCCAACGCCCGCACCTTGTCGCCCTCGGCGCCGCATTCGGCGGTGTGCTTGGCGAGCAGCCCTTCGAGACGGGCCGCGCTCTCATCGGACTCGCCGTCGAGCTCTTCGGCCGCCAGGTCTCGCATCGCCAGTGCCTCGGGGTTGCCACCGAGGATGATGTCGACGCCACGACCCGCCATGTTGGTGGCCACCGTCACCCGCCCGAGACGGCCGGCCTGGGCCACCACCTCGGCTTCTCGAGTGTGCTGCTTGGCGTTGAGCACCTCGTGGGGCACGCCTCGCTTGGTGAGCTCTTTCGAGAGCAGCTCGGACTTCTCGACCGAGATCGTGCCCACCAGGCACGGCTGACCGTTCTGGTGACGTTCGAGCAGGTCGTCGACGACGGCGCCGAACTTCCCCCGCTCGCTCTTGTAGACGAGATCGGCGTTGTCGAGGCGGACCAGGGGCTCGTTGGTGGGGATCGGCACCACCGACAGTCCGTAGGTGCTCATCAGCTCGGCCGCCTCGGTCTCGGCGGTACCGGTCATGCCCGCGAGCTTCTCGTACAGACGGAAGTAGTTCTGGAGGGTGATGGTGGCGAGCGTCTGGTTCTCCTCCTTGATCGCCACCCCCTCCTTGGCCTCGACGGCCTGGTGAAGGCCTTCGCTCCAGCGGCGGCCCTCGAGCACGCGACCGGTGAACTCGTCGACGATCTTCACCTCGCCGCCCTGGACGAGATAGTCCTTGTCTCGGCTGTAGAGCTCTTTGGCCTTCAGGGCCACCTGGAACTGGTGCACGAGGTTGTTCGAGACCGAGTCGTAGAGGTTCTCGACCGCGAGTGCCCGCTCGACGGCATGCACGCCCTCTTCGGTCGGCGCAACGAGTCGCTTCTCTTCGTCGACGTCGTAGTGCACGTCACGCTTGAGGCCGCGCACGATGCTGGCGAACTTGTAGTACGTCTGGTTGGCGTCGGCCACGCGACCGCTGATGATCAGCGGCGTGCGGGCCTCGTCGATCAGGATCGAGTCGATCTCGTCGACGATGCAGTAGTGATGGCCCCGCTGTACCTGGCGGTCGCGAGTCATGGCCATGTTGTCGCGGAGATAGTCGAAGCCGAACTCGTTGTTGGTTCCGTAGGTGATGTCGCGGGCGTACTGCTCACGCTTGAAGTCGGACCCTCTGTCGCCGGGGATCACCAGGCCGATGCTGAGGCCCAGCCACCCGTGGATCTGTCCCATCCATTCGGCGTCGCGAGAAGCGAGGTAGTCGTTCACCGTGACCACGTGGACGCCTTCGCCGGCGAGCGCGTTGAGATAGATCGGCAGCGTCGAGGTGAGGGTCTTGCCCTCACCGGTCTTCATCTCGGCGACCCAGCCGAAATGCAGTGCGGCTCCACCCATGAGCTGCACGTCGTAGTGCCGCTGGCCGATGGTGCGCGTCGATGCCTCGCGAACGACCGCGAAGGACTCGATCAGCAAGTCGTGGAGATCCTCGCCGTTGGAGAAACGGAGCTTGAACTCGTCGGTTTTGGCCCGCAGCTCTCCGTCGGAGAGCGCATGCATCTCGGGCTCGAGCGCGTTGATGTCGGGCACCAGGCTGGACAGCGCTCGCAGCTTCTTGCCCTCGCCGGTTCGGAGAACTTTCTTGAGAACACCCATGAGGGAGACGAGTGTACCGGCCGCCGCGGCCGCCAACGGCCGCGGGCTCAGTTCGTGATCGGGTGACGCATCCTGCCCTTTCGGGTCCAGCGCCGCGGATCCCAGAGGTGATGGCGACGGACCCAGCGCGTGATCTGCCCGAGGTAGAGGTTCTTCATCCGGCGGGCCAGGGCCTCGCGCGCGGGCTCGCGGATCAGACGATCGAATCGGGCGGTCAACGAGGCGCCGGCGTCGGGTCGGTGACCGGCCACGATGAAGCTGAACAACACCGGCACCGTGCCGTCGTCGGTCTCACGGGCGTCCTGGTCGAGGAGCGCGGCAAGCACCTCGGTCGCCTCTTCGTCGGCGGGATCCTCGAACTCGGCGATGTTGTTCCAGAGCATCTGGTAGGCCAGGCCGCCGCCGATGTCGTGGCGTTCGAGCACCGAGAAGTACTGCTCGATCGCCCGCACGATCTCGCTCGCGTGCACGGCCTCGGTCGGGTCGCCGGTAATGGCGGCGCTGAGGAACGGCCGCAGCCGAGACGACGAGTGGAAACGTTCGGGCATGGCCCGGTTCACCGCCTCCATGTGGGCAACGTGACCGTCGGCGTACTGGTTGCGGTCGGGTCCCACGTACTCCCAGTGCACGAAGATCCCGTCGGGCGTGAGCGCCTTCGCCAGCTGATCGGTGAGGCGGTAGAGGTACTGGGCGTGATGCATCGCGGCGTGGTTGACGATGAGGTCGTACTTCTCGGTGGCCACGAAGCTCCGGAAGTCGCTCTCGAAGTAGCTGATGGGCCGATCGCCGCGCTCTTGCTCACATGCCGCCACGTAGGCGGGGTCGACGTCGAAGGCATCGAAGTGCTCGGCGACGTCGATGTCGGCCAGGTGGCGCTCGACCCATCCGTTCCCGCACCCGATCACCAGCGCTCGCTTCCGGGGTGGCGTGCAGTAGACCCGCTTCAGGTAGAAGGTCCACCATTCGTCGGGCTCGCCCGGTCCGCGCCGAGTCTCATGGCCGACGACGGCGGGCAGATCGTTCCAGAACCGGTCGACGTCGTAGTACTCCACCCGCGGGGCCAGGTCGGCGGAACCCTGATCGCTCATGGCGCGTCACCCTAGTCGTGTGGCCCCAGCCGTGTGGCCGCGACGGTCTGGCCGACGGCGTCGAGAGTGCCCGCCATGGATTCGACCCGCCCAACATGTTCGCAACGTGGGAGTGCATCGCCTGACCGGAGGACCGACAGGGTGTATCAGGACGGAACGATCCGTTCGAGGCACCAGTCGGGGTTCTCGTTCTGGAGCCGCTGGAGTCGGTAGATGCTCTCGAAGAGGGCGAACAAGCTGCCGTCGTCCGAGCTCATGACTCGTACCGCGCCGATGTTCTTCAGCCTCTCGGCGGTGGCGGCATCGGTGCGGCGGGCCACGGTGTAGGCCGTCGGTGAGAGCTCCACGATGGCACCGAACTCGTTCTCGAGCCGGTGGGCGAACACCTCGAACTGCATCACACCGACGGCGGCCAACACCGGCGAGACGTCGCCCGATTGCTCGTCGCGCAACACCTGCACGACCCCCTCCTGCTCGAGTTGGCTCAAGCCGCGACGGAACTGCTTGAAACGCGAGACGTCCTTGGGGCGAGCGATCGAGAACACCTCGGGTTCGAAGCGCGGGATGGGCGGGAACTCGACGCAACCGTCGACGTACAGCGTGTCGCCTATCTGGAGACCGCTGGCGTTCACCAGACCGACGATGTCGCCCGGATAGGCGTCGTCGATGGTTTCGCGCTCGTCGCCGAACACGCTCGCGGCGTACTTGGTGGAGAAGGGCTTGCCCGAGGGGCCATGGGTGACGGTCATGCCCCGCTCGAAATGGCCCGAGTTCACGCGCACGAAGGCCACGCGGTCGCGATGCGACTTGTCCATGTTGGCCTGGACCTTGAACACGAACCCCGAGAACGGCGCATCGATGTCGCGAAGATCGCCCTCGGCGGTGAGCCGCTCTTCGGGAGCGGGCGCCAGATCGATCACGCCGTCGAGGAGATGTCGCACGCCGAAGTTGGTCAACGCCGAACCGACGAACAACGGGCTCGTCTTCCCGCTACGGAAGGTGGCGTCGTCGTGGGTGGCGCCGACCTCGTCGAGCAGGGCCACCTCCTCGATGGCCGTCTCCCACGAGCCACCCTCTTCGGCGGCAGCCCGATCGCCGGGCACCAGCTCTTCGGGGGCGGCTGTCGACCCGCGTGCGGTCCGGGTGAAACGGATGAAGTCGCCGCTGCGTCGGTCGATGACACCGCGGAAGTCGCCGGGGATACCGACTGGCCAGGTGATCGGCGTCGGGCGCAGATCGATCTGGTCCTCGATCTGATCGAGCAGCTCGAGGGGATCGAGCCCGGGGCGGTCGAACTTGTTGAGCAGCGTGAGCACCGGCATGTTACGGGCCCGACACACTTCGAACAGCTTGAGCGTCTGTGGTTCGATGCCCTTGGCGGTGTCGAGCACCATCACTGCGGCGTCGGCTGCAGCCAGAACTCGATAGGTGTCCTCGGAGAAGTCACGGTGGCCGGGGGTGTCGAGAAGGTTCACCACGTGGTCGCGGTAGCCGAACTGGAGCACGGTCGAGGCGATCGAGATGCCTCGCTCCTGCTCCATCGTCATCCAGTCGGAACGGGCCGAACGGCCACCGGACCGAGCCTTCACCGAGCCCGCCGCATTCACCGCTCCCGAGTAGAGCAGGAACTTCTCGGTCAGGGTGGTCTTGCCCGCGTCGGGGTGCGAGATGATCGCGAAGGTACGGCGTCGTTCGGCTTGACCGTTGATGAGCGATGGGGGGACAGGCATTCGGGTTTCCGTGGTTCGGGAACATCCAAGCCTACGAGCCGACCGGTCGATCCGACCGCTCAAGTCCGAGCCGACGCCGCCGAACTAGAGACCATGACGGCGACCATCGAGACTTCGCCCTCCGGGCCGCGGTCTCCCACCGAGGTCAACGCGCCATCGGGGCGGCGCGACCCCCTGGCGGTCGTCTGCGCCACCATCATGGTCGCCGTCGCAGCACTCGCTGCCGCTCGCCTGTTCCGATCACCGTGGGTCGACGAGATGACCACCTTGTGGGAGAGCGATGGCAGCTTGGTCGAGGTCCTGGACCGACACTTCGCCTTCGAGTCGAACGGGCCGCTCTACACCGTGACCATGTGGATCTGGGGAAACCTCGGCGGTCAGAACGTCACGATGCTCCGGATTCCTTCACTGGTGGCCTGCGCGCTTGTCGTCCTGGTCGTCTTCCGACTGGCACGCGAACTCGACGGGCCCCGCACTGCGTGGGTCGCAGCCGCGATGTTGGCGCTGAGGGAGACAGTCTTCTTCGCGGCAACCGACGCTCGGCCCTATGCCCTGGCCCTTCTCGCCACCACCGTCGCCAACGCCGAAGCAATCCGATGGGCTCAGGGCGGACAACGCCGACACGGCACCTTCGCCGCCCTTGCGGCCGCGCTCGCTCTCAACCTCCACCTCCTCACCGGATTCGGGCTGTTGGCGCTGCCGTACTTCCTCGGAACCGGTATCCGCCGTCGCACGATTTCGATGCGAGACGCCGGCCGCGCCGCGCTCGTGGGCGCGGTCGCTCTCACACCTCTCGTCCCGCAGCTGATCATCAATCTGTCGAAGGCAAGCGAGTACAGCACCGAACGCCCTCTGCAATGGTCGTGGCAGGTCTCGTTTCTGTTGACCGGGTCTGTATTGGCGGCCGGACTGGCAGCCTTGGCGGTCGGAGGCCTACCCCGAGGCCGGCCGGGTCTGGCGCGGTGGCACGTCTGGGGCCTCGCCTTGTGGATGCTCGCCGCAGTCGCGATGCCGTTCGTGGTCGCGAGCTATGCAAACGTCGAGGTGTTCCTCCCACGGTATGTCGTGTGGACGCTTCCGCCGGCATCCCTTCTCTTCGCCGCCGGCGTGACGCGCCTTGCTCGACCCGTCGCCGCCATCGCCGCCGTATCGGTGGCGTTTGCGTTGGTGGTGCCGATGCGAGTCGTTCAGATCGACAGGTCGTACAGTTGGGAGGACGCCGTGACGTGGGTGAACGACACCACCGACCCAACCTCCACCGCCGTCCTCATCGCCCCGCAGCACGTCATGGGAAAGAACCGCGAGTTCTTCCTCGACGACAACGGCGAGTGGATCTTCGAGGATGCCGAGTCGCTGCTCTGGGTGAACCCACTCGAGGTCGCCCATCCCCTCGCCGCCGATGCCTACGGACTCCCCTACGCCGCGACCTCATGGGGGCAGGACTACCTCGACGCGGTCCTGGCCAACCGGGTCGTCGGCGCCGAAACCGTCGTCTTGATCGGAAGCTACGGGCTCGAAGAGACCCACTACTCCGAGTTGTTCCGCTCCCGCCTGACGGCCATGGGCTACGTCGAGCAGCCGACACCCGACCTCGAGCGTGACGTCGTGATGTTCACGCTCGATTGACGATGGGCCCGGCTAAAGAACCCCGCTGCGGAGCCGATTGACAGCGATGGAGATCGTCGAGCTGACCCGGGACGACCGCGCCGTGTCAGCTGACATCCTCGACCGCGCCGAGCCTCGCCTCGAGCAGAGCGCCGAGGCTCTCCCGGGGCTGTTCGCCAAGCACGGACGGCTGCTCGGCACCGTGGGTGCGATCGCCTGGCTCATCTGGTTCTCGATGGTGCCCTCGTGGCCGACCCCCGACAAGCTCTTCATACTCCTGCTGTGTGGTTTCGTCGCGGTGGGCGCAACCCGCGACGGCCTCGTGCGATTCGCCCCCTTCATTGCGCTGCTGCTCGTGTACGAGTCGTTCCGGGGCGTGGCCGACGACCTCAACAGCAGGGTGGAGTTCTCGGGCCTCGTCACCGCCGACGAGGTGCTCTTCGGCGGGCAGTTGCCGACGACCCGACTGCAGAACTGGTTCTACGACGGCAACCCCGGTGCCTTCGAGGTCGCCATGTACGGCGTGTACATGTTGCACTTCGTGGTCCCCTTCGCCCTGGCGTTCCTGATCTGGCGGCTTCGACCGCAGCACTACTGGAACTACGTGACCAGCATCGTGGTGACGTCCTTCGCCGGCTTCCTCACCTTCGTGGCGTTCCCCGCGGCACCCCCCTGGCTCGCCCGCGAGGAGGGCTACACCGACGGGTTCGCCCATCTGTCCGCCGAGGCATGGTCGCACCTCGGCTTGCGATCGGTGCCGACGCTCTACGACAAGCTCTCACCCAACCCGGTGGCGGCGGTGCCGTCGCTGCACGCCGCGTACGCCACGCTGTTGACGATGTTCGTGTTCATGGCCTTCGGCCGACGCTGGGGCATCGTGTCGCTCGTCTACCCGGCGGCGATCTACTTCAGCACGGTGTACCTGGGCGAGCACTACCTGATCGACGAGGTGATCGGCTCGGTCTACGCAGTGGGCGGATTCTTCGCCGCTCGGTGGATCGTGACGCGCGTCAAGGCAGTGGTGAGGCGCCGAGGCGAACGCGACCTCCCGCAGAACGCGTCGATGGTCTGAGCCGTACGCGCTCATCGTGTCCCCCGGATCGACCGCCGCCGAGAGCATGTGGCTCAGAGCGAAGCGGCCAGGGTGGCCACCTGATCGGACGCGTCACCCACGATCGGCTCGCCGTGGCCCACCACCAGCGTGTCGAACCGGCGGGCGGCGAGCACCCGAACCGAGTTGTCGGCGGCAGTCATGTCGGAGGAGAACTGGGGGTTCGCGCCGAGCACCTGTCCACCCGACTCGTTGAGGGCATCACCGGCGACGAGCAGCCCGGCGGCTTCGTCGATGACCGCGATGTGACCGGGAGTGTGACCCGGCGTGGCGATCACCTCGAGCCCGAACACCTCGTCGCCGTCGTTCACGGGCACCAGCGGCCGAGGCGAGGTGATCCCGGCCACGTCGGCCTCTCCGGCGTAGGCCTGGGCCGTCGCCGCTGCGTCGAGCACGGCGGGCAGGCCGCCCACATGATCGGGGTGCAGGTGGGTGAGGACCACGTGGTCGACATCGCCCCAGCCCGCGTCGAGGGCGGCGAGTGCGGCCTCGATGCGCTCGGCGTTACCGGCCGTGCCGGTGTCGACGATGGCAACCTGATCGCCGCGCGCCAACACGTAGGCCGAGACGAACTCGAAGTCGACCCGCTCCCAGCGCAGGGTCGGCGCCTCGGCGGCCGCCGGCTCGGCCTCCGTCGGTTCGGCGTTGGGTTCCGCCGGCTCGTCCTCGGTCGGCTCGGCCGGGGGTTCCGAGGTCGGTGCGGTGGTGGGCACCAGCACCGCGGCGTCGTCGCCGTTGCTCGAGCACGCGACCACCGAGGGGCCGAGAATGGCGACGGCCACCGCTCCCCTCCCCCAGTTGGTCAGAAGCATTCGCCGGTCGAGAAGCTGCACCTTGGCCATGATCCAGTGTCGCGTTCTCGGGGCAGCTAGTGCGAGCGGGTCATTCGCCGACGTCGAGAGGCGAGCTGGGCGGGCCGTCGGCGAGGAGGGCGGGCAACAACTGCGGCAACCGCCGGGGGGCGAATCGGGTGCTCGCGTGGGCGCGGCGCAGCTCCTCGACGGTCCACCACCGCAGCTCGGCGACGTACTCGGCACGAAGGCGATCCCAACCGATCGCCGGTTCGGGCTCGAACCTCGGCGTTCGCATGAAGTAGAAGGCGTCCTCCTGACCGTCGAAGCTCCCATCGAGGAACGGCACCAGGAAGGTGCGCGTCCACACGAGTGGCCCGATCGAGTCGATCTGCAGTCCCAGCTCCTCGTGGAGCTCCCGACGCAAGGTGTCGTGTGCGGTCTCGCCCGCTTCGATGCCCCCGCCCGGCGTGGCCCACACCCGCCGCTTCGGTTCGTGGGGTGCCGCATCGACCGAGATCGGAAACGCGAACTGCACGAGGAGCACGCGATGATCGTGGTCGACCAACAGGGCGCGGGCCGACTGCCGGATGCGGGGTCGAGCGGCCATCACCCGATCATTGCACGAGCATCGGCGACGGCTCGGGGAGCTCAGCTGGAAGTCAATCGGTTCTCGGTGATCAATGACGCGGTCCGGTCGGAGGGCTCGACTGCCAGCTCGGTCTGGAGGACCACGCGGCATCGCTCGAACAGCCGAACCGCGCGACCGCGATCTCCCATGGCGAGATGGGCGCTCATGGCGAGCCGGTACGGCGTCTCGGCCAACGGGTCGATCTCGATCGCCCGCTCGGCGATGAGAGCGGCCAAACCGAAGTCACCCTCGAGTTGCCAACCTTGGGCCAGCAGCTCGTAGGCCGAGCAGAGCTGTGCGGTCAATCGGCGGCGAACGTCGTCACACCACGGATTGTCGATGCCAGGAAGCAGCGGCCGACGGAGCACGGCCGAGGCGGCAGTTGCATCGGCGAGTGCGGCGCGCACCTCGTCGTGACGGAATGCGCCCCAGGCGCGGTCGAGGTGTCGTTCGGCGGCCTCGACATCGATCCACGCCGACGCCGGCATCGTGAGCTCGAGCGTGCCACTCGAGCTCGCAAGCATGTGGCGACCGACTCCCACGCGATCGAACAGCGACCGCAGACGGCTCACCAGCGCATTGAGACCCGACGGCCAGGCGGTGGGGGGCCGGCCCGACCACAGCAGGTCCGCCAGCATGTCACGTGCGATCTGACGCCGTTCGACGACCAGAAGGGAAAGGAGGAGCGAAGCCTGTGAGCCAGGAAGATCGCGTTCGTCGAAGGAGCCGTCGGGACCAACGACGGTGAGCCGCCCGAGCACGTGCACCCTGATCAAGTTTCCACCAAGCTTTCACCAACAGGCGTTCTCTAGTCTTGCACAGGAGGTGAAACCCATGGCTGGTCAGCTCATCGAGTGTCCGTGTGGAACCGTGCTCCGGGGCGACGATCTCGACGATGTCGTCGCCGCGGCCCAGGCCCACGCCAAGACCGTCCACGAGATGGACCTCACGAAGGAACAAGCAGAGTCAATGGCCCGACCGGGTTGATTCAGGAGGAGTCCCGAGATGAAGCAGTTTGCATGTGGCGATGTGGTCAGTGGATGTGATGGTGTGGTCACCGGCGAGACCGACGACGACGTGTTGGCGGCCGCCGCCGCGCACGCCGCCGAGGCGCATGGTCTCACCGACCTTCCCGAGGAGGTCGTTGCGGCTGTGAAGGCGGGGATCAAGGAGGCTTGATCGAGCCCCCTGCGTAGCACGAGCTGCGACGAGGGTCAGTCGTCGTCGGGCTGGCCCCGATGGCGGCGCACCGAGGCCACGTTCCGAATGGGCATGGTCGAGATCTCGAAGGCAGCCCCGACGATCTGCACGGGTGCCCTCGCCGCTTCGGCCATGCCGCGGCCGAGGGTGGCACCGGCCTCTCGACCCGAGGGCCGGCGTATCCAGCCCAGCGCGACGAAGACGCCGAGGGAACACACGGCGACGAGCGCCATCGCGGCCGTCACGACGATCCATCCGTCGTCGTTTCGGAGACCGGGAAGGTTGGAGAAGTTCATTCCGAAGAACCCGGCCACGAGGGACAACGGCAGCATGATCGCCGCGTACACGGTCAGGACCTTGGTGACTTCGGTGGCCTTCCTGGCCTCGGCCCCGCGGTAGGCGTCGAGGATCTCGGCGAGCGCCGTTCTGGCTGCGTCGATCCCCTGCGCGGCGCGGGACGCAACGTCGAACACGTCGGCGAACCGGCGTCTCCCTCCGTCGGTCAGGAGCGTCGAAGGCGAACGGCGCAGGATGTCGAGCACCTCGCGCTGGGGGTGGACGACCCGACGGATGGCGGCGATGTGGGCTCGCGCCGCCGTGACCTCGGCGACCGTGTCGCTGTCGGCGTCGAGCGCCCGGCGGATGAGGAGCTCGGTGTGCTCGTCGAACTCGTCGAGGACCGAGAGCAGCCGCCGGGTCACCACGTCGGCCAAGCGGCCTAGCACCTGGTCGGCGTCGCCGGTGGTCAGTTCCGGACGCAGTTGCACTGCGTCCCAGAGTGCATCGACCGATGCAGAACGTTGCCGTCGAATGGTGACCAATCGGCGCTGAACCAGGAAGCAGTCGACCTCGTTGGTGCGCAGGTGGTCGTCGCCGAGGCCGTGTAGCACCACGAGTATCGACGTACCGAAGTCGTCGTGCTTGGGAAGATCCTCGTCCTCGACAGCGTCGCGTACGGCCAGCGCGTCGAGGCCGAGACGACCGGCGAAGCTCACCAGCTCGTCGGCGTCGCTCGCCCGTACCTCGATGTCGATCCAGACCCACCGGGCGGCGAGGTCGGATGAGTAGATCGACGTGGTCTCGATCGGCGTCGCCGGACCGTCACCATCGCATGAGACCGCTCGCATCTCCACGCTCGTCATGATGTCTCACCGGCCACTCGGCCCAAGGGATGGCGCCGACCGGAAGCGCGTTTCGCGCTTTCCTTCCGTTTTCGGGAAGATGGATTCGGCAACCGGCGTTGTGGGTAGTCCGACAGGCAGTAGACGCCAGAGAAAGGACAGCCATGTTGCGCTTCGACCCCTTCCGAGACCTCGACCGCATGACCGAGCAGGTGACCCGCCGCAGTGGCTCGATCATGGCCTTCGACGCCGTCCGTGACGACGATCAGGTCATCATGTACTTCGACGTTCCCGGCGTGTCGGCCGACGATCTCGATGTCAGCGTCGAGAAGAACGAGCTCACCGTCACCGCCGAGCGACGGTGGAACGACCAAGGGCTGCACATCGTCGCGAGCGAGCGACCGCAGGGCGCGTTCACCCGTCGTGTCATGCTCAGCGATGCGCTCGACACCGATCGACTCGAGGCCGATCTGCGCGACGGCGTGTTGACCATCACGGTGCCGGTCGACGAGAGCTCGAAACAGCGCCGGGTCAAGGTGACCGCCGCAGGCAAGTCCTCCGCGATCGAGACAACCGGCAGCGAATCGGACGACTGATCCTCAGCTGTCGTTCGGACCGGTTTGGGCGTCGGGCGGCTGGTCGCCGAAGGCCTCGACGAGACGCTCGAGGAGTCCTTCGTCGACGTTCGCGTACACGAGGTGGGATCCGGGAAAGCGCTTGGCCTCGTCGACCAACGCCTGGGTGCGGAGATCGCTCACCAGCAAGACCACAGTTGCCGTTTCGGGCCCCACCGCGGCGCGGAACCACTCGACCCATTCGTCGGACACGCCGAGGTCGATGACCTTGGCGGCGGCGATGCCGGCGCCGGCGCCGACGGCTGCGCCGGCGACCCAACCGACCGGCCCGCCGAGCAGGAGACCGAAAAGCCCCGCCCAGACCGCACCCGACAGCGCGCTGGTCTTGGCCTGCGGGTCGACGGTCTCGGTGACGACGGTCTTGCCCTCGGCGTCCTTCACGATGAGCACGACGTCGTGGAGCACGAGCTCGTTCTTCGACTTCAATCGAGAGGCCACGGTCATGAATTCGCGGGCCCGGAACACGTCGTCGAAAGACACCCCGACGAGCGTCTGGGGCGTGTCGCTCTCAGTGGTGCCCGCAGCATCGGTCATGAGTGCAGGATAGGAGAACCACCCGGATCTAGAGTAGGCGCCGACGATAGTCCGCTTCCGACCCGAATCGTGTCTCGCCATGGCCCTCGATCCAGTTGCCCCCATCTCGTTGGTCGTCGCGACGGTGACGTGGGACGACTGGGTGATCGCCGGCTCACTCATCGTGAGCGCCTTCGTCGTGACGCTGGCGCTCCGTCAAGTGCTGAGACTGCTCACCCGATCACTGCGGTTCCAGGACTACGTCACGACGATCATCACCCGCCTCATCGGCACGATCCTGGTGCTGGTGGCGATCGTCTACGCCCTTCGCCAGCTCGACGTCAACGTCGGTCCGATTCTCGGTGCGCTCGGCCTCGGCGGTGTCGTGCTGGCCTTCTCTCTCCAGCACACGCTCTCCAATCTGGTCGGCTCGATCCTGCTGCACGCCCGGCGCCCGATCCGGCGGGGCGACCAGATCCAGACCAACGGCACCAGCGGCACGGTCGTCGACATCAACGGTCGGGCGGTGGTGATGGTGACCTTCGACGGCGAGATGGTCTACATCCCCAACCTGAAGGTGCTCGAAGAGCCGCTGCTGAACCAGACGGCGAACGAGTACCGGCGAACGCTGCTCCCGTTCGAGGTCTCCTACGACGCCGATCTCCGCCAGACCCAACGGCTCGTCGTCCAGGCGATCCGAGGTGTCGAAGCGCTCGAGGACGCCCCACCCGCCGACGTGTTGGTCACCGGCTTCCACGATTCGGGTGTCGGGCTGCTTGCCCGGGTCTGGCATCCTTCCGAGGAGCTGACGGCGCGCTGGGCGATCAGCGAGGTCGCGATCACCATTCGCGAAACGCTTGCCGCCGCCGATATCACGATCCCCTATCCGCAGCGGGTTCTCCACCTCGCCGAATCGGCGACCCCCGACCAGGAAGCCAGGCCCGAGGCGCCGGTGTGACGAGCCCGTCAGCTTTGCGACGAGCTCTCGAGCACCGCGTCGGTTCCCGGGAACAACAGGTGCTCACCGGGCTCGTTGTCCCACCGCACCAGGTACGGGGGCGCGCCGTCTGACCCTCTTACCTCGATGATCAGACCCCGCCGTAGCGGGCTGCCGACCTTGTGGCCGCCGATGACGATCCTGTCGTTGACCTTTGCCTTCATGACCGATGAACCTCCCAGACTCGACGGTAGGCAGAGCCCACGGAGCCCGACAAGGGCACTTGTCCCCTAGCTGGCGGGCGGCGATTCCATGGTCAACACCGCAGCACCCGACACCAGCCCGCGAGCCAGGCGATCCAGCGTGAGGTTCGCATCGACCAGCGGGTGTTCCTCGACGTGGGTGCGTATGGGAATGGCTACGGCCAGTTCCATGAGGTCGGCCACATCGGCGCGGGTCACGTTGGCGACGCTGCGTATCTGCCGTTCCCACCACAGGTCGGCGTACTCGAGCTGGGGGATGTGATCGAGATGGATCGCGTTGATCGCCACCACGCCGCCCCGGTCGAGGGCCTTCAGGGCGTCGACGACGACCGAACCGACCGGGGCGAAGGTGACCGCCGCGTCGAGTGGAACCGGAGGTTGCTCGTCGTAGGAACCCGCCCAGGCTGCGCCCAGCTCGAGTGACCGCTGCCTTTCGGCGGTCGATCGGGTGCTCACGTACACGTCGCACTCCCAGTGGCGGGCGATTTGGATGGCACACGTCGCCGATGCGCCGAACCCGTACAGGCCGAGCCGGCCGCCGGGCTCGATGCCCGACACCCGCAGCGCTCGCAGCCCGATCGCTCCGCCACACAACAGGGGTGCTGCCGCGCCGGCATCGACTCCGTCGGGAAGTCGGTGCACGAAGTCGGCCCGCGCCACCAGCCGCTCGGCGAAGCCGCCGTCGCGGTGCCATCCGGTGAACTGCGAACGCTCGCAGAGGTTCTCCCGACCGGAGGCGCAGAATCGGCAGGAACCACAGGTTGCGGCGATCCAAGCCACCCCGACCCGCTCGCCGATGTCGACGTCGGCCACGCGGCCGCCCCGGGCCACGACGGTGCCGACGATCTGGTGCCCAGGGATGATCGGCAGGGTCTGCGCGACAAGATCGCCCTCGCAGAGCTGGAGATCGGTCCGGCACACGCCACAGGCCTCGACATGGACCAGCACGTCTTCGGGCCCGACCTCGGGGTCGGGGATCTCGGCGATCTCCAGTGGACCATCGCCGGCCGGCTTGGGCTCCCTGAGCAGTGCGGCGCGCATGAGCCGATGTTCACCGAAACCTGCCGTCGGGACAAACGCTGGGGTTTTCACCCATGGGAGGGCATGCCATCGCCGGGCCATAAGTCCCATTCATCGAGAGTACGGACTTAAGTCCCTATCAGGCGGAAACCAACGGGCGCACGCTGGCCACTGTGAGTCTCGTGAAACATTTCACGAGCAGAATAGATAGGGGTTGTCATGAGAAAGCGACTGAAGGTTCTCGGTGCGTTCCTGGTTCTGGTAGGCCTCGGATTCTTCATCGGCGCAGGCGTTGCGTACAGCAAGGTTCAAGGTGGCTACGACTCACTCCAAGCCTTCAGTGAGCAGCAGAACGTCACCCTGAGCTACAACGAGGACGGCGTTCTCATCGACCGTGGCACCGTCGAAGGCGCGCAGGCGATCCGGACTCTGCTCGAGGACGACTGGAACTTCCCCGTCGTCGAGTCCGACCTCGATCCCAACAACCCGCTCGTGAACAGCGCGACCGAGTACATGTACCAGATGGCGACGATCGCCTACCACGTGTTGCACGGCACCCAGACCGTCGTGCTCGACGAAGCCGTCGAGTACAACGGCGAGACCTTCGAAGCCGGAACCTATGAGTTCGACGTCGACGGCCGCTACTGGACCGACTTCGACCGCCAGCACCCGATCGAGGGCCCGGCCCGCGACCAGGCCTGGAGCGGTACGGCCCACGCACTCGTTGCCGAGCTCGGAGTCGGTGCGGCGACGCACAGCACCCTGCAGCTCGCCCTCGGTGTCGCAGCACTGCTGGCCGGACTCGGCTTCCTCTGCACCGTCACCGGCTCGGCCGTGATCTGGGCCGCCTGGGGCAAGGACGAGCCCGAGATGCCCGAAACGGCTCCTGAGCCCACGGTTCCCGAGTCATTCGAGACCGACGAGCCCGAAAAGGAGCTGCAGAAGGTCTGACCATCGTCGAATTGACGGCATCCACATGGTGTCCACAGCCGACTGGTCACTGGTGATCAACCGGCTTCGACAACCCCAGGTGGGCTCCTCTCCGGAGGAGCCCACTTGGCGTACCGGCAGGCTCGTAGACTGCAGACGTGCCGTTCGACGATCACGACGCCGGCCGCGACCCCACCGGGCGACAACCAGCTCGAAGCCCGATGCTCGACGACCTCGCCGGCCGCTGTGCCCAGCTCGACGAACATGGTCTGTTCAAACATGAACGCCTGATCGCCTCGCCGCAGTCGGCCCACATCGAGCTCGACGACGGCCGCACGGTGCTCAACCTCTGTTCCAACAACTACCTCGGGCTGGCCGACCACCCGATGGTGGTCGACGCGGCCCGTGAGGCGCTCGACGCTCACGGCTACGGCATGGCGTCGGTGCGGTTCATCTGCGGAACCCAGACCGTGCACAAGGAGCTCGAAGCCGAGCTGAGTCGGTTCCTCGGCACCGACGACACGATCCTGTACTCCTCGTGCTTCGACGCCAACGGCGGTCTGTTCGAGACCATCCTCGACGACCAGGACTGCGTCATCAGCGACGCGCTGAACCACGCCTCGATCATCGACGGCATCCGCTTGAGCAAGGCGCGGCGGCTCCGCTACGACAACAACGACATGGGTCAGCTCGAACTTCGGCTGCGCGAGGCGGCCGACGCTCGATACCGGCTGATCGCCACCGACGGCGTGTTCTCGATGGACGGCGTGATCGCCGACCTGGTGTCGGTCTGCGACCTGGCCGATCGCTACGACGCCATGGTGATGGTGGACGACTCGCACGCCGTGGGCTTCGTCGGTGCCGGCGGCCGAGGCACCCCGGCGCACTGCGGAGTGAGCGATCGCATCGACATCGTCACCGGCACGCTCGGCAAGGCGATGGGCGGTGCGTCGGGCGGGTACACGAGCGGTCGGCAGGAGGTGATCGACTGGTTGCGACAACGCTCGCGGCCCTATTTGTTCAGCAACTCGTTGGCGCCGGTGATCGCCGCCACCACGCTGCGGGTCCTCGATCTCCTGCGCTCGGCCGACGACTCCCGGGCTCAGCTCGAACGCAACTCGCGACGATTTCGGGACGGCATGGCTGCGGCCGGGTTCACGTTGACGGGAGCCGGGCATCCGATCATCCCGGTCATGCTCGGCGACGCACACGTGGCTGTCGAGATGGCCGATCGGCTGTTGGCCGAAGGAGTGTTCGTCATCGCCTTCTCGTTCCCGGTGGTACCGGAGGACCAGGCACGCATCCGAACCCAGATGTCGGCGGCCCACTCCGACGACGACATCACGACGGCCGTCGACGCCTTCGCACGGGTCGGGAGAGAGATGGGCGTGGTGTCATGAGGGCGCTGGTGAAGGCCAAACCCGAGCCGGGACTCTGGCTCGAGGAGGTCGAACGGCCGACGTTCCACGATCGCGAGGTGCTGATCAGGGTCCACAAGACGTCGATCTGCGGCACCGACCTGCACATCCACCGTTGGGACCCCTGGGCGCGAGAATCGATTCCCGTGCCCCTCGTGGTGGGCCACGAGTTCATGGGCGAGATCGCCGAGATCGGCGCCGACGTGATCGGCCTCGCGGTCGGCCAACGGGTCTCCGGCGAAGGTCACATCACCTGTGGTCACTGCCGCAATTGCCGAGCGGGTCGACGAGAGTTCTGTCACAACCACATCAGTGTGGGTGTCACCCGACCTGGCGCCTTCGCCGACTACGTGGTGCTTCCCGCCGAGAACGTGTTCGTTGTCCCTGATCATATCGACGACGACACCGCCGCCGTGCTCGACCCTCTCGGCAACGCGACCCACACAGCGTTGCGCTACGACGTGGTCGGCGAGGACGTGCTGATCACCGGGGCCGGACCCATCGGAGCGATGGCGACGGCCATCGTGCGTCACATCGGCGCCCGCCACGTCGTGGTCACCGACGTCAACCGGTTCCGTCTCGACATGGCGGCCGCGGCGGGAGCAACCCGGGTGATCGATGTGTCGCAGGAGGACCTCGACCCGGTGATGGCCGAACTGGGCATGACCGAGGGCTTCGACATCGGCCTGGAGATGTCGGGCGCAGAATCGGCGGTCAACCAGATGCTCGACGCGATGAACCACGGCGCCCGGATCGCGCTGTTGGGAATCCCTTCGGGCCCGATCACCCTCGACGTGAACGACGTGATCTTCAAGGGCCTCGAGGTGCAGGGGATCTACGGTCGGCGGATCTTCGAGACGTGGTACAAGATGTCGGCGATGCTGCAGAGTGGCCTCGACATCGGTTCGATCATCACCCATCGGCTCCCGGCCGACCGGTTCGGGGACGCGTTCGAGATCGTCGACGACGGGCGATGCGGCAAGGTGATCCTCGACTGGATCTGACGACGACGGAGCCGACCGGCGAGCCGGCCGCGTCATCAGATCGAGAGACCGACCAGCAGCCCGCCGCCCGAAATCACGAACATCGCCACCGCCGACCCGGTGAGCACAGCATCGTGACGCCTCGTCATGGACAGAACCATCGCGGCGGCGGGCAACACAGCCAGCGCAGCCGACGCCGCCGGCACCGGTAGACCGCCGGTAACGATCCCGAGCGCGCCGATCGCCCCGCCGAACAAGGCCAGACCCGTGATGACCCGTTCCGCGCGGCGATGTCCGAGGCGCACGGCCAGTACCCGCTTTCCGAAGGCCGCGTCGCTGTCGAGATCGGGCAACTCGAAGGCCAGCATCATCGATCCGTGAATCGGAACGAGGATGGCGATCGCCCACCAGAGCTCTGCCGTCACCATGTGTTGGGACAGCGGAGCGATCAACGGCACGACACCGGCGACGGTGACCGAGGTGACCACTTCACCCCAACCGCGATCGAGCAGTCGAACCGGTGGCATCGAGTAGGCCCACGACACGCCCACCGCCGCGAACGCGGTTGCGGTCACCCACGGGCTCCGACCGACGAAGGACAGCCCTGCGACGATGGCGACCGACGTCGAGGCCCAGGCTGCGTACAAGGCGGTTCGCGCCGACAGCACCTCGTTGGCCAACACCCCGCTCCCACCCGAGAAGAACGTGCGATGCTGGACATGCCGATCGGCCTCCACATCGGCGTACTCGTTCACGTAGTGCGCCGTGAGTTGCGTCGAGGTGACCAGGATCTGCCCCCACACGTAGTCCGCCACACCGATGGAACCAGCAGTTGCCGCCCCTAGGCCGAACATCAAGAATCCGCCCACCAGGAAGTGGGGTCGGCTCAGTCGTATGAATGCCCACAAGCGGTACCACATGGCGCCTCCGGACTGCCGACGCGGACGGACAACGCGTACGCTGTCACGAATGAGACCACATCTACGTGAGCAGCTCGTCGATCTGGCCGAGCGCCTCCACCTCGTCAGCGAGGACCGCGCCAACGAGCTCTCCGGCGACATCACCGATGCGCTGGACAGCGACGATCACGAGGGTCTCGGCGACCGGCTGAACGAGTACGCCGTCGACTTCGAGGGTGAGCATCCCGACCTCGCCGCCATCATCCGCCGGACCGCTGACGCCTTGGGTGCAGCTGGTATCTGACGAATCGCCTTGGCCGCTGTCCGCTCGATCCGCAAGGATCAGTCGCCGAGCTCCTCCAGCAGTTCATCGAGACGGCGGGTCTGTTCGGCGAGGGCTGCTTCGAGCGCCGCCAGGCGTGCAGCCAGTGTGGCGACCTCATCGTGCCCGTCGGGTGGGATGGCTGGGATCGGCGCAGGGGTGGGTGTCGACGACCGGAGTGCCGCATCAACCGGTGCCTGAGTCGCGACAGCACCCTCGTCGGTCGCGGCCCAGCACTGGTCGACACGGGGCTCGCGCTCGCCGGGCTGCCGTTCGAGCCGCACCACGAGGGGATCGGAACGAGCGGCGAGCCGGTCTATGGCCGCGTCGACCGCGGCAGCATCACCGTCGGGGCCTCGGGCGTACCGTGATGTTCGGTTCGTGATCTCGTTGCGCGTCTGGCCTCCCCGCAGCATCAGCACTGCGAGCACGGCGAGCTCATGGCCGTCGAGGCCGAGTGCCTCGTCGACGACATGCTTGTGCTTGCCGACCCGATGACCGCTCCCGGTCACGGTGCGCGCCAGACCGAGCTGGCGGAGCTCGAGCATGTGCGCATCGACCTCGCGTTCGCCGTAGTCGACCACCGGATCGCGATTGGTCGCCTGGTTGCAGGCCGCTCGGAGTGCGTTCGAGCTCAGCGGATAGCTGTCGGGCGTGGTCTCCGCCTTCTCGATGAGGCAACCGAGAACTCTGGCTTGCTGCGCGGTGATTTCCATGCCCATGACCCTAGATGTCGCCGCAGGTCGCCCAGGACCGGAATCGGCCCGACTCGAGCGGCCAGAAGTCGTGGGAGCCTCAGGGGCCGTCAGAAGATGCTGGATGGCCGACGGGCAGCAGGTAGAGCACGTCCTCTCCGGGCGGAAGAGCCAAGAGCCGAGCCACCGTTGCCGGGTCGAAACCGCCGACGGGAACTGCCGCGAGTCCGAGGGCTGTGGCCTGAAGGAGAAGGTTCTGCGCAGCGTGGCCTGCCTCCCGGTTCACGAGGTCGTCGGCCACCGCGCCGTACTCGGCTTCTGTTCGTGCCCAAGTACCGGTGATCACCATCACGACGGGGGCGGAACCGACGAACTCCTGATCGAACGCGGCCGCCGCCAGTTGGGCCAGCGTCGTGTCGTCGGGGCGCTGCTCGAGCCGATGACCGGTAGGCAGATAGTGCATGAACGTGGTCGCGGAGACGGCATAGAGCTCGAGGGGATACGCGGCTCCAGCCGAAGGTGACGTTCGATGACCGGCAGCGTCGGTGACACCCTGGGCGGCCCAGAACAGCTGGCCGATCGTTGCCAGTGGGAGCTCGTCGGACGCGTACTCTCGTTGCGACCTCCGCTGCGACAGCACCTGTTCCAGCGTGGCCGAACCCGAGCGGTCGGGGGTCGGAAGCTCGATGCTGTCACCGAAGCGCTGCGACGACTCCAATACTGCGGTCGGGGCGCTCGACGCGCAGCCGGCCGTCAACGTTGCCACCATCACGAGCACCGCCAGGCTCCTAGCCATGGTCTCGTTCCCCGTCCAAACGATCCAGATGCGCGCCGGCCAGTGCAAGCATCCGTCCGATCACGAACAGCGCCATCGTCGGTATCAACACGATCAGCCCCACCACGCCGACTACCAGGCGATCGGTGTACAGGAACAGCGTCGAGTCTGCGTCGGCGACCAGAAGGATGACCGCAATCAGGCCCGCGACAGTGAGAACCCCGCCCGCCAACGAGGTCGCCCGCCCGAGCAGGGCGATTCGGCCACCAGTCGTCTCCCTCGCCGAACCATGCCGCAACCCCGACCGAGCCTTCCATCCGGCAAGCAAGGCGGCGATGACGCCCGCCCCACCCAGCGCCGCCGCCGCGCCGATCCTCTTGTTGACGGCGGCTGGACACAGGTGGCTGCGGACGAGCGCAGCGCGAACACCGTCGTCGGGCTCATCGAGATCGCGGGCCCACCACAGCTCCCAACCCGACCGATCGGAGGCACTGTCGAACGCCGAGCCGCAGCTCCTGGTCTCCGCCAGGGCCTGATCGGTCACCTCGACCTGAGCGAGGAACACGGCGATCGAAGCCGACAGAGCCAGCACCGCAACGACGAGACCGACGAGCCGTCGCGGCTCGAGTGCCAACGCCGACTCCGACGCGATCGCCTTGAACCATCTCGACATGGGTCAACCGTGCGCTTCGGGTCATCCCCGCCGCCAGGGCCTTTCGTCTGTTGATGGCCGGCCTCGTTGCCGCATCATCGGAGCGGAAACGGCGACTGCCACCACCAAGGCCGATCCTCTATCTCGATCTCGACCACCCATTTCACCCACCAGAAGCCCCGGCGATTCGGCGCAACGAGACGGAGAGGGTGTCCATGCCCGCTTCGAAGCGGCTCACCTCCCACGCGGGTGGCAAGCATCAAGTGCCCGACGTCGTCGATGGGAAACCTGCGCTGGTAGCCGGTCGCAGACCTGACCACCAGGCTGCGGCCACCCTCGGTATCGGGAACGAGACGATCAAGCAGTACCCCACCCCAATCCTGGGTGGCAAACCAGCCGCTCGTGCAGTCGAGAGTCGCCCGAATGCCGTCATTCAAGGCGGCGAGCTCTTCGTAGGTCCACGAGCGGCTGGTCGTTGGACCCCGGACGGTCAGCGTCCAATCGGCCACGTCGATGTCGGGCCGTTCGTCGCGGAGCCACATGGTCATCGGCATGGAACCGGGATCGAACGAACCCCGTGGGTACGAGCCGGTTCGTCGACGTTCTGATCCTGGGAGGGAGAGGGCGCGCACCAGGCCCTCTGTCCCACCACGGATGAGCAGCGCAAGACCGACGAGTCGAGCCGGATGGAGCAGCGCCCGGCGAGATGAATCGACGACGCTCTCACGGCTCCGGTTTCGCAGCGCCCACCAGATCATGATCACCAGCGACAGCATGCCGAGCTCTATGTGGGTGACGAGAACCGCCCGACCCCCGATGGACTCGACCCCGGCGATGGCGTGAGCCAGACCGAGGATCGAAGTGGTGATCAGGGCCACGGCCAGCGCCACCTGCGGAACGGCGCTTCGTTCGAACCGGCCCGCGCCGAGCACGACCGTCGCGCCGACCAGTAGTGCGGTTCCCAGCGCTGCGTGAGTGACGAGCACCAACGCACCCCACGCCGACCCGACGGCGAACACCAACCAACCCGTGCCGACCGCCGCAAGGACCAACACGGGCAACGCGGTCCTGAGCCGGGCCATGCGCTCAGTCGAGGCTCGCGGAGCCGGCAGTCACTTGGCAACCAGATGAAGGGGCGAGACGAATCCGGGCGGCTTGGCGGCGATGACCGAACACCGCACGCTGTTCAGGACCGCTTCGGCCGTGTTCCCCATGATCAGACCGGCGACACCGGTGCGAGCAACCGTGCCCATCACGAGAAGATTGATCCTGTGCTTCGCCACGATTGCACGAACGATCTCCGCCGGCGGACCCTTTTCGAGATGGATCCGCCACGACTCGGATTCGACACCCGAAGCGGTCAACAAGTCGTCGAGCGCCTGACGGTGAGTAGCTCGCTCGCGCTCCAGGAGTGCGTCGATTTCCGCCGCAGAGGTGTGCATGAACGCGGAAGAACCTATGGTCGCCTCGCCGTAGAGCTTCCAGGCGTGCACGACGTGGAGCTCGCCGCCGTACTCGTCGACCATCGATGAGGCGAGCTCGAGAATCGTGCGATTCAGCTCGGTCTCGGACGGCTCTGGATTCACGGCCGCGAGGACTCGCTGGACTCTGGCCCTGGTGGGACGAATCACCCACACCGGGCAGGGGCACTTGCGGAGCAGGCGCTTGATGTCGGCGCGGTCCTCGTCGTCCTCGTCGGTGGTGACGACCACGAGGTCGTGATCGGCGATCAGGACTCGCTCGATGATGCTCAGCGAGGGGCTGCCGGCTGTGATCCTCGTCTCGATCCGGCCGGCTGTGGTGTCGGGCGCGCAACGAGCCAGCTTCGTCGTCAGCGCCCTCGCCTCGGCCTCCCGGATCGCGTCGATGTAGTCGGCGCGGTGCAACGCTCGCTGCAATCTGGACGGCTCAGCGATCACACCGAACAGCGTGAGCTCTGCGTCGTTGCGGGCCGCGAGGTCTGCGACCCGCCGTGCTGCTGCCGGGTTGTGTTTGTCACCGAGCGGGCAGAACAAGATGTTGGTGAATCGATGCATGGAGTCGCTTTCGGATGTCTCGAGGTGCCGAAGACGCTAATCGCCCCAGGGGCCAAGGTCCCGCGGCATCGGACACCACGGGGACCTTCGACCCTTCCGGCGTCGCCGCTCGTCATCGATGATGTCGGCAGCGCTCGTGAGGCGCGGTAGAGATAGGAGCCCCCGGTGAGAGCCCCGAACAAGGTTGCTTTGGCATGAAGACGATCGTGGTCGGTGCAGATGGATCTGCCGGTGCCGCCAATGCCATGCGCTGGGCCGCCCACCTCGCTGAGCTCCATCAGGCAGAGATCGTGGTGATGACCGGCTTCGTGCCGACCGAATCCGAGCTGCCACCCCAACGAGTCGAGGCATTGTTGACGGAACAACAGCAGCAGCTCGAAACGTGGAGCGGCGTAGCCGGGCTCGGTGACGTGCGAGTGCGGACAGTGGTCGAACGAGGTGATCCGAGACAGGGGATCCTTCGTGTCGCTGACCGGGAGCAGGCTGATCTCGTCGTCGTCGGGCGAATCGGTCGGTCGGCCGGCCCCGGGCTTCTGCATTTCGGGAGTGTCGCCGAATGGCTGGCCCACAATTCTCCGGTACCCGTCGCCGTCGTCGGCGGCGCAGTGTCGATCCCCGTCCGAAGCGTGCTGGTGGGCGCTGACGGTTCCCCGGGATCGCGAGCCGCGCTCCTGTGGGTTCGGGGACTGGCGGCGGTGGCCGAGTTGCGAATCGTCGTGGCCACGGTGGATCAGCCGTACCTCGAGGGGATTCCCACCACGAGCGCGCAGAACTGGCGGAACGAGCTCGAAGGTCGGATCCGTGATGACCTCGCAAGCGAGCTCACGGCTGAAGGGGTGGACTTCGAAGCGGTTGCGCTCCAGGGTGCCAACGCTGCTGATGCGCTCCTGCAGACCGCGAAGGACGAGCGCACCGACGTTGTCGTGGTCGGAGCGCGAGGTCTCGGCGGCTTCACCGGTCTCCGAATCGGAGGCGTCGCGTTGAAGGCGCTGCACCGCAGTGACCGGCCGGTGGTTCTCATCCCCGCCGATACCGAGATGTGACGACCGGGCCGGCCAAGCCGAGCCTGGTGGAGTCGCTCAGAACGTGACGCGGGCGCCGAACCGAGCAGCCGCGCCCCGGGGGTCGGCGCCGCGGAGTGACAGCGTGTAGATCTGTTCCTCGCCATCGGGATCCCCCACGGCCACGAAGCCGTTCTTGGCCAGCGCCCGCGCCGAGGCCGCGTTGTCGGGTGCGACTACCGGGCGATCTGGGACGGTGGACGAACGCCTCTATCGTCCCATCACGGGCTGGTGCCCATAGTGCTGGAAAGGAGGCAACTCCATGCGAAGGCTGCTTGCCATCGTCGCGCTGGCGGCTGTTGCTTCCATCGTGGGCGCGTGCTCCGACTCGGATGACCAGACAGAGTTCAGCGAGTGGAGAATCGCGCTCGACGATGAGGGCGTCGGCATCCACACGGTCTTCATGATCAGGACATTCACCCCGCTTCGAGAGGCCGACGTCGAAGACCTCGGCGGACGACTGGTTTGGGAGGAAACCGAGATCGAGTTGTGCGCCATCGGGATTCGATCGGTAGGCGATGAATTCCTCCAGATCGGTGACATATTCCAGACCACGGAAGGCTGCGCTGCCAACACCGGGATGCAGCAGGCGTTCGACGAGTTCGGGCTGCCCGAGTCGGCGTGCGTCTTCGTACGGGCCAATGGCGTCGACGACGAATACTGTGCACCGCTGGCCGTCGGCCGCGCCGAGCCGCCACCGGACGAGCCTGAGTTCGAGCTGCCGGACCCTTCGTTGCTGCCCCCTGCCAGAGCCCCACTGGGTCTGGGCGATGTTGCGCTGCCCGACGACGCCGAAGGGATCACCGCAGTGTTCGACGACCTGCCTGCGGTGCTGCTGGGGGGCGAACGCAGTATCGAACCCTCTGGTCCCGATCGCGTCGCTGTGTCCTTTGGCGTCACTCAGCCCGTGGGGTGCAGCAGCATCGGCTTCCAGGGGATAAAGGTGTCCCCCGATGGAGGTACCGGCGACCAGTTCGTGGCGGTCCTGACCACCGGCGCCGACTGGGAGGTTGATGGTTACGGACGTGATGGCGACCTGTTCTGGGTGACCTGGAACACGACGTGCGGTATCGCGGACGAGCCGGGAGAAGACTCCGTGGTCAACGCCACATGGGCCACAGCGGGCAGCCCATGGTTCTACTCGGCCACTGCGGGCACATCAGCTGACCTCGACGAACTACTGGTGGCTTTCGTCTCCGCAGCCGCGTGAGACAGTGAGCAGCACGATGTGCCGGTCGTCGAGATCGGTCGTAGATGGCTGCCGCCTGCGCGCTCAGCGCGACTCGTGGGAGTGGGTGTCAGGTCTGCGTGACGTGTGTCGAAGCAGATCGATCTCGTGTTGGATGTGTTCCTCGGAGATCGAGTCGGTCCCGTACAGGTCTCGGGCCATCCCCAGGACGAAGAGGCCCCAGAAGACGGTGGGGAAGATCGGCCACGGGAAGACCCAACGATCGACGAGCCCACCGACGATCCAACCCGTCCAGAACAGAACGTTGATGGTCACGTAGACGAACACATGGCTTCGGAAGGCCCGTTTCTTCTTGAGGCGACGGATTGCAGCTCGCCGCAGGTCGGTGTCGGCCAACGACGAATGGTCGGTGGGGGCTTGGTTCGTCTCGGGGTGTTCTTGTGTGCTCGGTTCGATCATCATGGTTCTCCCTTCCTGCGTTCCGTGCGGGTCGACGGGGTGTTTGGAGTCGACTCCATGTCCGTGAGGTCGATGCACGCCTCGTTCCCCAGTGTCAGCGTCCGCCAACCGATGCTCAGGTGGAACACTGCGATGGCCAAGACGCTGGCGGCGGAGGCCGCTGATCCGGGATCGATCACGGCGATGGCGCCGCCGATGATTCCCACGGTGCCGAGCGCCATGGTGAGCATGGTGAGGCGGGGACCGAACACAGGGGTGCTCCGCATCGCGACCCCGAAGAGAACGATCCCGATCGGGACGAGTAGCACGCCCGTCGCGAGCATCGTGTCGAACACGCTCTGGGCGCCATACCAGGCGTACTCGATCGCCTCCAGGTTCTCAGGGGGTGTGTCCGGATCGGTGTACAGATCGGCCAGGGGCGATGTCGAGACGTGCAGCAGGGCGCTGGCGGCCATGATGACGAAGCCGAACCCGGCCATGACGGTGCCGGAAAGGGCAGCAGCCGGATGGGCCGTCCTGAGCAACTGGTGGAGGACGAAGACATGAACGGCGAACAGCATCACCGCACCGAGATAGAGGAAGTGCTCGACGATGCGACCCGACTCGATGTCGGTGAAGTCCGTGAGAGTCTCGACATCGGACGCATCCGGCAACCCCAGGATCCCCACGACCGCGGCTGCGCCGAGCAGGAGCGCCGCGCCGGCCAAGCCGGCACCCCCGCCCCAACGGAGCAGTTGGCCGTCTTGGGTGTGCTGAGGCTGTGATGGCTCGCCCCGCTGTGCTGCCCGCCGAGACGGTTGAAACCGGGTTGAGATCGACATCTGACCTGCCTCTTTCTGGCGACCTTCGAAGTTCAACTCCAGCGTCGGGCGAATCGACGCCGAGTCGCAAGAGCCCTTCGTCACATCAGGAGCGTTCGCTGGCTGCCGTCGGCGAGCCCGTCCCAACTGCGCTGGTGTCCGACTGCGTCGAGTCCGTCACCGCGGCGACCGGGCTCAGGAGCACCGACTGAAGTCTGACGGTTCGGTCAGGACTGCGTCGGCGAGCTCGAGCCGGAAGGTCCGGGCAGCCACGTCGATGCCGGCCTCGAGTACCTCGTCGTTCGACGACCATCGAATGGCCAGCTCGGTCGCCGGCGAGTCGAGGAGCTCGAAGGACCCGTCGAAGAGCCAGTGGTGGGCGCAGCGCCAGCGGAGCAGGCCCAACAGATCCTGGACGATGGGGAGGGCGAGCGCCGCAGAGAGACTGTCGGTGTCGTAGTACGGACGGTTGATGTCGCGGCCGACGCCGGTCCGGCCGAGCAGGTCCATCTGATTCGGTGCTGCGAGCAGACCTGCGTAGTAGACCTGCGGGATTCCCGGGCTCAACACCTGGATGAGGCGTGCGAGGAAGAGCGCTCGATCGTCGGAGCCGAGCGCTTCGAAGAAGGTGGTGTTGATCTGGTAGAGATCGAGATTGGATGCTGCAGCACCGGTCGCCTCGCGGGAACGGCCATCGGTCGCGTCATGGATCGTCTCGACGAGCGTCTCGACGGCTTCAGCCGACAACAGCCCGGGAAGGTCACCGTGCGGCGCCACGTCGACGATCCCGATCCCGTCGTGCGTGTCGAGCACGGTCACACAGTTGCGGGGCGCGATGCGAAGCCAGTCCTGCAGCGGCTGGGCGTCGCCGGTGTGGAGTGCGTGGAGCACGAGCGGCGGCAGGGCGAAGTCGTAAACCCGGTCGACCTGGCCTGCGATCTGTTTCTGTTGTCGATGGTGGGAGTGGATCTCGACGAGCACGTCCATGCCGCGCGCCCGACACTGCTCGGTGATCCGGGCGATGAGTGCGAACGTCTCGGTGATCATGAAGCTGGACGTACCGGCCTTCTTGATTGCGTAGCCGACAGCGTCGAGCCGGACGAGATCGACGCCGACAACGGCGAACCGGTCGAGCACCGTCATCAGGTAGCTCCAGGCCGCAGGGCTTTCCAGGTCGATGTCGATCTGGTGCCGCGTGAAGGTGGTCCAGACCAGACGCCCCTCCCCGGCGATCTCGTAGTTGCTGAAGGGGCGGCCGGGTCGAGGGCGGTAGATTCGTGCCACCTCGTCATCGTCGGCCCCGCCGGGGAAGACCTGCTCGGGGGTGAGGAACATACCGGCCCAAGGGGATTCGGCTCCGTGCTCCTGCCAGTCGCGGAACTGCGGCGAGTCGGATGACACGTGGTTCACGATCAGGTCGGCCATCACCGTGAAGTCGGTGCCGATCCTGCCGACGTCGTCCCAGGTACCCAACCGCGCGTCGACCTCGGTGTGGTTGCGCGGGTCGAACCCTGCGTCCGCGCCGTCGATGGGGTCGAAGAACGGCAGCAGGTGCACGCCACCGAACGCGCCGACCAGCTCGTTCCGGAGGAGCCTGTCCAGACCACGGAGATCGGTTGCCAGCCGGTCGACGTAGGCGATCAGCTGAGGCTGGTTTTGCAGCATGGCCGGATGGTACGGGTCAGCCTCGGATCGCGCGCTCGTCAGGGAAGGCGTCCGAACCACACCAGCGAACCGGCACCGGCGAGCATCAGCAGGGCGAGGGCGGCGGCGGCGAACCAGTCGGTCACCTCGCGGCGCTCGACGTCCACCTGCACGCTGCGACCCAGCTCCTCGTAGACCTGGCTCAGTTCCTCGGCAGTGTCAGCGGTGAGGGCCCGACCGTCGGTCTCGGCTGCCAACTGCCGCAGCGCCTCCCTGTTGACCGGCACGTTCACGACTCCGGCGATGGGGTCCGAGATGGTTCCGCCGTCGGTGCCGAAGGCGATCGTGTTCACCGCGATCCCCTGGGCCCGGGCCTCGGCCGAGGCTTCGTCGTTGGGTCGCCCCTCTGTCGTTTCCCCGTCGGACAACAGCACGATCGTCCCTCGGCTCGCGCCCGGGTCGCCGGCCGCCGTCGAGCGGTCGGCGACGACGGTGGCGGCCGCCGAGTCGACTGCGTCCAGCGCCAGCAGCACGGCGTCGCCGATCGCAGTGCCCTCGCCCAGTTGGACCCGGTCGATGGTGCGGCGCACTGCCTCCAACCGGGTGGTGGGGGAGATCAGCTGCCGGGCCCGCCCGTCGAAGCCGACGACGCCCACGGCGACGTTGTCGGGCACCGAGTCGAGGAAATCACCGGCCGCGGCCTTGGCGGCCTCGACCCGGGAGGGCGAGACGTCGGTAGCCTCCATGGACAGCGAGGTGTCGATGGCCAGCACGACGATGCGTTGCGCCTCGCCGTCAGACCTGGCGACCGCCGGCCGGGCGACGGCCAGCGTGGCCACGATCGTCCCCGCGAGCATGGCCACCGCCGGGAGGTGGCGGCGCCACCCGGGCCGGTCGGGCGCTACTTCGTCGAGGAGGTCGAGGGTCGTGAACCGCAGGGCGAAACGCCGGCGCCGGGATCGGGCCACCAGGTAGCCCACCGCCAACACCAAGGGAAGCGCCAGCAACACCAGCCGGGCCGGCGCGAGGAAGGTGAAGTCGCTCACCGTCGGGCTCCGGCGGCGAGGAGGCGGCTGCGACGGCCGGCGACGAAGCGCACGAGGTCGAGTACCCAGTCGCGGTCGGTGCGCAGGACGAGGTGGTCGACTCCACAGGAGGCCAACCGGGCCGCCGTCTCGGCCCGTCTCGCCGCGGCGAGGGCCGCGTATCGATGCCGGGTCGTCGCCGGGGCCGTGTCGAGCAAGCGGCGCCGTCCGGACTCGGGGTCTGCCACTGCGATCATCCCGACGTCGGGCAGCTCGTCCTCCCGACGGTCCCGTACCTCGATCGCCACCACCTCGTGACGGTGGGCCAGCGCTCGCAGCGGTCGCTCCCAGGAAGGCGTACCGAGGAAGTCCGACACCACCACGGCCATCCCCCGCCGTCGGGCCACCCGGCGGACGGTGTCGATTCCGGCAACCAGATCGCCGGCGTCGCCCTCGACCGGCGGCTCCCGCAGGGCGGCGAGCACCGCCCCGACGTGGGCCCGCCCGCTTCGGGCCGGGAGGTACCGCCGCTCCGCCGACGCGCGCACGGCACCGACCCGGTTGCCGCCTTTGGAGGCGAGCAGGGCGAATGCGCCGGCGGCGGCCCAGGCCAGCTCGTGTTTGTCGGCGCGGGCCGTGCCGAAGGCGAGGCTGGACGAGGCGTCGAGCACCAGCCACAGTTCGAGCTCGTGGTCGGCGATGGTGTCGCGCACGTGGGGCTCGGCGTTGCGGGCGGTGACCGCCCAGTCGATGTGGCGGGGATCGTCGCCGGCCACGTAGGGGCGGGCCTCGCCCCGGTCGGTGCCATGGCCGGGGAACAAGCCGGCGTGGTCGCCCGCGAGCAGGCCGTCCAGGCGGCGCAGCACACTGAGCTGGAGCCGATCGATGGGTGCACGCGTCGGCGAGGTCACCCGGCTGCGGCGGGGCAGCGCCTGCACCCCCGAGGGTGGGCCCGGTCGGCGGGGGCTCGCCCCCATCAGGGCAGCCCTCCGGCCCCGTCGCCCGGTACCCATCCAGACGCCGAGGGCGCCGACAGGCGCGGCGCGACGACGGTCGTGAGCACGGTGACCAACACGTCGTCGACGGTCACTCCGTCGGCAACGGCGTCGAAGGACAGCACGAGCCGGTGGTTCAACACGTCGTAGGCCACGTCGTACACGTCCTGGGGCAGCAGTTGGTCTCGGCCCCGGAGCAGGGCGAGCGCTTGGCCGGCACGGACGAGGCCGATGCTGGCGCGGGGGCTCGCGCCGTAGGCGAGCAAGCCCTCGATGGGGACCTTGTGCTCGGCCGGGCGTCGGGTGGCCAGGGCCAGCCGGATCGCATAGTCCTGCACGTACGGGTCGACGTGCACGGCGGCCGCGGTGGCCTGCAGCGCGAGCACGTCGTCGGGCGACAGGATGGTGGCCGTCGGTGCCTGCGGCCGTCGGGATCGGTTGACGATCTCGTGCTCCTGGGCCGCGGTCGGGTAGTCGACCGGGATCCGCATGAGGAATCGGTCGCGCTGGGCCTCGGGCAGCGGGTAGACACCTTCGGACTCGATGGGGTTCTGGGTAGCGAGCACCAGGAAGGGGTTGGGTACGGGATGGGTGACGCCCCCGATCGACACCTGGCGCTCAGCCATCACCTCCAACAGCGCCGACTGCACCTTGGCCGGTGCCCGGTTGATTTCGTCCGCCAGCACGAAGTTGGCGAAGATCGGGCCGAGCTCGACGTCGAAGCGCTCGGTCGAGGGTCGGTAGACACGGGTGCCGACGATGTCCGTGGGCAACAGGTCGGGAGTGAACTGGATGCGGGTGAAGGTGCCGCCGAGCGTCCTGGCCAACGTGGCGACGGTCAGCGTCTTGCCCAGACCGGGCACGCCCTCGAGCAGGCAGTGTCCGTTGGCCAGCAGGGCGACCAGAACTCGCTCCAGCACCCGCTCCTGTCCGACGACGATCGCCTCCAGCTCGGCGAGTACCTGTTGGAGCCGTTCACGGGCCAGGGTCGTATCGGCGTAGGGGGAGTCGAAGACGGTCGATTCGGTCGCGGTCATGACGGTTCCCCCGTCCCCAAGTCGCCCTCGTTGGTGCCGAGAAGCTCGTCGAGCAGGCTCTGGCCGTCGATCCCGAGGTCCTGGAGAAGCTGGTCGAGCTCGTCGGTGAGCCCACTCGAGCCGAGCAGTTCCTCGAGCAGCTCATCGAGCCCCGGGAGCTGATCGAGTCCCGGGATCTGGTCGAGTCCGGGTAGCTGGTCGAGTCCGGGGATCAGGCCCCCGAGACCGCCCGCGTCCTGCGGCGCCGGTACCGTCGGCGCGTCCACACCACCGGCGACCTCGACCTCCTGCAGCAGGTCGGCGAAGTCCTCCACCGGGATGGCGAATCCGACGCCGTCGTTGCCGCCCGACATCGACGCGATCGCGGTGTTGATGCCGATCACTCGGGCCTCGGCATCGGCCAGCGGCCCTCCGGAGTTGCCGGGGTTGATGGGAGCGTCGGTCTGGATGAGGCCGGTGAGCGTGCCCATCGGCGTCTCGAGCTCGCGGTCGAGGCCCGAGATGATGCCGGCGGTGACCGACTGCTGGAAACCGAACGGGCTCCCGAGGGCGATGGCCGTCTCGCCGACCTCCACGCTTCCCGGATCGGCGATGGCAGCGGCGACGAGGTCGTCGGCGTTGTCGAGCGCCACGATGGCGAGGTCGCGCTCGGGGATTCGACCGACGACCCGGCCGGCGATGGTGCGCTCGTCGGCCGTCCGCACCGTCACCTCGTCGGCACCGGCCACCACGTGGTGGGCGGTGAGGATCAGGCCGGCGGTGTCGTAGATGACGCCCGACCCGATCCCGGTCCCGAGATCGATTCCGCCTGCCCCACCGACCTCGATCTGCACGACCGCAGGGGCGAGAGCAGCCGCGACGGCGGCTGGGCTGCCGGCGTTGGACGACGGGAGGACTGGTGTGGCCAGGGCGTTGTCACGACCCTGCCAAGCCATGAGCCCGGCGACCAGGCCCACCACGACGATCGCGGCGCCCACCGCCAGGGCGATCGTCTTCGGTCGCGGTTGCGTCGGGCGATCCTCCCCGGGTGGATCGCCGGCCTGACCCACCACGGGAACTTCGTCGGTGGGTGCCTCGGCCGCCGTTGCGGCGGGTTCCGGCCAGGGGATCACGTCGGCGATCGGGGGCGTCGCCGGAAGATCGTGCCAGGTGCGGTGGGGCGGCCGCGGCGGGGTCGTGGCGTCGTCGACAAGGGTCACTCGAGGTCCTCCGTGGTGGGTTCACCAGGAACAGTACGGACACCGGTGTTAAGCCAGCATCAAGCCGGAACCGGTTCCGGTCGACACCACGGCCGGACGCGGGGCCGAGGGCCGCCGCCGGTCACGACGTCGGCTCGCACCGCCTCGGAGTCGAGCGGCAGCCACACGGTGAACGTCGCACCTGCACCATCCTCGGAGTCGAGGGTGAGACTGCCTCCCTGGGCCTCGGTGAGCTGACGGGCGATGGTCAATCCGAGGCCCCGCTGCCCCTCGGGTTCTCCCGAGCGATCCCGGTCGTGGCGTCCTCGCCAGCCCCGCTCGAACACCCGGGCCTGGAGCCGCTGGGGGATGCCCGGGCCCTCGTCGGTGACGGCGACCCACGCCCACCCCTCGTGCTCGCCGAGGCTCACGGTGATCGCTGAGCCGGACGGCGCGAAGCGCAGGGCATTGCCGAGCAGGTTCCCGAGCGTCGTCCGCACCACCGCCCGATCGGTGGCGGGCACCGTGAGCGGGCCCCGCGCGATGGTCGAATCGTCGTCCGGGTCAGCCTCTGCGCCGTTCACCAGCAGGTGGACGCCGCGGGACCGAGCAGGACCGTCGTGCTCGGCGACGATGGCGGCGACCTCGGCGCCCAGGTCGAGCGGCCCGGCACCGGCGTCGACAGCCAGGCGTCCGTGGCCGGCCAGGTCGTCGATGGTGCGGCGCATCCGCTCGCTGGCTCGCCGTGACGCATCGACGAATCCGGCCGCCTCGGCGTCGAGGTCGTGCTGGGTGACCACCAACTCGAGGTTGGCGCTCACGACTGCGAGCGGGGTACGCAACTCGTGCACGACCTCCTGGAGCTGGCGCTGGCGCTGGCGCTCGGCGATCTCGGTCTCGGCCACCGCCCGATCGAGGGCGCCGAGCAGCCGCCCGGCGGCGAACCAGCCGAGGCCCACCGCAGGGACCAACGAGGCTCCCAGCGTCACGATCATCCACCGCAGGGCGTCGTGGCGGGCCTGCGCGGCAGCGTCGGCGCCGCCGTCCTCGGCTACCAGGACCAGCGCGACGTCGTCGCCGACCCGGGCCGCTCCCGCCCTGGTGCTGGACACGGGATCATCGGATCGCCACGTGGCCAGGGCAGCTGCGCCGACACCGACGAGAGCCGCGACGAGAAAGGCCAGAACGGTCATGCCGATCGCCAGGCGGGTTCGAACCCGACGTCGGGTGGGGATCGACGGGCCGCGCTGGGCACTCACGCAGCGTCTCTCAAGCGGTAGCCCCGACCGGGCAGCGTCTCGATCGGCTGTCCGGCCTCACCGGTCGTGGCCAGCTTGCGGCGCAGATTGCAGATGGTCACCCTGACCGTGTTGGTGAAGGGGTCGGCGTGTTCGTCCCAGACGTGCTCGAGCAGGCGTTCGGCGCTGTGGACCTCGTCGGGGTGGAGCAGGAACCAGCGCAGCAGCGCGAACTCCTTGGCCGTGAGCTCGACCGGTTCGCCGTGGTAGCGCACCTCGTGGCGGGCGGCGTCGAGCTCGATGCCGGCCCGCTGCAGCAGGGCGCCGGCCGTGTCGGTGTCGCGCCGGAGCAGGGCCCGGACCCGGGCGCCGAGCTCACCCAGCGAGAACGGCTTGGCCAGGTAGTCGTCGGCGCCCTCATCGAGGCCGCGGATGCGATCGTCGATGCTGTCGCGGGCGGTGAGCATGATGATCTTCGGTCGCAGTGCAGCGGGCGACCCGGCCCCCGTTGTAACCGAGCGGCAGACGTCGACACCATCGCCGTCGGGAAGGCTCAGGTCGAGGCTGATCAGGTCGTAGTCGTTCTCCGCGATCCGCTCGAGGGCATCGGCACGGCCGGCGGCGATATCCACGGCGTAACCGTCGTGGCGCAGGCTGGCCGCCACGGCAGCGGCCAGATCGGGTTCGTCCTCGACGACCAGGATGCGCATCACTGCACCCCCACCACGTCGAGGAACCAGGAGATCGGTGCGTGGTCGACGATCGGGCCGAGCGCGGCGGCGATCCAGCCCGGCACCGTGCCCCGGTCCTCGGCGTCGTCGATGGCCCGGCCGACGCCGGAGCGTAGGGCCGACTCGATCGTGTCCGGGTCCCACCGGACTTCGTCGATCCCGCTGCGGGGCTCGAGGGAAAGAACGAGCTCCTCGCGGCTCACATCCAGCTCGCAGGCTGCCCCGTTGAGGCCCGACAGCACCATGCGTTGGGCCGCGGCGTCGAAGCCCGAGCCCGGGTACGGGTCGGGCGCTGCGGTGCACGGGTCGGTGATCTCCATCGTGCCGGCCTCAGCCGCACCGGCCGCCACCGCGCCGATCGGGGCGATGCCCGATCCGACGACGAGCGCGGCGCTGAGCCACACGCCGGCCGAGCCCGGCCGGCGGCTCGGTGTCGTACTCAGGGCCAGCGCCACCAAGCCGACGATCCCGGCCAGCGCGGCGAGCACGGCGGCGATGGTGAACGCGGCGCGGAACGATCGGGTCAGGACTTCCTGCACACTGCGTTCGAGGTCGCTTTGCAGTTGGGCCACGCCGGCGTCGTCGGCGGCGCCGTTGCGGAGGAACACCGGGTCCAGGTCGGGCACCTCGCCGTCCGGGGCGTCGGCCAGCTCGTCACGGATGTCCAGGGCGATGCGGACCTTGTCGATCCCACCGATCGGCGCGTCGAGCATCGTGGCGGTAGCGGGGAGTGGGGCAACCGCGGCGGCGGTGGTGACATCGGCGGCGAGCACCGGAGCGATCACGGCCAGGCCGATCACCAGGCCCAGGTGGCGGGCACCCGAGGAGAGCGTGGCAGCCCTGAGACCGCCGGTCGAGGGGACGGCGAGTGGGCCGAGCGCGCCGGCCAACAGGCCGAAGCCAAGCCCACACAGGGCCAGCGCGGCGCCCGCCCAGACGAGACTGACCGACGGCAGCAGCGCCAGGGCGGCCAGGCCGCCGGCGAGTACGGCGCCCCCGGCGCCGGCGGCGCCGGCAAGGGTCAGCCGGTCGCCGATCCGGCGGGCGACCAGGGTGCCGACCGGTAGGGCGGTCACGACGAGGGCACCGACGGCTGGTGACAGCCCCCACACCACCACGAGCAGGATCACGCCCAGGAACAGGGCGCCAACGAGCGCCCCGAATGTCAGTGCGAGGGCTCCGTCGGCGACGAGGGCGCCCCGGGGCCGTCGCCGCGCTGCGGGAGTGAACCCGGCTTGTGTTCCGCGCGCGACCCAGGCCACACCGAGCGCGCCCAGGGCGACAGGCGCTTGGAGCAGGAACACGGCCCGCCAGTCGGCTGCTTGCGTGACGAACCCGCCGAGGGCAGGACCGAGCACGACTCCCGCAGCACCCGCAGCCGACCACCAGGTCACGGCCCGACGTTGCTCGCCGGCGAGGCCGACCAACAGGCTGTACGCGCCGCCGATCAGCGCCGCAGCGCCGATCCCCTGGATGCCACGGGCCACGATGAGGACAGGCAGTGAGGGGGCCAATCCCGCCGCGACCGAGGCGGCCGCGAAGACGGCGGAGCCGGCGGCGGCCACCAATGGTCCCGGGGTCCGGGCCAGCAGCCGGAGGCCGGCGAGACTGGCGACGGCGGCGGTGAGGGCGTAGACGGCGAGCACCCACGAGACCGCAGGGATCGACGTCTCGAACTCGACGTACAGGTCTGGTAGCGCCAGCGCAACGACCGAAGCGTCGGCGAAGGCCAGCGCCACTGCGCCGAGCAGCAGGCCGATGGCGGCCCGGTGGGCAGCGCCGGGCAACACTCGGGGCGCTGAGGCGACGACGGTGCCCGGCGCGGCGGCGGTCGGCGTGGCGGTTCGGACCGGCGGAGCCGGATGGGTTCGAGCAGGGTTCATCGGGGGGATCGGATCGGGGAGTCGGTGTTGCGCTCGTCGGCCGAGGCCGATCGAGGGCCGTCAGCGGTCGGCCTCACCGGGAACACTAGGAGTCAGCCCATAAAGACGCCGTCAAGACGAGCCGTCGAATTCGGCACCGTTCCCGACGACTTCGCGACTATTCGAGCGCCATCGCCAATAGCCCACCGAGGCCTCGACGGCCGGGGTGTTCTGACGGGTCAACGTGGCTGATCGACTATGGTGCGCCCCACTCACCGGTCATCGGTGGTGTCACGCATGGATGGATAGGGGAACACGATGCCTCGGCGCAGATTGGTAGTGATTCTGGCGGTGGCGGCGATGGCGATGAGCCTCGTGCCCGCCCAGGCTTCGGCGGAACGGGGCCCGGTTTTTGAGATCGACTACGACCAGGTGGCGGCTGAGATCGCCGATGTCGAGGATGCAACCGGCCAAGAGGTGCTGTCGGGTGAGATCGCCGGTGCTGCGTGGATCGCCCAAGTTCCTGACAACTGGAACGGCGACTTGGTGGTGTACGCCCACGGCTATCGCGGTGAGGGTACCGATCTCACGGTGGATGCTCCGCCGGCGTATCAGTTCCTGACGGCGTCGGGCTATGCATGGGCGGCGTCGAGCTATCGACGTAACAGCTACGACCCGGGTATCGGTGTGATCGACACCAAGAATCTGACCAGGCACATGCAATCGATGTTGCGGCGTGAGGGCGATCTCGACAAGTCCTATCTCACCGGGTTCTCGATGGGTGGTCATGTGACGGCGGCCGCGATCGAGAAGTATCCGAGCCTGTGGGACGGCGCAATGCCGGCCTGCGGTGTCATCGGTGACGTCGAGTTGTTCGACTACTTCCTCGACTACAACTTGGGTGCTGCAGCGATTGCCGGTCTGAGCCCGGACTACCCGTACCCCGATGACAACTGGACCACGACCACGGTCCCGACGATCCGCGGCGCACTCTCGACCGACCCGGCCGGCCAGTGGGCCGGCGGCTTCGCGCAGATCTTCGGGGCGCCTTCACCGTTGACTGCGGCCGGGCAGGACTTCAAGGACTTCGTCGAGATCGGCTCCGGTGGTGATCGCGTCACCTATGACGTCGCCTGGAACTATTGGCACGGCCTCCCCGACACGAACGGCGGCAATTTCTTCTTCGACCTCGGTGAGGGCGACGGCACGATTGCCAATCGCTCCGGCATCGTGTCGCAGAACACCGACATGACCTACCTCGATGAATACGGCGTCGACATCGACGATCAGGTCTTGCGAATCGAAGCCGCCAACCGAGTGCGCAAGTCACAGGGCACCAAGCCGGCGCCGATCATCAACGGCACGCCGTCGATTCCGGTGCTCGCCATTCACACGACCGGCGATCTGTTCGTCCCGATCGAGATGGAGCAGCTGTACGCACAAGAAGTCATCGGCAACGGACTCGGTGATCTCTTGGTCCAGCGGGCGATCCGCGATGTCGGCCACTGCACCTTCACCGGCGACGAACTCGTGCAGTCGTACACCGATCTGTTTGCGTGGGTTGAAACCGGAGTCAAGCCTGCGGGCGAAGATCTGATCGGCGACATCTCCTCACCGACCCTCGGGTGCGACTTCACAACAGGTGCGGGCGGCAGCGGGTTCCGGTTCGCACTCGAGCCCTGCCCGATCAGCTAGTCACGAGAAGCAGCGACAGAACCGGCGGAGCTGCGGGCGCGCTGCACTGCGCAGGCCGTTTCCGCGCGCGGCCGGACAAGAACGCCCGTTCCCCTCCCAATCGCCGGCGGTGGCGAGACGTGAGGCTCAGGCGATGGATGCTGCGTGGATGCTGGCGATCGACGCGTCGAGCGTCTGATCGAACTCCTCGTCGGAGAGTTGCGCCGTGAGGCCCTCGGTGAGCGCCCGCGAGAAGCTGGCGATCACACCGGGATTTCGGGCGAGCAGGGCGTTGGCCTCGTCGCGGCTGTACCCGCCCGAGAGGGCCACGACCTTCAGAACCCGCGGGTCGTCGACGAGCTGCTGGTAGAAGCCGTCGTCGTTGGGCAGCGTGAGCTTGAACATGACCTGCTGGCCGTCGGCGAGCGAGTCGAGGCCCCTGATCAGCGCATCTCGCAGTAGGACCTCGGCCTCGCCTTTCTGCGGACTGGTGATGTCGACCTCGGGCTCGAGGATCGGCATCAGACCTGCCGCGAGGATCTGGCGGCCGACCTCGAACTGCTGGTCGGCGATGGCTTGCACGCCGGCCGGATCGGCCATCTTGATCACCGAGCGCATCTTGGTGCCGAACACACCCTTGTCGACCGCCCGGGCCAGCAGTGCGTCGAGGTCGGGCATGGGCTTCATGAGCTGCACGCCGTCGGCCTCGTCGGCGAGGCCTTTGTCGACCTTCAGGAATGGCACCACGCCCGCGTTGGACCAGAGATACTCGGCGGTGCCCGTTCCCTCGATCTCGCGGTCCATGGTCTGTTCGAACAAGATGGCGCCCACGATTCGCTCGCCCGAGAAAGCCGGGCTGGTGATGATGCGGGTCCGCATGTCGTGGATGAGGTCGAACATCTCGTCCTCGTTGGCGTAGGCGTCTTCGTCGATCCCGTAGATGCGAAGCGCCTTGGGGGTGCTCCCGCCGCTCTGGTCGAGCGCGGCGATGAAGCCATCGCCCTCTCGGATCTTGTCGAGCTGGTCCTGCTGCATGATGGATCTCCGGTGGTCGCTCTGGGGCGTGCGTCCCCATCATGGCCGACCATCCGCCTCCGGTCACAACTCGGTCGGCTCGCCCCGATCGACCACGCAGGTGATCATCTTGCGGCAGTCCGGGAGAGGATCTATGAGTCTGCTACCGTCGGTCGAGCGGAGAGGAGGCGGCGATGAAGATCTTCCTCAGCCACAAAGCCGAGCAGGACCAGGGATCAGCTGAACGCGTCAAGGAGGCGCTCGAACGCCTGGAGCCGCGGGGGAAGAGCAAGATCTCGGTGTTTGTGTCGACGTCCGACATAGCCGCGGCGGACAACTGGCCGCGCAAGATACGCCAGGAGCTGAAGGCCGCCGATCTGCTTCTGCTGCTCTACACCGACCCGAACTTCGACTGGGCCTGGTGCATGTTCGAGGCCGGACTCTACGAAGATCTCGACAACGACCCGGCCGAAGACAATCCGATCACGTTCCTGTACCACAAGCGCGCAACACCACCATCCCAGCTGCGCGAGAACCAGGGGGTGCGGGCAACGGAAGAGGGCATCGAACGCTTCCTCGGCTGGCTGGTGGAGCAGGCCAGCGGCGGCGGCAAGCTCACTCCGGCCCGCAAGCTTCGGATCGCGACCGCGACCGCGACGATTGTGGGCGAGTTCCCCGACTCCGACCGCTTCTATGTCACCTACACGCTTTCGCTCGATCTCCGGGACTGCGACGCGACGAACGGGATCCCACTCGACGCTCAGGTGCGAGGAACGGGCTCCACCATGGCCGTACTCGGCAAGCAGGGTGCGGAGGGGATGACATGGGGCGAGCTGACCGACCGCTACCGCCCGGCCGATCGACCACACGCCTCCTGGCTCGACCAGCTCGACAAGGCGTTCCTCCAGGCCGTCGACCGTCAGCCGTGCCGCATGATCCGCGAGACGATCACGAGCCACGAAGGCGCGCTGATCCTGCATCCGGTCCTGCACCTCGTCGATCGGGTCAACGGTGAGCCGGTGCAGGCCGAGGTTGCTTTCATCGCCGAGGTCGCTCCTGCCGATGTCGGCGGACCGATCTTCCGCATGGTCCGAGCCCTCGAACGCAACGACTCAGAGCTGATCAAGCCGTTCCTCCAGCTGACCGACGGCACTCCGCTGCTATCGGACAGGGCAACGCCCGAGCTGATTCGGCGGCGGCTCGAGCTCATCGGCAGCGACGTGGGTCAGGCGGAGGTGTTCGCCGATGACCGCCTTCGTCTCTTCGACGAGCAGAGCGGCGAGGTCGGGCGGCTCTGTCGCAGTTGGGGTGCGACCGCAAACAGACTCGAGAGGAGCTCTGAGGCCAAGCGGCCGAACCGGGCCACCCTGGCCAGGCAGCTCGATGAGATGCGCAAGATCAACAATGAGCTCGCCAAGCTCGTCGCGAATCGCTACGCCGAGCTCGTCAACCGGCGAGAGTGATCGGCCTGCGCCGTGCGTCTGATGAGGCCGTGGCATCCGGACGTTCTGAGGACAGGTACAACCCTCTGGTCAGGCACGACGGAGTCGACGAAAGAACCGGTGCCGGCCTTTCTTGAGCGTGCTCAGCGCCTTGTCGTAGGCATCGCCCGGTGCAGCCATGACGTCGGCCATCGAGCAGAACCGCCAGGTGTCCGACTTCTGTCGCGGGGCCACGGGAAAGACACTGGACTGATTGCTCTCCAGGGCCCGGAGTGTTTGGGAGTAGCCGCTGTACATCAGCGCGTCAGCTTCGGTCGATGAGAATCTGTCGAGATCCGTCCGGATCTCGGCGAGGGCGTGCTGCATCTCTCGCGGGATGCCGTAGTCGGTGAGCGCCGTCGGATGCTCCGCCCATCCTTCATGGTCACCCTCGCCAGGCGTGTAGTAGTCGTAATCGGGTCCAGCGGTGAAGGATCGACGACCCGGCGCCAAGCCGCTTGTGAGGTGCGCATACCAGACCGGAAGTCGCGGCGCCTCGAGCGCGGCCAATTCACCAAAGCCCCGGCTTCGCAGCGCGGCCCGGCTCAGGCTGGAAGAGCGGAGCAGGCTCCGGAAGCGGGTTCGGCTCGGCCTGTCGCTGTGCGCGATCTGGCCACTTGCGTCGCTCACGAAGATCGCGGTGCAGTCGTGATGGAGTAGTGCCGCGGTGCCCTGATTGTCATAGACACCGCCGTCGACGAGGCGGACGGTCCGTTGCTCGACCAGGCCGTCGAGCGCAATCGGTGGGAAGAGGCCCGGAACGCAGGCCGAGGCGGCGACGGCGACTCCGAGCGAGGGGACGTCGGTCGCTTTCAGGTACTCGTAGTAGATGCGTTCGCTGTAGGCGAGGCTGTCGATTCGGTCATCGGCGGGGATGGGCGGCTCGCCCATCCAGGTCGCGGCGAACTGCCATCCGTAGCCGGTGTTGAGGCTCGTGGCGTTCAGGATGACGATTGGGACCCGCGCTGAACGACTCCAGTTGTCGCGCTTGGGATTGAACGCTGCCTCGCGGTCGCTCCCGGCCGGGGAGAACGTCAAGGACTGGACCGGCCGATCTGATGGCCCGGATGGGTCCGCGCCCGAGAAGAGGTGACGGTCATAGAGCCCCGCAAGGCGAGTCGACAGGTTGTTCCCGCGCCGGAGCCGGTGCCACCAACCCGCCGGACTGAGGGCCCGTAGTCGGAGATTTCGCGTCGTCACTCCGTCCACGAAGCTGTCGATGCATTGCTCGACGATCGCCTGGTAATCCCCCTGGGTGATGTCGCGGTCCCCCTTTTCCTCGATGAGTTGGCGCAGATGCAATGCGAAGTGGGCGCCGACAATCGAGCCGCCGGAGACGCACGACATGACTTCCACCCGCCGAAGGAGGTCGAGCTCGGCGAAGGCGGCTAGCACCCCGAGGTGGAAGAACGAGGCCCGGAAGCCTCCGCCGGAGAGCGCAACGCCGAACCGGTTCGCAAGGCCGGCCGCGTGGGTCGTGAGCCGCACACGATCGGCAGGGCTGTCAGCGGGAAGGTCGGTGATGGTCCCGAATACCGCAAGGGCCTCGTCGTCGTCGGGGTCGGTCTGCAGGCGGGCGAGCACGACCTTCGCCAGCTGGCGCACGAACGTCTCGCCCTCCCAGGACTTCCGGGCCAGTGGGTCGGCTGCTGCTTCGAGCGTTTCGAGCGCTGCACTCGCCTGCCCTGTTCCGACCTGAGCTTCGACCATCGAGCACGTGGCCCACTCGTCGGCCGGACCATCGCGGATGACCTCGATCACGTCCCGCCGAATGCGTTCCGCTTGGACGAGATGGTGTCGCGCCTCCTCCTGATTGCGGCCGACCTCGTCAGCCAGCATCTCGTGCACGAATGCAGCGTTCACTCCTGGGTAGTGCGCGCCCGGGTCTCGACCCTTGAGGTTCAGCCAGCCGGTCTCATAGAAGCGAAGAGACCTCTCGAGGTAGGCACGATCGCCGGTCACGGCATGCAGGCGCTTCAGGATCGCCGCCGGGATCCCGTAGGCATCGGGCTCGCCCGCCTCCGGCGGCTCCGTCTCTCCACCGGTCACGAAGTCGAGGGCGTAATTCAAGGCATCGACGTCCCGTAGTTCGGGATCCTTGTACGTGGCGAGGGCCAGCCTCTCGTGGAACCGGTCCCGCAAGCCCTTGGGGGCCGTATCGACCTTCCGCTTCAGCAGCGAACGAGCAAGACCGATGTCGCCGTTGCCCATCAGCCGAGCTGCGAACTCCAGGGTTTCTTCCGGCGAGTAGGAGGAGCGCTGTGCGTAACCCAGCTGGCGCTCCGCCTCACGCCGCAGCTCGGTCGGCGCGAGGCCATCGAAGTCCGGTGGCACGGTGGGCACCTCCCTCGTCGCACAGGACGCCAATCATGGCACGGCCCCTGCGATGTGTGCGAGCATCGAGAGCCGGGGCAGCTTGCAGGCGGGAGGCGGCATGGTCGAGGCAAGCGACGGTGGCCGGCAGGTCTGTTTCGTGGACATGCCGTTCGGCAAGAAGACCGATCAGGGCACCGGTGTCGAGATCGACTTCGACGACGTGTATGAGCGGGCGATCAAGCCGGCGATCGAGGACGCT
>JAHEJN010000036.1 GCA_024638845.1 Acidimicrobiales bacterium | reverse complement strand
CAACACGACGATGACGGTGGAGTTGATCGCCCCGATCGCGATGGATGAGGGCCTCCGGTTCGCGATCCGTGAGGGTGGCCGCACCGTCGGCGCCGGCGCCGTCACCAAGATCCTCGAATAGGAAGCAACCAATGGCAGCAAGTCAGAAGATCCGCATCCGCCTCAAGGCCTACGATCACGAGATCATCGACCAGTCGACGAAGAAGATCGTCGAGACGGTCAAGCGCACCCAGGCCACCTTGCGTGGTCCGGTTCCGCTTCCCACCGAGAAGCATCGCTTCACGGTCATCCGTGGTCCGCACAAGGACAAGGACAGCCGCGAGCACTTCGAGATGCGCATCCACAAGCGCCTGCTCGACATCCTCGAGCCGTCGCCCAAAACGGTCGATTCACTCCAGCGTCTCGATCTGCCCGCGGGCGTCGACATCGAGATCAAGATCCAGACCGCCTGACGGCCGCCACGATCATGCGTACCGGAGCCGCCCCGTCGGGGCGGCTCCGCCGCGTCACGTGGGTGGAAACCCCAGCCGATTCTGAGCAAACGAGCCTGTTCGGCCCCGTTGGCTTCACCGTTGCTCGGGTGGCACCGATCATCGAGACATGCCCGCCACCGAAACCCTCGCCCCGGCCGCTGCCCCGTCGTCGCCCTCGTCGGTCGGCCACGCCCGGCCCGAGGGCCAGCGCGGGAGCGTCCTGTTCGTCTTCATCGTCTGCTTCGTGGCCGTGATCGTCTGTGCCTACTCGTTCGTGAGCTTCGCCAACGCCGAAACGGTGTCCATCACCAACCGCCTGTCGATCGGTCTTGCGTTTGCGCTGAGTCTCTCGAGCGGGATGGCGGTGAGCCACATGGTCGAGGCTCGCGACGGCGAGCGGCCCTGAGCGCGCGTCGTCGCTCAGTCTTCACCGAGCTCGAGTCGACGTAGCTCCGCCTCGGCCGCGGCCGCCCGGGCCGGATCCTCATCGAGCTCGGCCACCAGATCGTGATGGCTCAGCAGAGTCGAAGCGAAGGCCTGGAAGGTGGCGGCGGCCGGAAGGGCCAACAGTGCTCCGACGATGCCGAGCAAGGCGCCACCGGCGATGACGGCGCCGAAGGCCACTGCCACGTGGATCTCCATCGTCTGGGCCGTGATGGGTGGGGCCAGCAGGTAGTTCTCGATCTGCTGGTAGATCACGATCACCACGATCACTGCGATGGCCTGCCGCGGCTCGCTCACGAGAGCGATGAGCACCGGCAGAGATCCGGCGATGTAGGTGCCGATCACCGGGATGAACTGCGACACGAGGCCCACCCACAGCGCGAGCGGTAGCGGGAACGGCACGCCGATCACCGCGAAGGCGGCCCAGTGCACGGCCGCCGAGAACACGGCCAGGATGGCTCGCGAGTAGATGTAGCCACCGGTCTTCTCGATGGCCAGATTCCAGACCGCCAGCACCTGTCGCTGCCGGGCTTGTGGCAACAGGCTGCAGACTGCCCGCCGCAAGCGGGGCCCGTCGGCCACCAGGTAGAACGTGAACAGCCCGATCGTGAGCAGGTCGAGGAGCAGGCCGAGCACCTGCGAGCCGAGATCGACGAGGTTCCCGGCCAGCCGGGTGGCGAAGGACGTGGCTGCGCCATCGGCCTGGAACTCGTTCAGCAGCTCGTCGGTCTCGATCTCCACATCGAAGGTGTCCTCGATCCAGATCTCGATGTCGGTGATGTACTCGGGCGCCTCGTCGACGAAGCCCGACACCTGATCGGCCAACAGGGTGCCGATGGCGAAGATGAACAGGCCGGTCGTGACCAGTATCCCGCCGAACACCATCAGCGTGCCCAAGCCGCGCCGGAAGCCCATGCGTTCGAGACGGTTCACCGCCGGTTCGATGGCAAACGACAGGAACAGCGATACCAGGACGAGGATCAGGAAGCCTCGGAGCTCGGTGATGAGCCAGCGCAGGGTGAACAACGCAATGGCACCGAGGAATAGCAAGAAGATGGCGCGCGGTACCCATCGGGGCATGCGGTCGCGATCGGCGACGGCCTCGGTCTGTGGCGCCATGGCGTCAGGCTAGTTTCGGGTGTCTCGGCCTCCGGGGATGGAGAGGGGCGGTTCGACCCGCGGAAATGTCGGCCGCCGGTGGGATCGCGGGCATCGTCCCGTTAGCATTGCGAGGTCCGCTTTCCGGGTTGGCCGGAAGCACCGAACCGACGTCTCTCCAGGCCCCAGGGAACCGGAGAGCGAACCCATACACGCTCCGCCGGGTCTGCCCGAGCGGAGCGCTCGCGTGAATGCCGGAGATTCCTTCGGCTGCTGACACGAAGAAAGACCCCGCCTCATGGCATCCAAAGCAATCGTCGGCACCAAGGTCGGCATGACCCAGGTCTGGGACGACGAGAATCGCATCGTTCCCGTCACCGTCCTGGCCGTCGAGCCGTGCCGCATCACCCAGGTCAAGACCGGCGACACCGACGGCTACAGCGCCATCCAGGTCACCTTCGGCTCGAGGAACCCCGACAAGCTCACCCAGCCCGAGCGAGGGCATTTCGAGAAGGCCGGTGTCACACCGGGTCGCAAGCTCGTCGAGCTCCGACTCGACGACGTGAGCGAGTACGCCGTCGGCCAGGTCATCGCGGCCGACGTGCTCGCCGCCGGCGACCTCATCGATGTGACCTCGGTCAGCAAGGGCAAGGGTTTCGCCGGCGCCATGAAGCGGCACGGCTTCAAGGGCCTGCCCGCCAGCCACGGTGCCCACAAGGTGCACCGCAAGCCCGGTGCGGTCGGTCAGTGTGCGACTCCTTCCCGCGTCTTCAGGGGCAAGAAGATGCCCGGCCGCATGGGCGGCACCAAGGTCACGACCCTCAACCTCGAGGTCGTGCGAGCCGACGCCGACCAGAACGTCGTGCTCGTCCGTGGCTCGGTCCCCGGCCCCAAGGGCGCCACGGTCGTCATGCGCAACGCCGTGAAGGCTCGACCCGCAAAGGCAGGTGCCTGATGCCCACGATCACGGTGAAGACCGCCTCGGGCGCCGACAGCGGCAGCCTCGATCTCGCCGATGCCATCTTCGGCATCGAACCCAACGGCCCCGTGATGCACCAGGTCGTCACCGCCCAGCTCGCCGCCCGGCGGGCCGGCACCCACAGCACCAAGACCCGCGCCGAGGTGCGGGGCGGCGCGGCCAAGCCGTGGCGCCAGAAGGGCACCGGCCGCGCTCGCGCCGGCTCGAGCAACTCGCCCAACTGGCGTGGTGGCGGTGTCGCCATGGGCCCGCGGCCTCGCAAGTACAACCAGCGCACTCCCAAGAAGATGGTGCGCCTCGCGTTACGGTCGGCCCTGAGCGACCGTGCTGCGGAGGACAAGGTCATCGTGGTCGACTCGCTCGGCTTCGACACTCCTCGTACCAAGGACGCGATCGCCTTCCTCGACGCCGTCGGTGCCGAGGGACGGGTGTTGGTGGTCTTGCCCCGCGACGACGAAGCAGGGTGGAAGAGCTTCCGCAATCTCGGTCACGTGCACGTGGCCAGCCCGGGCGAGCTCAACGCGTACGACGTGCTCGTGAGCGACTTCGTGGTGTTCACCACCGCCACGGTCCCCACCACCGACGAAGTGGTCAAGCCCAAGCGTGCGGCGAAGCCCAAGGCTGCGGCCGAGCCTCCGGCGGTGCCCGAGCCGGCCGCCGCGGCACCGGCTGAGCAGGAGCCGGTTCCGGTGCTCGAAGATCCTGCGGTCGACAGCGACGGCGACGGCGTGGCCAATCCCGACGACGTGTCGCCTTTCGGTGAGGAGTCGGCGCGGCCGCTCGAAGACGGCTCGGCGCCGAGCGACGAGTACACGATCAAGGGCAATGCGGGTTCGATGTTGTATCACCCGCCCACGTCGCCGTTCTACGGGCGCACCAAGGCCGAGGTGTGGTTCACCACCGCCGAGGCGGCCGAGGCCGCCGGATTCCAGCTGCCGCCGTCGCTGCGCAAGGCTGCCGAAGCCGAAGGCGAGGAAGAGTAAGCATGCAAGATCCACGCGATGTCATCATCGAACCGATCGTGTCCGAGAAGTCGTATCAAATGCTCGAGGACGGCGTCTACACGTTCAAGGTCCACCCGAAGTCGAGCAAGCCCGAGATCCGCGACGCGATCGAATCGATCTTCGGGGTCACCGTCACCAAAGTCAACACGCTGAACCGCAAGGGCAAGCGCACGCGCAACCGCAGAACCGGCGGTTGGGGCAAGCGCGCCGACACCAAGCGTGCCCTCGTCACCCTCGCCGAGGGCGACTCGATCGAGCTGTTCGAGGTCTGATCCCATGGCTCTCCGCAAACGCAAGCCCACCAGTCCCGGTCGTCGGTTCCAGACCGTGTCCGACTTCTCCGAGCTCACCACCGACAAGCCCGAGAAGTCGCTCCTCGCCCCGAAGAACCGTACCGGAGGCCGTAACAACCACGGCCGCAAGACCGCCCGTCACCGCGGTGGCGGACACAAGCAGCAGTACCGCATCATCGACTTCACCCGCAACAAGAACGGCGTGCCCGCCACGGTTGCCACCGTCGAGTACGACCCGAACCGCAACTGCCGCATCATGTTGTTGCACTATCACGACGGCGACAAGCGCTACATCCTTGCGCCCGAGAACGTGGAGGTCGGCGACATCCTCCAGAGCGGGCAGGGTTCCGAGATCAAGCCGGGCAACGCGCTGCCCATGCGGTACATCCCTGTCGGCACCGTGGTGCACAACGTCGAGATCAAGCCCGGTGGTGGCGGAAAGATGGCTCGCTCGGCCGGGTCGAGCGTGCAGCTCGTGGCCAAGGAGGGCGACTACGCCACCCTGCGCCTGCCCAGCACCGAGATGCGGCGAGTGCCGATCGACTGCGTGGCGACCGTCGGCAGCGTGGGCAATGCCCAGGCCGAGCTGGTGAAGATCGGCAAGGCCGGCCGCAACCGCTGGAAGGGCGTCAAGCCGCAGACCCGCGGCGTCGCCATGAACCCGGTCGACCACCCCCACGGTGGTGGCGAGGGCAAGACCTCCGGAGGCCGTCATCCGGTGTCGCCGTGGGGCCAGCCCGAGGGCCGTACCCGCAACAAGAAGAAGAAGTCACAAGACCTGATCGTCCGCCGTCGCCGCACCCGCGGTTCGCGGCGCTAGGGGAGCCTGTCATGCCGAGAAGCCTCAAGAAGGGTCCGTTCGTCGACGGACACCTCCTCAAGAAGATCGACAAGCTGAATGTGTCGGGCGAGAAGCAGGTCGTCAAGACCTGGTCGCGGCGTTCCACGATCATTCCCGACATGGTCGGCCACACCCTGGCCGTCCACGACGGGCGCAAGCACGTTCCGGTGTATGTCACCGAAGCGATGGTCGGGCACAAGCTGGGCGAGTTCGCCCCCACCCGTACCTTCCGCTTCCACCCCGGCCAGGAGCGGGGAGCTCGTCGCTGATGACCGCCACCGTCAACACCAAGAAGGGCACCAAGACCAACGAGCGTCCGGGTACCCGAGCCACGGCCAAGTTCGTGCGCTCGTCGGCTTCCAAGGCCCGCGAAGTGCTCGATCTCGTCCGCGGCAAGAGCTACGGCGAGGCCGCCGAGATCCTGCTGTTCAGTGAGCGCGGCATCTCCGAAGTCGTCGCCAAGGTGCTCGATTCGGCCGCAGCCAACGCCGAGAACAACGACGGCATCCCCGTCGAGGAGCTCTACGTTGCGGCGTGCTACGCCGACGAGGGCCCCACGCTCAAGCGCTGGCGGCCCCGGGCCCGCGGCCGCGCCACCCGCATTCGCAAGCGCACCTGCCACATCACCGTGATCGTCGCTCGCTACTCACCCGAACAACTCGAGACCATGCGAGCCCGCGAGGCCCAGCGGGGCCAGACCGGCAAGAGCACCTCGGCCGCCGAGGCCCGCCGTCGTCGGGTCTCCCAGAGCCGACAGCGGACCGAAGCGGCTGCTGCGGCCGAAGCCGAAGCCGACCACGACCACGACCACGACCACGATCAGGACGTCGCCGATGCCGTCGCGTCGGCCGATGCTGCCGCTGATGCGGCCGAGGAGGCAGCCGACGCCGCCGAGGATGCGGCCGAGGCCGACGGCGTGACCGAGGCAGTCGCCCACGCCGTCGACGATGCTGCCGATGCGGCCGAGGAGGCAGCCGACGCCGCCGAGGATGCGGCCGAAGCTGCCCTCGATGGCGATGTCGACGAGGCTCGGGACGAGGCCGAGGAGGCCGCCGAAGAGGCGGCCAAGGCCCGGGCCGCGGCCGCCGCGGCGGGCGACAACGTCGAGACCGACGCCGACCAGACCGCGGCCGAGGCCGCCGAAGCAGCCGCCGATGCGGCCGAGATCGCGGCCGAGGCCGCCGCCGATGTGGCCGATGCTGCGGCCGACACTGACGAAGAGGAAGAGGACTGATGGGACAGAAGGTCAACCCGTACGGGTTCCGTCTCGGCGTCACCACCGACTGGAAGTCGCGTTGGTTCGCCGATGGGCCGGAGTACGCCGACTTCGTCATCGAGGACTGGAAGATCCGCAATTACCTCATGACCGAGCTGCCGCACGCCGCGATCAGCCGGGTCGAGGTCGAACGCACGCGCGATCGGCTTCGCATCGACGTGCACACCGCCCGCCCTGGCATCGTCATCGGGCGCCGTGGCGCCGAAGCCGATCGACTTCGCACCGGGCTCGGCCAGATCAGCGGCAACCACAAGGTCCAGCTGAACATCCAGGAGATCAAGCAGCCCGAGCTCGACGCCGCCCTGATCGCCCAAGGTGTGGCCGATCAGCTCGCCGGACGGGTCGCCTTCCGTCGGGCCATGAAGCGCGCCGTGCAGAACGCCCAGAAGGCCGGAGCTCTCGGCATCCGGGTGCAGTGCGGTGGCCGCCTCGGTGGCGCCGAGATGAGCCGCACCGAGTGGTATCGCGAGGGTCGAGTGCCCCTGCACACCCTCCGCGCCGACATCGACTACGGCTTCCGCGAGGCCCACACCACCTACGGCCGTATCGGCGTCAAGGTGTGGATCTACAAGGGCGACATCCTGCCGTACAAGACCAGCGCCGAGGACAAGATCTCCGCCGAGGCGGCCATGGCTGTGGGCGACACCGCAGGCCAGCGGCCCAAGAAGGTCGTGTCGTCGGCCGGTCGCCGACCCGATGCCGAGGTCGGCGTCGACGAGGACGTCGCTCCGGCACCGCTGGTGAAGGAAGCCGATCCCGAGCTCGAGAAGCTGCTCGACGAGGAAGAGGAGATCGCTCGCTCCACCCGTGAGAGCCACGAGACCCCACACTTCCGCCCCGGGGAGGCCGACTGACATGTTGATGCCGAAGAAGGTGAAGCACCGCAAGCACCATCGCGGGCGCAATCGGGGTACTTCCAAGGGTGCCACCGAGCTGAATTTCGGTGAGTTCGGCATCCAGGCGCTCGAGCCAGGGTGGATCACCGCTCGCCAGATCGAGGCGGCCCGTATCGCCATGACTCGCCACATCAAGCGTGGTGGCAAGGTGTGGATCAACGTCTTCCCCGACAAGCCCGTCACCGAGAAGCCGGCCGAGACCCGCATGGGTTCGGGCAAGGGCAACCCTGAGCGATGGGTCGCGGTCGTCAAGCCGGGTCGTGTCCTGTTCGAGCTCTCCTACGGGGATCCCGTCGTCGCTCGCGAGGCGCTCGATCGCGCCATCCAGAAGCTGCCGATCAAGGCGCGCTTCGTCGAACGTCAGGAGGGTTTCTGATGGCCCGCAGCCTCGTCGACCTGACCGATCTCAGCGACGGCGATCTTCTCGATCGTCTCAACGAAACCAAAGAAGAGCTGTTCAACCTGCGCTTCCAGCACGTGACCGGGCAGCTCGACAACAACGCCCGCATCAAGCAGGCCAAGAAAGACGTCGCCCGCGTCCTCACCGAGCTGCGGATGCGCGAGATCGAAGCGGCCGAGGCCATGGAGTCAGGCAATGAGTGACACGACCGAGTCAACCGAGCGAGCCAACCCGCGCAAGATCCGCGAGGGCCTCGTGGTGTCGAACCGCATGGAGAAGACCGCCGTGGTCGCCTCCATCGACCGCGTCCGCCATCGCCGCTACAACAAGACCGTGCAGCGCACCACCAAGCTGTACGTGCACGACGAGACCAACGAGTTGCAGATCGGCGACCGCGTGCGGGTCCAGGAGACCCGTCCCCTGTCGAAGAACAAGCGCTGGCGGCTCGTCGAAGTGGTCGAGAGGGCCAAGTGAGGCTGCGATGATCCAACAGGAATCACGACTTCGCGTCGCGGACAACTCCGGAGCAAAAGAGGTGCTGTGCATTCGCGTGCTCGGCGGTTCGAAACGGCGCTACGCGTCGATCGGCGACGTGTTCACGGCCACCGTGAAGGATGCCATCCCTGGCGCCGGTGTGAAGAAGGGCGACGTCGTGAAGTGCGTCGTCGTCCGGACCAAGAAAGAGGTCCGTCGCCCCGACGGGTCCTACATCCGCTTCGACGAGAACGCGGCCGTGTTGCTCAACGACAACGACCAACCCCGAGGGACGCGCATCTTCGGCCCGGTCGGTCGTGAGCTCCGCGACAAGAAGTTCATGCGCATCGTCTCACTCGCCCCGGAGGTTCTCTGATGGCCGGGCTGAAGATCAAGAAGGGCGACCGCGTGATCGTCCTGTCCGGTAAGGACAAGGGCAAAGAGGGCGAAGTCTCTCGCGTCTACCCCGAAAAGGGGTTGGTGATCGTCGACGGCGTCAACGTCGCCAAGAGGCACCAGAAGCCCACCCAGCACACCATGCAGGGCGGCATCATCGACAAGGACATGCCGATCCAGGTTTCCAACGTCGCCATCGTGAGCCCCGAGGACGGAAGGGCCACCCGCGTGGGCTACCGCTTCGAACCCGACGGAACCAAGGTCCGGATCTGCAAGCGAACGGGAGCCGACATCCCATGAGTACCACGACCGTCCCCCGCCTCAAGGCCGCCTACTTCGACATCGTCCGCGATCAGCTCAAGGCCGACCTCGGGCTCGACAACATCATGCAGGTTCCCCGCCTCGAGAAGATCGTGGTGAACATGGGTGTCGGCGACGCCGTGTCCCAGGCCAAGCTGCTCGACGGTGCGATTGCCGATCTCACCACCATCAGCGGCCAGAAGCCCATGACCACCCGGGCCAGGAAGTCGATCGCCGGCTTCAAGCTCCGCGAGGGCAACCCCATCGGCTGCAAGGTCACCCTGCGGGGCGACCGGATGTGGGAGTTCTTCGACCGACTGGTCAACCTGGCCATACCCCGCATCCGTGACTTCCGTGGCCTGCCCGCGAAGTCCTTCGACGGCCGGGGCAACTACACGTTCGGTGTCACCGAACAACTCATCTTCCCCGAGATCGACTACGACCAGGTCGACACCACACGGGGTATGGACATCACGATCGTCACCACGGCAACGACGAACGACGAGGGGCGAGCACTGCTCGATGCCTTCGGGTTCCCGTTCCGACGCGAAGGGTAAGGCACAGTGGCCAAGAAAGCGTTGATCAACAAGCAACAGAAGACGCCGAAGTTCAAGGTGCGCGCCTACACGCGCTGCCGCAAGTGCGGTCGTCCTCACTCGGTGTACCGGAAGTTCGGCCTGTGCCGGATCTGCCTTCGTGAGCTCGCGCACGCAGGCGAGCTTCCCGGTGTCACCAAGGCGAGCTGGTGAGAAGGGCCTGAATCATGACAATGACCGATCCCATCGCCGACATGCTCACTCGTATCCGCAACGCCAACACGGCGATGCTCGACGAGGTCGTCATGCCGTCATCGACCCTCAAGGAGTCGCTCGCGGCCATCCTGCAGTCGGAGGGGTACATCAGCTCCTTCACGGTCGTCGACAATCCCGATCGACCGGGCAGACTGCTGCAGATCGACATGAAGTACTCCCCCAGCCGCAAGCGGGTGATCTCGGGCCTGAAGCGAGTCTCCAAGCCGGGGTTGCGCGTGTACACCAAGTTCGACAAGGTGCCCCGCGTCTTCGGCGGCCTCGGTGTTGCCGTCCTGTCCACCAGCAAGGGATTGATGTCGGACCGTGAGGCGCGCAAGCGTCACATGGGCGGCGAGATCCTCTGCTACGTCTGGTAGGTCGTCATGTCTCGAATCGGTAAGAACCCCGTTCCCGTTCCGGCCGGCGTCGACGTCACCGTCTCCGACGATGTGGTCGAAGTCACCGGCGCCAAGGGCACCCTGACCCAAGCTCTCCCCGAGGGCATCACCGTCCGCGTCGAGGGCGACGAGGTGCTCGTCGAGCGCGTCGGCGACGAACGTCAGGCCCGGGCCCTGCACGGTCTCATTCGAAGCCTGTTGGCCAACATGGTCACCGGCGTCAGCCAAGGCTTCCGCAAGGACCTCGAGATCGTGGGCGTCGGCTATCGCGCCAACGCCAAGAACACCACCACGCTCGAGCTCCAGCTCGGGTACAGCCACCCCATCGAGGTCGTCGCGCCCGACGGCATCGAGTTCGAGGTCCCGGTTCCGACCCAGATCGCCGTTGTCGGTATCGACAAGCAGGTCGTGGGTCAGGTCGCGGCCGAGATCCGGGGGTACCGCAAGCCCGAGCCCTACAAGGGCAAGGGCGTCCGCTACGTGGGCGAACACGTCCGCCGCAAGGCCGGCAAGGCCGCGAAGTAGCGCAGGAACACGGAGAGAAGACCCCCACCATGGCCGACATCGCCAAGAAACGACACACCTCACGCATCCGCCGTCACCAGCGCGTGCGGCGCAACGTGCGCGGCAGCGCCACGACACCGCGCCTGGCCGTCTACCGCTCGAACAAGCACATCTCGGCGCAGATCATCGACGATCTCGCCGGTCATACGCTGGTGTCGGCCTCGACGCTCGAGGCCGATCTGCGGTCGGGCACGACCAGCAACAAGGAGGCGGCCGCCAAGGTCGGCCAGCTCGTGGCCGAGCGGGCCAAGGCCGAAGGCATCACGTCGGTGGTCTTCGACCGCGGCGGAAACCTCTATCACGGACGCATCGCGGCGGTGGCTGACGCCGCCCGCGAAGCCGGACTGGAGTTCTGACATGGCAAGCTCAGCAACCGCCTCCGACGCGCAACTGCGCGACTCGCGGGTCATCCACATCAATCGAGTGGCCAAGGTCGTCAAGGGCGGCCGTCGATTCTCGTTCACGGCGCTCGTGGTGATCGGCGACGGCAACGGTCGGGTCGGGCTCGGGTACGGCAAGGCCAAGGAGGTGCCCCTCGCGATCCAGAAGGGCACCGAAGAGGCGCGCCGCAACCTGTTCTCGGTGCCGCGGGCCGGGTCGACCATCACCCACCCCATCACCGGGGTCATGGGTGCCGGTCAGGTCCTGCTGAAGCCGGCCGCTCCCGGTACCGGCGTGATCGCCGGCGGTGCCGCTCGTGTCATCCTCGAGGAGGCGGGCATCCACGACGTGTTGTGCAAGTCGCTCGGTTCGTCGAACAACATCAACGTGGCTCGCGCCACCATCGATGGGCTCTCCAACCTGCGCCGCCCCGACGAGATCGCCGAGCTCCGGGGCCTGGCGGCGGAGGAGTTCGTGCCCGCCGGATTGCTTCAGGCCTACCGCGACGCCGAGCGCGGTTCCAGCACTCCCGTGGAGGAGTCGTGATGCTCGAAGTCACCCAGATCCGTTCCGCCATCGGCTCCAAGCCCAAGCAGCGCGGCACCCTCCGTGCGCTCGGCCTCGGCCGCATCGGCAAGTCGAACACGTTGCCCGACCGTCCCGAGATCCGCGGCATGATCGCCCGGGTCCCGCACCTCGTCCAGGTGGCCGAGGTCGTCGAGGAGTCCTCATGAAGATTCACGATCTCGCCCCGGCCGAGGGGTCGAAGAAGAACCGCAAGCGCGTGGCGCGCGGCATCGCGGGCAAGGGTGGCAAGACCGCCGGCCGTGGTACCAAGGGCCAGAAGGCTCGTAGCAAGGTCCCACTGGGGTTCGAGGGTGGTGCGCTGCCCCTGCACAAGCGCCTCCCCAAGCTCCGCGGGTTCACCAACCCGTTCCGTGTCGAGTACCAGGCCGTAAACCTCGACACCATCAGCGAGTCGGGTCTCGACGAGGTCACCCCCGAGACGCTCTACGCCAAGGGCCTCGTGTCCAAGGGCGCCCTGGTGAAGGTGCTGGGCCGTGGAGAGCTCGCCGGCAAGGTGAACGTCACGGCGCACGGTTTCTCGGCGGCGGCCGAAGCAGCTATCACCGCGGCCGGAGGTACGGTTACCAAGCTCGACCTGCCCTTCAAGGGCGGCCGCCCGCCCGCCAAGGGCAACGCTCTCACCAACCGCTAGGACGTTCGTCGTCCAGCCCCTACTGGCCAACCTCTCGGAGGCGCAGTGCTCTCCACTGTCCGCAACATCGGCAACGTGGTCCGGATCCCGGATCTTCGGAACAAGATCCTGTTCACGTTCGCCCTGCTCGTCCTCTTCCGCGTCGGCGCTTTCGTCCCCGCGCCCGGAATCGATGTCGACGCCGCACAGTTGTTGCGCGATCAGGTCGACGAAGTGGGCGGCACACTGTCGTTCCTCACGCTGTTCTCCGGCGGCGCGCTCACCCAGTTCGCCATCTTCTCCCTCGGGATCATCCCCTACATCACGGCATCGATCATCATGCAGGTGCTCGGCGTGGTGGTGCCCCGTATCGAGCAGTGGCAGAACCAGGGTGCGGTGGGGCAGCGCAAGATCACCCAGTGGACGAGGTACATGACGATCGGCATCGCGGTCGTGCAGAGCACCGGGTTCACGTTCCTGTTCCACAACGGTGGCGGCGGCTTCACGTCCGGGCAGACGAGCGGTAACCAGATCGACTTCCTACCCAACTTCACCCCGCCCCGGGTGGCCTTGGTGGTGCTCACCCTCACCGCCGGCACGGCCTTGGTGATGTGGATGGGCGAGCTCATCACCCAACGGGGAATCGGCAACGGCATGTCGTTGCTGATCTTCGCCGGCGTGCTCGCCGGCCTCCCCAACCAGCTGATCCTCGTGCGCGACAACCGCGGGGTCGACGCCGCCCTCGGCGTCGTGTTGCTCTACATGCTGCTCACCGTGGCCATCGTGTTCGTCGAGAACGGTCAACGTCGCATTCCCGTCCAGTTCGCCAAGCGCCAGGTCGGGCGCAAGACCTACGGCGGCTCGAGCACCTACATCCCGTTGAAGGTCAACCAGTCCGGCGTGATTCCCATCATCTTCGCCAGTTCCGTGCTGTACCTGCCCCAGCTCATGTCGGTGGTGCTGCCGAGCGACAGCGATCCCGAGAACAACACCTGGGGCGAGAGCGTCCAGAGCTTCGTGAGCAACAACCTCGCCCAGCCCGACTCGATCATCTACATGGTCGTGTTCGGCCTCATGATCATCGGCTTCGCCTACTTCTACACCGCCATCACCTTCGATCCGGTGAAGCAGGCCGACCAGATCCGCAAGCAGGGCGGCTTCGTTCCCGGCATCCGGCCGGGCTACCAGACCGAGCGCTACCTGTCGAAGATCCTGTCGCGTATCACCTTGCCGGGCGCGGTGTTCGTCGCTCTCGTCGCCATCATCCCGGCGTTCATTCTCGCCAAGATGATCGGCGCGTCAGCCGGCCAGGGCGTCTTCAGCTTCAGTGGCGTGTCGATCCTCATCGCCGCCGGCGTGTCGCTGGAGACCCTGAAACAGATCGACAGTCAGCTGATGATGCGCAACTACGAAGGGTTCTTGAAGTGAGCCCTCGCCGCACGGGTGGAATGCGGCTGGTCATCCTCGGTCGTCAAGGTTCGGGCAAGGGCACCCAGAGTGCCCGCATCGTCGAGAACTTCGGTCTGGTGCATGTCTCGACCGGCGACATGCTGCGCGCTGCGGTCTCGGCGGGCACCGCCCTCGGCACGAAGGCCAAGGTCATCATGGACGCTGGCGACCTGGTGCCCGACGACCTCATGAACGAGATCGTCGCCGAACGTCTCTCCCAACCCGATGTCGTCGCCCACGGTGTGCTGCTCGATGGCTTTCCCCGGACCACCACCCAGGCCGCCGAGCTCGAGGCCATGCTCGGCGATGGCGGCCTCGACGCGGCCATCAACCTCGATGTGCCGGTCGAGGCCGTGACCGAGCGCATGCTCGCCCGTGGCCGGGCCGACGACACCGCCGAGGCGATCGCCCGTCGGCTCGAGCTGTACGAGAACCAGACGTCGCCGCTGCTCGAGTGGTTCGACGAGCGGGGCGTGTTGCACACCGTCGATGGCCTCGGCGACGAGCACGAGGTGTTCAGCCGCATCTGCGCCGTGCTGACCTCGGTCGATTCCTAGCCCGTGCTCGGGAGCCGATCGATCGCCCGCCGATCCTCAGGCGAGCTGTCGGTGATGCGCGAGGCCGGACGCGTCGTGGCCGAGATGCATGCCGCGATCCGTGCGGCCATCGGTCCGGGTGTCTCCCTCGCCGAGCTCGACCTCATCGGCCGATCGGTTCTCGCCGACAACGCGGCGACGTCGAACTTCCTCGGATACCACGGCTATCCGGCCGTGATCTGCGCATCGGTCAACGAGGTCGTCGTGCACGGCATCCCGAACGACCGCGCCCTCGAAGAAGGCGACATCATCTCGATCGACTGCGGTGCCATCGTCGACGGCTGGCACGGCGACGCCGCGTTCACCGCCGGCGTGGGGGCGATCGACGCCGTGAGCGCCGATCTCATCGGGGTGGCCGAGGCGTCGCTGTCGGCCGCGATCGCCGTCATGCAGCCGGGGGCGCATCTGTCCGACATCGGCCACGCTGTGTTCAGCGTCGTCGAACCGACGGGTTTCGGCACCGTGCGGGAGTACACCGGGCACGGGATCGGCCGGGCCATGCACGAGGAACCGTCGGTCCCCAACTTCGGCCGGCCCGGCCGCGGCCCGGTGCTCGAGCCGGGCAACGTGTTGGCCATCGAGCCGATGGTCACCACCGGCAGCCCGCTGACCAGCACGCTCGACGACGGCTGGACCGTCGTCACCGTCGATGGGGGCCGGGCCGCCCACGCCGAGCACAGCGTCGCCATAACCGAAACCGGCCCGCAGATCCTCACCCTTCCAGGCGATCGGCCCACGATCGTCGAAGCGGAATGATCATCCCAGGTTGGGCACGGTCGAACGGCGGCGATAGGCTTTCCTGTCGGCCCGTCGGGCAGGTTTGCCCTGCGCGTACGAGCCCACGGATTCGGGCGTACCGAAACCGTAATCGTTCAATGCAGCTGGGAGGCTGATCATCGCGAAGCAAAAAGAAGATGCGATCGTCATGGAGGGCATCGTCACCGAGTCCCTCCCCAACGCCATGTTCCGAGTCGAGCTCGAGAACGGGCACCAAGTTCTGGCCCACATCTCCGGAAAGATGCGCATGCACTACATCCGCATCCTTCCCGGTGACAAGGTCCAGGTCGAGCTCACGCCGTATGACCTGCAGCGTGGTCGCATCACCTACCGCTACAAGTAGCGGTTTCGTCGTCCCTCCCTCCCACCCAGGAGCCCCCTCATGAAGGTCCGTCCTTCGGTCAAGAAGATCTGCGAGAAGTGCAAGGTGATCCGTCGCCACGGCCGCGTCCAGGTCATCTGTGACAATCCCCGACACAAGCAGCGGCAAGGCTGATCAATGGCACGTATTGCAGGAGTCGACATTCCCCGTGAGAAGCGCACCATCGTTTCTCTCACCTACATCTACGGCATCGGTTCCTCGGTTGCCGGGCACGTCTGCGAGGCAACCAGCATCGACCCGGCGACCCGCGTGAAGGACCTCACCGATCAAGAGGTGGCCGCGCTGCGCGGCTACATCGAAGGCGAGCTCCGAGTCGAGGGCGACCTTCGTCGCGAGGTGTCCCAGGACATCAAGCGCAAGATGGAGATCGGCTGCTACCAGGGCCTGCGCCACCGCCGGGGTCTTCCCGTGCGCGGCCAACGCACCCACACCAACGCCCGCACGCGCAAGGGTCCCAAGAAGACCGTTGCCGGCAAGAAGAAAGTGATCAAGTAATGGCCACGCCAGCTGCTGGGGGCCGTCGTCCCCGCCGTCGCGAACGCAAGAACGTCGCCTACGGAATCGCCAACATCAAGAGCTCGTTCAACAACACCATCGTGAGCATCTCCGACCAGCAGGGCAACGTGCTCGCCTGGGCATCGGCGGGCAACGTCGGCTTCAAGGGCTCGCGCAAGTCCACGCCCTTCGCCGCCCAGATGGCCGCCGAACAGTGCGCCAAGCGGGCCATGGAACACGGTGTGCGCCGCGTCGACGTGCACGTCAAAGGCCCGGGCTCGGGCCGCGAGACCGCGATCCGGTCGCTCCAGAATGCCGGCATCGAAGTGGCAGGCATCAAGGATGTCACCCCGGTCGCCCACAACGGCTGCCGTCAACCCAAACGTCGGAGGCAGTGACGTCATGTCTCGGTACACCGGTCCCAAGGCCCGCGTCGCTCGACGTCTGGGCACCAACATCTTCGGCACCAAGGGCGAGGAGATCGCGCTCGACAAGCGGCCGTACCCGCCAGGAGAACACGGCCGTACCCGCCGGCGCGGCAACGTGTCGGAGTACCTCCTCCAGCTGCAGGAGAAGCAGAAGGCCCGCTTCACCTACGGCCTCACCGAACGCCAGTTCCGCAACCTGTTCAAGGAAGCCAGCCGCCGCGAAGGCGTCACCGGTGAGAACATGCTGCAGTACCTCGAACTGCGACTCGACAACCTCGTGTACCGCTGCGGGTGGGCCGCCACTCGCCCCCAGGCTCGTCAGTTCGTGAACCACGGGCTGGTCGACGTCAACGGGCGTCGGGTCGACATCTGCAGCTATCGCCTCCGCAAAGGCGACGTCGTCAGCCTCCGGCCCAAGACCCGCGAGATGAGCACGGTGCAGTGGAACCTCGATGTCCTCGATCGGCAGCCGCCGGCGTGGATCGAAACCGGTGACGACGGCTTCGCCATGACGGTGCGCAACCTTCCCGTCCGCGAGCAGATCGACGTGCCGATCCGCGAACAGCTCATCGTCGAGCTCTACAGCAAGTAATCCCCTTCGACGCGGCGGCCGATCGGTCGTCGCCCTCGCCCGCTCACCCAAGGAAGCATCCATGCTCGTCATTCAGCGCCCGATCGTCGAGGCAGTCTCCGACGAGGAGACCGACCGTCAGAAGTTCGCGGTCGGACCGCTCGAGCCCGGTTTCGGTCACACGATCGGCAACTCGCTTCGCCGCACCCTCCTGTCGTCGATCCCGGGTGCCGCCGTCACCCAGGTCCGCTTCGACGACGCATTGCACGAGTTCGACACGATCCCCGGTGTCAGCGAGGACGTCACCGACATCATCCTGAACCTCAAGGATGTGGTGCTGCGGTCGCACAGCGAAGAGCCTGTGACCCTTCGGATCGACGTACGCGGAGCCGCCGAGGTCACCGCCGCGTCGCTGCAGACCAATCCCGAAGTCGAGGTCCTCAACCCCGATCAGCACATCGCGTCGCTGAACACGAAGGGACGTCTCGCCGTCGATCTCACGGTCGAGAAGGGTCGCGGCTACAGCGTGGCCGCCGACCACGGTGAGGGCGCCATGATCGGCGTCATCCCCATCGATGCCATCTATTCACCGGTGCGGCGGGTGGCCTTCTCCGTCGAGCCCACCCGTGTCGAGCAGTCTGCCAACTTCGATCGCCTGGTTCTCGACATCGAGACCGACGGGTCGATCTCGCCTCGCGAGGCCCTTGCTTCGGCCGGCGCCACGCTACGGGCGCTCGTGCAGTTGGTCGAGGAGATGAGCGACGAGCCCCAGGGTCTCGAGCTCGGCGAGGTCGCGGCGGCCGCCGCCACCTCGCCCGACCTCGAGCTGCCCATCGAAGATCTCGACCTGTCGGAGCGACCCCGCAACTGCCTCAAGCGGGCCCAGGTCAACTCGGTCGGCGAGCTGCTCACCAAGACCGAAGACGATCTCCTCGCCATCACGAACTTCGGCCAGAAGTCACTCGACGAGGTCGTCGCCAAGCTCGACGAGCGGGGTCTCTCGCTCGCCACGAGGGACTGAGAACCATGCTGGGAACCCCCCGAAAGGGCCGTCGCTTCGGCGGATCTTCCGCTCACCAGAAGTCGATGATGGCCAACCTCGTTGCGTCGCTCGTCGCCGCCGAGGCCATCGTCACGACCGAGGCCAAGGCCAAGGCCGTGCGTCCGATTGCCGAGAAGGTCATCACCAAGGCGAAGAAGGGCGGCCTGCACAACCACCGCCAGATCCTCGCCCTGCTCCGTGATCAGGAGATCGCCGACAAGCTGATGGAAGAGGTGGGTCCACGCTACGTCGACCGGCCCGGCGGTTACACCCGCATTCTCAAGATCGGCCCCCGGAAGGGCGACAACGCGCCCATGGCGCGCATCGAGCTCGTCTGACTTCGACGCCTTCCGGCCAGAGAGCGATGGCCTAGGCTGCGGACGGACAGAGCCCGCGAGGGGAGGAGGTCCGATCGTGCGCAAGTTCTGGCTTCTGGACCAACATGGTGGTGAAGGGCCGACTGCGCTCGTCGAGACCGATGGCAGCCTGCACATCGTCGCTGTGCTCCGTTTCGGACCGGGAATCACCGACCTCGATGCTCAACAGAGAGTGGTGGATCAGGTGATCGGTCGAGTGGCGCCCACGATGAAGCCGTTGGTCGATGAATCGTCACTGGATGAGGAAGGCGTTGCACCGCACCCGAAGCTCCAGCGGGGCGACCACACCGATGCCCGAGCACCGAACCGAGCCGGTCGGGTCAGCGGCCGAGGGGGCACCGGCGGCGGACGCGCTGGTGGGGCCCCGAGTCGCAAGCGCAGTCGAGGCGATCGCTAGCAGTTCGCGCCATCAGACGGTCAGCCTCGCGCCGACGGGGCGTCGTCGTAGCTGTCGTGGCGTCGGAGCCACGCCATGCTCCACGGGAGGTCCTGTTCGTCGCGGCCCTTCGGCGCGAGATCGAGGATCTGGTAGGCCGCGTTCATCGGATCGAGCCCCCGTGCGTAGGTCGAGTAGGTGTGGAACACCTTTCCGCTGTCGTCCCTGGCGAAGAAGCTGAAGCCCGGGAGCTCTTCGCCGGGCTGGTCGACATCGCGGTAGTTGTAGACGCCGGTGCCCGCTTGTTCGTCCTCGGTGAACGACACGCCGAAGTCGAAGTTGAAGCTCGAGTCAGCCGACGACACCCACGGGAAGCTCCATCCCATGCGGGTGCGGTACTCGATCAGATTGGCCAGCGGTGCCCGTGAGACGGCGACGAAGGCAACATCACGGGCCGCCAGGTGAGCGAGCGTGCCGTCGAAGCTGTCGGCCCAGAACGAGCAGCTCGGACAGCCCTCGTCCCAGTCGGGGCCGAACATGAAGTGCTGGACGAACAGCTGGCTCTTGTCGCCGAAGAGCTCGGCCAGGGTTCGTCGTCCTTGCTCGGTGTCGAACTCGTACTGCTTCTCGATGGCCACCCAGGGCAGCGCCCGGCGGCGGCGGGCCACGTCTTCGCGTTGTCGGGTCAGGGCCTTTTCGGCCTCGAGCAGCTCGAGACGGGCGGCAAGCGCAGTGGAAGCATCGGTTACTTCGGGAGCGGGGTGCATGCCTTGACCGTAAGCAACGGGTTACTGAAATGCAATCGCGACAATTGACACCTCGACGATCAGCCCCCACTGTCGGCGACATGGAGATCGACGATCGCCGCTTCGATGAGCTGGCAACGGCCGAGATCTACGCGATTCTCCGCCTCCGAAGCGAGGTGTTCGTGGTCGAGCAGGGCTGCGTGTATCTCGACATCGACGGGCGTGACGCCGCACCCGGCACGCGCCACGTCTGGCTCGGGGGCGACGAACCCGTGTGCTATCTGCGGCTCGTCGACGAAGGAGCGCAGCGACGGATCGGGCGGGTCGTCACCCATGCCGATCACCGGCGAGCGGGTCATGCCGCCCGGCTGATGCACCACGTCCTGGAGCTGTCGGAGGGACCGTGGGTGCTCGACGCGCAGCTCTACCTCGAGCCCTGGTACGTCGCGCTCGGCTTCGAGACGACGGGCCCGGCCTTCGACGACGACGGCATCACGCATGTGCCGATGCGCCGGGCCGGCTAGGCGGGTCAGCGCACCACGAGACAGAACTCGTTGCCCTCGGGGTCGGCCATGACGACCCACGACGTGCCCGCCTCGTCGATGGTGCCCGGCGTCAGGCGGGTGGCTCCCAGACCGATGAGCCGCGACACCTCGGCGTCGAGGTGGTCGCCGACCACGAGATCGAGGTGGAACCGGTTCTTGCCCGCCGGCTTGGGCTCGCCGGTCTGCTGGAGAACGAACTTCGGACCCGTCAACCCGGGCGGGGGGACGAGGCTGCGGTACTGCCCGGCCGCTCCGTGGGGGACATAGCCGAGCGCCTGCGCCCAGAAAGCGGCCTGGGCATCGACGTTCACGCAGTCGAAGGTCACGTGGATCTCGGTGGTTGCAGCCATGGAGCGAAGGTAGTCCCTACGATGACCGCGGTGAATGGGCACGAACAGGTCCGCGTGCGGTTGCTGGTGGCCTACGACGGAGCCCCTTTCCGGGGCTTCGCCATCAACGATCCGACACCCACAGTGGCCGGCGTGCTCGCCCGGGCCCTCGAGCAGGTCTGCCAGCATCCGGTGTCGCTCACCTGCGCCGGACGAACCGACGCCGGCGTGCACGCCTGGGGGCAAGTGGTCACCTTCGACGCCGAGGCCCGCCGCATCGATCCCGGACCGCTGCGCAAGTCGCTGAACAAGCTGTGTGGCCCCGAGGTCGTGGTGCGCCGGGTCGACATCGTCTCGAACGACTTCGACGCCCGGTACTCGGCCGCATGGCGGAGCTATCGCTACCGCATCCTCAACCGACTCGTGCCCGACCCGTTCCTTCGCCACCAGACCTGGCACATCCGTCGGCCGCTCGATCTCGACGCCATGAACGAGGCGGCCACCTGCATCCTGGGCTCCCACGACTTCTCGTCGTTCTGTCGCCGCCAACAGGTGCTCACCGCCGACGGTGCGGAGGTCGAAGCGCCCCGAACCCGTCGGGTACTGCACGCCGAATGGGCTCGCGAAGCCGACGACCTCGTGCGCTTCGAAATCGCCGCCGGATCGTTCTGCTACCGGATGGTCCGCAGCCTGGTGGGCATCATGGTGCAGATCGGCTTGGGCGAGCGTCCGGTGACTGACATGGCCGAGGTGCTCGAGGCGCGACACCGTGACCTCCGAGGCCTGCTCGCGCCTCCGCACGGCCTCGTCTTCTGGGATGTGGGCTATCCGGAGCGCTAAGTTCGTCGCGACGGCGGCAAGGGGGCTGGGGATCGATGGGGTCGTTGGACGAGCTGGGGTACACCGTGAAGCGGGCGAACGGGCCGCAGCGGATCATGCAGAAGGCCGCGTCGAGCCGACCGGGGGCGTGGCTGTTCCAGCGCACCATGTATGCGGTCGACAGGCCGCTGTTCCGGTTGTCGCGCGGTCGCCTCACGCTGCCCGGGCTGTTGGCCGGCCTGCCGGTGATCATGCTCACGACCACCGGAGCCAGGAGCGGACAACCCCGGACCATGCCGCTCCTCGGCATTCCCCTCGCCGGCGACATTGCGGTGATCGGTTCGAACTACGGCCAGACCGCCACTCCGGGCTGGGTCTACAACCTCGAGGCAGACTCCGCCGCCGTGGTCGCCTACCGAGACCGCTCGCTCGCCGTGACCGCCCGGCCAGCCGACGACGAGGAGTCCGATCGGGCCTTCACCGAAGCGACCAAGGTGTATCCGGGCTACGGCGCCTACCGGGCCCGGGCCGAACACCGGACCATCCGCGTGTTCGTTCTCCAGTCCGTCGCCTGAAACGGCCACAACCCCAGCCATGCCCTCTGGTCGACGCACGGGCTGGTTGGCGCGCGGGCACGGCGGCCGTAGCATTGTTTGTCGGCCTGGCGGCCGCGGTTTATCCGCCTGCCCGCAGTTCATCCCTCGAGCACGAGAGCATTTTCCGGTGCCCACCTACACTCCCAAAGCCTCAGAGATCACCCGTTCCTGGCACGTCGTCGATGCCGACGGCATGGTGCTCGGCCGGTTGGCCACCGAGGTCGCCCGTATCCTGCGCGGCAAGCACAAGCCGACGTTCACCCCGCACATGGACATGGGCGATCACGTGATCATCGTCAACGCGTCGAAGGTCGTGCTCACCAGCGGCAAGGCCGACAGCAAGCAGGTCTACCGGCACTCCGGCTTCCCCGGTGGCATCAAGTCGTCGAGCTACGCCCATCTGCTCGACACCAAGCCCGACGAAGCCGTTCGGGGCACCGTCCGCGGCATGCTGCCCAAGAATCGTCTCGGTCGCCAGATGCTGAAGAAGCTCAAGGTGTATTCGGGTCCGACCCATCCCCACGAAGCGCAGCAGCCTGCTCCGCTGGTCGTCGAGCACGCTCGCGCCCGAAGCTGAGCACGGAGGAATCCATGGCCACCTCACTCGTCCAAGCAACCGGTCGCCGCAAGCGCTCCATCGCCCGCGTGCGATTCAATCCCGGCACTGGGGTGATCACGGTCAACGGCCGCGCCTTCGACGATTTCTTCCCGTCCCCTACGCACCGCAATGCCATCACCGAGCCCTTCCGCCTCACCGAGACCGAGGGCGCCTGGGACATCGACGTGACCATGGACGGTGGCGGAGTCTCGGGGCAAGCCGGGGCCATGCGCCTCGGTATCACCCGCGGGCTCGTCGAGCTCGACCCCGAGCGTCGCCCCACACTCAAGAAGGCCGGCTTCCTCACCCGCGATCCGCGCAAGAAGGAAAGCAAGAAGTACGGGCTCAAGAAGGCCCGCAAGGCTCCGCAGTACTCGAAGCGCTAGCCGCTTCGGCGCCGGTCGGACACAACGGATGAAGTTCGGCACCGACGGCGTCCGCGGTCGGGCCTACACCGACGTCACCCTGGCCGACTGCACCCGGCTGGCGCAGGCCGTCTCCCGCGCCTTCGGCACCGAGTCGACGGTGGTGGGTCGCGATACCCGTGAGTCGGGTCCCGACTTCGTGTCGGCGCTCGGCGCGGGCTTCGCAGCCGAAAGCGTGGCCATGATCGATCTCGGCGTCGCACCCACCCCGGAGGTCGCCTTCCTCGCCGCTGATCTGGACGTCGCCGGCATCGTCGTATCGGCGTCGCACAACCCCTGGCACGACAACGGCCTCAAGGTGTTCGCCCCGGGTGGGCGGAAGCTGACCGACGATCAGCAACACTCGATCGAGAGCTTGCTCGCCGGGGTCGAGGCAGAACCAGCGGCGCCGGCGCCGGCGCCGCCGGCGACCACATCCAACCGCGGCGTTTCCGACGGCACCGAGCGATACCTGCGCCACGTGATCGATGCCATCGAGAGTCGAAACCTCGCCGGAATGTCGATCGTGCTCGATTGCGCCAACGGCGCGGCGTCGTCGGTCGGTCCGGCGTTGTTCTCCGCGCTCGGTGCGCGGTTGATCACGCTCCACGCCGAGCCCGATGGGCGCAACATCAACGACGCATGTGGATCGACGGACCTCACCGACCTTCGTGCCGCGGTCGCCCGTCACGGTGCCCATCTCGGGCTGGCCCTCGACGGCGACGCCGACCGCATACTGGCGGTGGCCGAGAACGGCGCGTCCGTCGACGGCGATGCGATCATTGCGCTCGCCGCCATCGATCTCCAGCATCGCGGCCGGCTCGCACGCGACACCGTCGTGGTGACCGTGATGAGCAATCTCGGTTTCCACCGGGCGATGGCGGCCAACCACATCGCGGTGCACACCACTCCGGTCGGCGATCGCTATGTGCTCGACGCCCTCGACCGCAACAGCCTCAGCCTCGGTGGCGAGCAATCCGGTCACGTCATCTTCACGGAGTTCGCCACCACCGGCGACGGGCTGCTCACCGGAGTGATGCTGGCCGACCTGCTCGCCCGTTCCGGCCGCACCCTGTCCGACCTCGCATCGGTGGTACAGCCGGTACCGCAATTGCTCGAGAATCTCCGGGTGAGCGGATCGAGCGAGGTCATCGTCGACGCACTGGCCGAATCGGTGGCGGCCGCCGAGGTCGAGCTCGGCGGCACCGGCCGAGTTCTGCTGCGGGCGTCGGGCACCGAACCCCTGGTTCGGGTGATGGTCGAAGCCGACGACGAGGCCCAGGCGCGGCGCCTGGTCGACCGGCTCAGCCGCGAGGTGTCGGCTCTCGACGGCCGACGCGACGACGACGCCACCTCGCAGCCCTAGAATCGTTCGATTGGCTGCTCCGGCAGCTGTTCATCCCCTTCCGAGGAGTCCCAACGTGTGCGGCATCATCGGCGTGGTTCGCCGTCGCAGCCAGCGTCTCCCGCCCAGTACCGACATCCTGCTGGCGAACCTCCAACAGGCACGGGTCGTCGCCGACCGGCTGGCTGACGGGCCGACCCTCGTCGACGCACTGACCACCGTCGCCGACCAGCTCGAGATCGTCGATGCCGCCCTCCGAGGAACGCCCGGCGTGCAGGCGCTGCTCGCCGAACCCGGGCTCGCCGATGCGGTCGCCCACGAGATCGCCCAGATCGACGATGCCATCGCCGATCTCGACCGACGCCTCGACGTCGCCGGTGTCGCCAATGTGTCCGAAGCCGTCAATGCCGCCCTTGTCCGCACCCGCGACGTCACGTGGGCCATCGGTCGCGACCGTCTTCGCACCGCGCACGAGGTCCGAGCGCTGGCCGGCACGAGCCCGTCGCTCGCCGCCATCGAGGCCTACACGTCGATCCAGCTGGCCCTGTCTGCCCTCGACCGACTCGAGGTTCGTGGTCGGGACTCAGCCGGGCTGCACCTGTTGGTCCGCAACCACGGGCTCGACGTGTCGTCGCCGACCGTGCGGGCTCTGCTGGCACCCCGGACCGCCGATCCACTGTTTCGGTCCACCTCGGTGCGCCTCACCGAAAACGGCCTGAGCTTCGTGTACAAGGCAGCGGCGGAGATCGGCGAGCTCGGCGACAACACCACCACCATCCGCACGGCGATCGTGGCCGACGACCTGCTGCGGGCGGCGCTGCAAGACGACCGGGCCGAGACGGTCGTGCTCGGCCATACGCGCTGGGCGAGTGTCGGCATCATCTCGGAGGCCAACGCCCATCCGCTCAACTCCGACCAGATCGAGTCCGCCGCGTGCCCCTACGTGACCGCGGTGCTCAACGGAGACGTCGACAACTTCGCCGACCTCAAGGCCAGCGATCGGCTACAGCTCGATCCCGCCATCACCACCGACGCCAAGGTGATCCCCACGATGGTCTCGAACCGCCTCGCCGACGGCACCGAGTCGGCCGAGGCGTTCCGGGCGAGCGTGGCCCAGTTCGAAGGATCGGTGGCGATCGCCGCCAACGTCGCCGCTGAAACCAACCAGCTCCACCTCGCCCTGCGCGGCAGCGGCCAGGCGCTGTACGTCGGATTCGCCGAAGACACGTTCCTCGTCGCTTCCGAGCCCTACGGCCTGGTCGAGGAGACCGACACCTACCTTCGCCTCGACGGCGAGACACCGGCCGACCCCACCAACCCGGTGGCATCACGGGGGCAGATCGTCGTGCTGCACGGCGACCGGGCCGGCCAGCTCGACGGTCTCGACCGCCGGAGCTACGACGGACGCAACCTCGCCGTCGACCCCGCCGAGCTGGTCCACGCCGAGATCACGACCCGAGACATCGACCGCGGTGATCATCCGCACTTCCTCCTGAAGGAGATCAGCGAGTCGCCGACCTCCTTCCGCAAGACCCTGCGAGGTCGATTGGTGGAGCGTGGAGGAGTCCTGCAGGTCGATCTCGGCTCGAGCCTGCCCGAATCCGTGATCGCCGATCTCACGAGCGGTCGTATCGCCGAAGTGGTCGTCATCGGCCAAGGCACCGCCGCAGTCGCGGGCAAGAGCCTGGCGCTGGCGCTCTCCAACCAGGTGGGAGAACGATCACTGCGCGTTCGCGCCGTGCCGGCCACCGAGCTCTCCGGGTTCGGGCTGCGCGACGACATGAGCGACACGTTGGTCGTGGCCATCAGCCAGTCGGGAACCACCACCGACACGAATCGAACCGTCGACCTGGTCCGCGAGCGCGGCGCGAAGGTGTTGGCCATCGTGAACCGACGGGGCAGTGACCTCACCGACAAGTCCGATGGCGTGCTGTACACCTCCGACGGGCGCGACGTCGAGATGAGCGTGGCGTCGACCAAAGCGTTCTACGCACAGATCGCGGCCGGGATCCTGATGGCGTGCGCCATCGCCGACCATGTCGGAGTGCGCCCCGAGGCAGCCGCCGACCGGGCCGATCTCCTCGTCGGGCTCCGCGCGCTGCCCACCGCGATGGAAGCCGTGATCCACAGCCGTCCGCACATCTCCGAGGCGGCGCAACGCAGTTGTCCTTCGCGCCGGTACTGGGCCGTCGTCGGCAACGGCCCGAACCGGATCGCTGCCGACGAGATCCGTATCAAGCTGTCCGAGCTCTGCTACAAGTCGATCTCCAGCGATGTCACCGAAGACAAGAAGCACATCGATCTCTCGTCCGAGCCGCTGATCCTGGTCTGTGCCGCCGGTCTCGACGGATCCAACGCCGACGACGTCGCCAAGGAGGTGGCCATCTACTCGGCCCACAAGGCCGCCGCCATCGTGATCGCCAACGACGACGAGCGTCGTTTCGGTGCCGCCACCGACGTGATCGGCGTCCCCGCCGTGCATCGTGACCTGGCGTTCATCTTGTCGACGATGGTCGGACATCTGTTCGGCTACGAGGCGGCACTGGCCATCGATGCGCAAGCTCAGCCGCTGCGGGAGTCGCGGTCAGCGGTCGACAATCTGATCGCCGAGGGTCAGGTGGGCGACGCCCTCCTCGATGCGTTGCGGAAGTCGATCGCCGCCCCTGCCCGTCGCTTCTACGACGGCCTGCGGTCGGGCTCCTACGACGGCCATCTCGAAGCCAGCTCGGCGGCGAAGCTCGCGACCGGCTTTCGCTACGTCCTCGGCATCATTCCCCTCGACGCCTATCAGCTCGACCGGGGCAGAGTGGGCACGCCCGGCGTCGTGGTCGAGGACCTCTCTGCGTCCCTGACCACCGCGATCGAGGAGCTCACCCGGCCCATCGACGCCATCAAGCATCAGGCCAAGACCGTCACCGTCGGGATTTCGCGAGCCGACGAGACTCTGCTCCACGTACCGCTGGTGAAGGAAGTCCTCGCCGCCGGTGCGCCGCGCGACAGCCTGAGCTATCGCACGCTCCGCACCCTCGCCGCGCTCGATCCGGCGATCACCGAGGTGGTCGGCCTCACCCGCTACCGGGTCGAAGGCGATCCGGCCGGACCGGCCCAGCTGGTCGTGGTCGACCGGGCCGGCATCTCGCTCGATCTGGTGTCGCGCACCGACACCGATCCCACCCTGCGCGGCACCAAGCACCAGGTGGCGATCAACCAGAAGGTGCTGGTCACCCTCGGTCGGCGCGACGGCCGCAGCATCCTCATCGTGCCCGAGGTGAAAGACGCCGTGACGACCGAGGTCAGCCTCCTGCACGTGCTTCTCGCCGACCGAGTCGACGCTGCGGTCGCGAGAGGCGTGCTCCAGGGTTACGGCGATCGCTACGCCGCCCTTCACGATGCCGTCACCGAGACCGAGCCTCGTTTCGACGACGCCCTCCTCGGCGAGATCCCGATCGCCGACCTCCTCACGTCACCCATCCCTGCGTTGGCCGATCATTGGCGCTCCTGAGCGTGGCCGCGATTCTGCTCACGGTGCGGTGGCAGGAGTGAGCATCATCGGCGTCGGCACCGACGTGGTCGAGATCGACCGTTTCCGGACATCTCTCGTCCGAACGCCGGGTCTCCGCGACCGTCTGTTCACCGATCACGAACGCGAATACGCCGCCCTCAAGACCGACCCGAGCGATCGGCTGGCCGCACGCTTCGCCGCCAAGGAAGCCACGATGAAGGCGCTCGGGGTCGGTATCGGAGCGATGAACATGGCCGAGATCGAGGTGGTCCACCACGACGACGGTCGCCCCGAACTGGTGCTCCATGCCCAGGCGGCGGCACTGGCTGCCGCGCGTGGCGTCGGTCGTTGGCATCTGAGTCTCACCCACACGGAGTCGGTCGCCCAAGCCGTGGTGATCGCCGAGTCGACATGATCGGAGCCACCTCGTGATACCGGTTTCGACCCCAGCCGAGATGGCGGCGATCGACGCAGCCGCGTTGCAGACCGCGGACGAGCTCATTCGCCGAGCCGGTCGAACGGTGGCCCGCTCGGCGGTGGCGCTCATGGGTGGAACCTACGGCCGTCGCGTCACGGTTGTTGCCGGCCCGGGCAACAACGGCGCCGACGGGCACGTCGCCGCGCAAGAGCTGCGGCGTCGAGGTGTGCGGGTGCACGTGGTCGCCCCCGACATCGCCGCCATCGACGGCGCCGACCTGGTGATCGACGCGGCCTTCGGCACCGGGCTCAGCCGCCCGTACGAGGCCCCGCGTGTCGGCGCGACGCCGGTGCTGGCCGTCGATATCCCGTCGGGCGTCGACGGGCTCACCGGCGAGACGCTGGGCCGGCCGTTGGCCGCAGCGCGCACCGTGACGTTCGCGGCAGCCAAACCCGGTTTGTTGCTCGGTGCCGGTGCGGGGCTGAGCGGAGAGATCGAGGTGGTCGACATCGGTCTCGACACTTCGCGACTGACCGCGCACCTGGTCGTCGATGCCGACGTCCACTGGTGGGTCCCGACCCGACCCGACGACGCGCACAAGTACCGGGCGTCCACCTGGGTGATCGCCGGATCTCGGGGCATGACCGGTGCGGCTCGCCTGGCCGCCGGCGCCGCCCAACGGGCCGGCGCCGGCTACGTCAGGGCGAGCACGCCCGGGCCCGGCGCCGGACCCGAGGAACCCATCGAGGCGGTCGGTCATCCCTTGCCGGTCGAGTACTGGGACCGCGACGTGCTGTACGCCCTCGACAAGATGGGATCGATCGTCCTCGGCCCCGGCCTCGGTCGCTCCGACGCCACACGCGCCGCGGTTCGGTCGGTCGTGAGCGGAGCGACGATTCCGATTGTCATCGACGGTGACGGGCTGGCGGCTCTGGGCGACCGCGCGGAGCGCTTCACCCGATCGCGCCGAGCCGCCACCATCGTCACCCCACACGACGGAGAGTTCGCCGCCCTGGCCGGCCAGGCACCGGGGCCCGACCGCATGGGCGACGTTGCTGCCCTGGCCGAGCGCCTCGATGCCGTCGTGGTCTCCAAGGGCCCCACGACGGTGATCGCCGCCCCCGACGGGCGGGTGCGGTTCGTGACCAGCGGCGCGAAACG
>JAHEJN010000111.1 GCA_024638845.1 Acidimicrobiales bacterium | reverse complement strand
AACACCTGCCGGCCGAGTTCACCCCCGTTCGTGGAGGCTGACGAGCCCTCGCTCGTCGTGAGCGAGATCTGGCGTTATCCGGTCAAGTCGCTCGGGGGTGAGACGTTCACGACGGCCACCGTCACGCCTGTGGGCATCGAAGGCGATCGAGGGTGGGGGCTGGTCGATCAGGCGACGGGCAAGGTGCTCACGGCCCGACGCGAACCGAGCCTGCTCTTCGCCGCCGCTCGCCTCGTCGGCACCGAGGTGGTCATAACCCTCCCCGACGGTTCCGAAACCGCTGACGACGCCGAACTGTCGGCGTGGCTCGAGCGAGACGTCGCCCTCGTTCGGGCCGGCGACGAGGGCGGGGTGTACGAGAACCCGATCGACCCTGGCACCGAGCAGGAGTGGGTCGAGTGGCAAGGGCCCGGCCTCGCCTGGCACGACAGCGTGAACGGTCGTTTGTCGCTCGTGTCGACGTCCAGCCTCGACGGCATCGACATCCGGCGCATCCGGGCCAATCTCGTGTGTCGCGGCGCCGGCGAGGACGCTCTGGTCGGTCGCTCGGTCGGCATCGGCAGTGCCACGCTCTCGGTCGCCAAGCTCATCGACCGTTGCGTGATGGTCACCCGGGCCCAACCCGGGCTGGAATGCGATCTCTCGGTGCTCACCACGATCAACCGAGAGCGCGGCGGCACTCTCTCCGTCGGAATGCTGGTCGACACACCCGGCACCATCACGGTGGGTGACCGGCTCGACCTCAGAGCGTGAAGGTCATCTCCTCGACCAGCGCCCCCGGCAGCTGCAGGCTGTCGGTCGAGCGTCGCTGGTAGGTGCTCGAGTCGGGGATCAGCTCGGTGGTGTCGGTCAGGCCGACGAGCCGGGTGCCCAGGAGGTTGAAAGCGGTGTCGTCGAAGCGCAGGACGTTGACCGGCGCCGTGATCTCGCCGTCGTCGACCCAGAACGTGGCGAAGCGGGTCATGCCGGTGGTGCGACACGCGGAACGATCGCTGAAGTTCAGATACCAGAGGTTGCCCACGAAGAGGCCGGTGCCCAGGCGGTCGACCACCTCGTCGGCGGGGATGTCGCCGGGTTCCATGCGGAACGACTGAGGCGATTCACCACCGGCCGCGCCGTTGGTGGCCACGCCGTACTCCCGGGCCGAGCGGGGCGAGACCAGATGGTCGTTGAACACACCGCCTTCGACCATGGTCACCCGATCGGGGCGCAGGAAGCCCTGTTCCTGGAAGTTCGGAGCGGTGCCCCCCACGGTGTCCTCGCTGATCGTGATGCTGGGATGGAAGGTGGCCCCCTCGGCGATCATCCGCAGCAGCGGCGTCTGTTTCGTGCGGTGCGAACGCAACCCGAATCCGCCCCAGGAGAGCATGGAGGCGATCTCCTGCATGGCGGTCGGCGCGAGGTAGGTCGGGTAGCCGCCGGGCTCGAGGTCGATCGGGTCGCGATCCAACACGTCGAGCTGTCGCTGTGACCACTCGACCTTGCGGTCGAGCGCAGCCGTATCCCACTCGGTGCCGGCATAGAGGTTCTTCACCGCCTTGTCGGCCCGGAGGTAGAAGCTCCAGTCGAGGCTGAAGTTGGCGCTCTCGTGCCAGTTCAGTTGGCCTCGTGAGTCGGCGAAGCCGGTCACCGAGCTGCCGGCGGCGTAGACGCCGACCAGGTCGCGCCCGGTGCCGGCGCGGCGGATCGCATCGACGGCCTCGCCGGCTTCGGGCAGCGACGACTCGGCCGTCACCGCCGTGGAGCGCACCTCGTCGGGACGCATCAGGTAGGGATCGGGAGGCACCGAGTCGAGCTGGGTGCGCATCGATGCCAGCGCCTGCGCTATCCGGGCGTCGTCGAGCTCGCGATCTCCCGACAGTGTGAACGACGACTCGACATGGCGGGATCCACGGGCCAGGTCGAGGTCGAGCGCGAGCTGGTCGACCGACCCGGCCTGACGCACTGCTCCTCCGTTGAAACGCACGAACTCGCTGCTCTCGCCGCCCAGGTTGGCGCTGAACTCCTCGCCGGGGGCCAGCTGCGACCGGATCGACGTGGTGAGATCGCCGAAGTAGTCGTGGGTGGTCACGATGCGCCGCCGAAGACCTCGACGTCACGGAAGTGGCATGGCGGAGTGGCGTGGCCGACCCAGATGGTCTGGTTGGGTTCGCCCTTGCCGCAGTTGGGCACACCGAAGGCCTGGAACAGGTCGCGGTTGCCCACCCCGGCCAGGTCGCGCCAGAAGTTGCGCGAGATCCCCCGGTAGCTGGGATTCCTGACTGTGGTGGTGAGCTCGCCGTCTTCGATGAGGGTGCCGTACTCGCAGCTGAACTGGAACTTGTTGCGGCTGTCGTCGATCGACCACGACGTGTTGGTCTGCATGAACACGCCGTGTTCGATCGACCCGACGAGCTCGTCGAAGGTCGAGTCGCCCGGCTCGACATTGAGGTTGGCCATACGGTCCATCGGGGGCCGGTTCCAGCTGCACGCCCGCGAGTTGGCGACACCCTCGAGGCCGGATCGGGCCTGGGAGATCGCGCCGCCGAGGGGCCGTTCGAGGATGCCCTTGCGGATGAGGAACTGGCGCGTGGCCGGGGTGCCGTCGTCGTCGAAGGCGTAGCTCGATATCTCGCCGTCGACGGTCGGATCGAAGGTGACGTTCAGCAGCGGCGAACCGTAGGCGAAGGTGCCGAACATGTCGGGCGTGACGAAACTCGTGCCCGCGTAGTTCCGCTCGTCGCCGAGGATGCGGTCGAGCTCGAGGGGATGGCCGATCGACTCGTGGATCTGGAGCACCATCTGATCGGGTCCGAGCAGCAGGTCCATGACGCCCGAGGGACAGTTGGGCGCGTCGAGCAGGGCCACGGCCTCGCGGGCCAGCCGGGGCGCGGCATCGAGGTAGCCATAGCGGTCGAGCACCTCGACGCCGCCCTGGCCGTAAGCCGAATGGGCGGCAAAGGTGCGGGTCTGGGTGTTGGCACCGTCGTTGGCGGTGACCGACATGGTCGGGAAGGCGGCGTCGAAGTGCTGGTGAACTCGGCCGCCGTCATCGGTCACGAGCAGGGTGTCGCGCCCGATCACGCTGAGCCCGACCGCCCGTTCGACGATGCGGTCGTCGCCGCCCAGCGCCTCGCACTGGGTGCGCAGGAGATCGATGCGATCCGAGAGGCCGATGTCGGCCCAGCTGCGCTCGACGCTCGACCGGTACTCGCCGACCGGATGTCCGAGCGGAGCCGTGGCGAGGACGCCGAGCCCCGCAGTGACGTCTGCCCAGTGTCGGGCCCGGGCCACGGCGGCGTCGAGCCCAGCGGGGGACAGGTCACTCGTCGCGGCATAGCCGAGACCGCCGTTCGACCAGATCGTGACCATGACGCCGACGTCGCGGGTGGAGCGAGCAGGCTCGGCGACATCGTCGAGGACCTGGAGGCTCTCGACCTGCTGGTCGAAGTAGCGCATCGAGCAGTAGTCGACACCCGCAGGCATGGCCGCCACGAGTCGGGGTTCGAGAAGATCGAGCATGAGGTGAGGCTATGCCCCGATGGGGCTCAGTTGTCGAGTCCGTGCACCACGTCGATCCACAGCTGGGTGGTGAGGGCGAGGGACTCGATGTCGATGCGCTCGTTGTGGCCGTGGAACCGGCTGCCGTAGGCGCCGGCGTCGAGCTCGGGCGAGAACAGGCCGGCGCCATAGGCGATGGCGCCCATGTCGCGGAACACGCGGGCGTCGGTGAACCCGCTGGTGAATCGGGGCACGAGCCGCGCTTGCGGGAAGGGACGCGACACCGCAGCCTGGAGGACATCCCACAGCGGCGTGTCGAGGCGGCTGGTCGACGACGAGTGGGTGAGGATCGGGCTTATCTCCACGTGGTCGGCGAGATCGCCGAGGGCCTCGGCGAGGTGGGTGCGGACATCTTCGGTCGTCTCGCCCGGAAGGGTCCTGATGTCGACACCCAGCTCGACGGACCCTGGAATGATGTTCGTCTTCATCTGACCCCGGGCCTCGTTCACCGAGAACGTGGTGTGGCAGCACGCGTGGAGCAGGCTCGCCGTCTGCACGTCGGGCAGGTCGTCGAGGGCCTTCTCGACCGCGACCGGATCGCGGAGGACCTCGGTGAGCTCAGGGTCGACGTCGAGACTGTCGATCATCGGCCACCAGAGGTCGTGGAACCGGGCTCGTGGCCGGTACTCGGCCAGCCGCTGCACGACGGCGGCCGCTTTCACCAACGCGTTGTCGCTGCGAAACGGACGTGAGCCGTGGCCCGGCGTGCCGCGCACCGTGAGGGTGCGCCAGGCGATTCCCTTCTCGCCGGCGGTGATCCCCACCGTGGGCGCTTCGGAGGATCCTCCGTGCAGTCCGCCGTTCTCGGTGAGCACGTACGTGCAGTCGATCGCGTCACGATGTCGTTCCGCCATCCATTCGGCGCCGTAGGCGCTGCCCGACTCCTCGTCGGCAACGGCGAAGTAGATGATGTCGCCGCGTGGCCGATGACCGGACTCGGCGAGGTGACGGAACGCCACCGCCATCGACGCCGTCAGGTTCAACATGTCGACCGCACCGCGGCCCCACACCTCGCCGTCGATGAGCTCGCCACCGAAGGGGTCGTTTCGCCAGCCCGATGCGTCGGCCGGGACGACATCGGTGTGGCCCATGAGGCAGAGCTTCGGCGCCGTCGGATCTCGGCCTGCGAGCCGGGCGGTGAGCGACCGACGGCCCGGGGCTGCGTCGAAGGTGTCGATGTCGACGCCGGTTCCCTCGAGGTAGCCCAGGAGCAGTTGTGCATTGAGTACCTCGTTGCCCGACGTGGGAGTGCCGTCGTTCACGCAGGCGTTGCGTATCAGCGCCTGGAGCAGCTCGACGGTCTCGTGGACGTGCACCTCGGTCATGGCTCAGGTCGCTTCGAGCAGCTCGACGAGGGCGGTCACATCCGGCAGTCGCCAGTGGTCGAAGTCGGTGTGCAATTCGTGCGGATCGAGCTGCACGACGGGAAGGCCGGCCGCGGTCGCGCCGCGGACGTCGGCGTGCACGGTGTCACCGACATAGAGGACGCGGTGCGGCTCGAGGCCGAGGGCGTCGAGGATCAGCTCGAAGATGCGGGGATCGGGTTTGGCGACGCCGACGACGGTCGAGTCGACGATCGCGACCACCTCGGGCAGCTCACCGGGGCCGACCTGGCACACGTCGTGTTCGGCCATCTGGGCGGCCGCCGTGCCGTCGTTGTTCGACAGGATCGCCAGCCGCACCTCGGCCTCGGCCAGGCGGTGGAACGCGTCGATGTTGTCGGCCAGGGGAAGCCGCCAAACGTCCATCACCGCCTGATGGCGCTGGAGGGCTCGGGCCGCGTGGGCGCGATCGAGGTCGGTGTCGTCGAGGCCCAGGTGGGCGAAATACCGCAGGTCGTACCACCGCCAGGCATCCAGGTCGGCCTCGTCGACATGGTCGCCGGCCAGCATCCGATCGGTGAGGCCGCGAGCACCGTGATAGTGGGCGGCCCGGAAGTGGTCGGGGTCATCGGTGACGGCGAGCTCCGCATCGGCGAGCGCAGCGGCGATGGGCTCGGGGTGGGGCACGAGGAACACGCCACCGATGTCGAAGACCACGGCATCGACGGCGGTGAGAGCGTTGAGCATGGAGTGAGTATGGCAGCGCTCGCACCGGGTCATCGACGGTGCGGGTACGCGCCGAAGGTGCTCCCGAGCGCCACTAGGCTCGCCGGGTGCGCCTGATCCGTCCGAACCGCGTCATGCGCCTGCTGGCGCTGATCGCCATCGTGGCCGCAGCGTGCGCTGAACCTGATCTCGGTCCACCGTCGTCGACCACGCTGCCCGTGGCCACGCCCACACCGACGCCGGAGCCCGAGCCCGATCCGGCTCTCGGCCCGTCGAACACGACGACCACCACCACTCTTGCTCCCATCGACATCGTGCCCACGGCGACGCCGACGCCGGAGCCCGAGCCCGAGGTCGGTCTCACCGACGACCTGATGCGGATCGGGGTGATCGCCGATGTGAGCACCGGCACCCTCGCCGACGATCGGGGCGAATCGGCATGGAATGCAGTGCTCGCCTGGGCCCGGTCGGTGAACGATCGCGGCGGCCTCGCCGGCCGGCAGGTCGTGGTGCAGCCGATCGACAGCGCCGTGTTCTTCAACAAGGAAGCGCTCGAGGAGGCTTGCGCAGAGGTCTTTGCCATCGTCGGCAGTTGGTCGGTGAACGACGGCGACGATCTCGACGTGCTCCTCTCACCCGAGTGCTCGATGCCCGACTTTCCCGCCGAGGCCCGCACACCGCGCCGTCGTCAGTCGCCCCTCACGTTCCAGTCGAACCCGCAGACCGTCGATCTCGAGCAGGCGGGACCGGCGCAGTATCTGGCGGCGCAATTCCCCGACGACGTCGACGCGGCAGCGCTGCCGGTGCTCGATCTGCGCTCGATCAGAGTCGCCAGCGAACGCCTCATCGAGGCCTACACCGCAAGTGGATTTCAGTTCGAGCAACGTCCGACGGTGGGCCTCGATGCCGACCTGGCCGAGCTGGCGGTGACGCTGGCCGACAGCGAGACCACCGCGCTCGTGTGGAACGCCGATGCCGAGCGACTGACAACGCTGTTGGCCGAGCTCGACGCGCTCGGCGGTCGTCCACCGGTGGTGAACTGCGGTGAAGCGTGTTACGGAACCGAGTTCCTCGACGGCGCCGGATCGTCGGCCGAAGGTGTCACTGCGTCCTTGTCGACGGTGCCACTCGAGGAGGCCGACGCGTCGTTCGAGCTGACCCAGTACCGGTTCTGGCTGGGGCGGGTGCGTCCCGAAGAGGTACCCGACGCGGTCGGCGTGAAGGCCTGGGCGGCCGCGCTGTTGTTCGAAGAAGCCGTGAATCGGGCCACGCTCGCCGGCACGGGCAGCTTCTCGCCCGACTTCCTGAGCCGCTCCGCCGTGCTCGATGCGGCCGAGATGATCACCGAGTGGGATGCCAACGGTCTCCACGGCGTCGCCAATCCGGCCGAGGGAGTGGGCTCGCCCTGTTTCGTGTTGTTGGTCGTCGCGAACGGGGAATGGCAGCGCGAACAGCCGTTCGGTCGGGGCCGGTTCGACTGTGAAGCCGACAACCTGGTGAGGCTGGTCGACACCGTCGAGCTCGGCCTCGGCGATCCCGACGTCGAGATCGGCACCCGCACGGTCGAGCCGCTGACACCACCCACCCCCGTTCCCGAACCCGAGGGCTGACCGAGGGCTCAGGCGTCGGTGGGAATCCAGACCAGCACGACGTCGTCGACGGTTATGTCGGTCTTCTCGAGGGGAACGGTGAACTCCTCGACCATCTCGACCTTGTCCTCCCACGCGTCCTGGATCTCGAAGAGCGAGTCGGCCAGCTCGGCTTCGAGCGCCTCGAGCTCGTCGAGCTTCTCGGCCAACCGGTTCTCGGCGGTGGCCAGCCGCTCCTGGGCGGAGTTGCGCTGGCTGCGCTTGGAGGAGGCGCGACGCAGGCCACCGAGAATCGAGCGGGTGCTCTTCTTGCCGCCCAACAGACCACCGAGCAGGTCACCCGCCGCCGACACGAGCTCGTCGCCGCGGCGACCTTCGGCCGCCTCACCCACCTCGCGCACGCGGTCCTCGGCCTTGCTGATGGCGGCCTTGACCCGGTCGACCTTCTTGGCCAGCGAGGCGCGCAGCTCATCGACCTCGGCGTCGACCTCGGCGTCGGCCAGATCGGCGCAGCGAGCGACGAACTCCTCCCGGCTCTCACCGATGCGGCTGAACGCCTTGAGCTCGGGGTTCTGGAACAACTCGAGGGTTTCGCTCCTGTACACGTGATCGCGCACCGCGGTTGTGGCCTTGGTGAAGAACGTCTTGGTGTGAATCGGCGAATCGGTGAGCTGATAGGTGGCGCCCGCAGGTGGCTCTTCCCGGAGGTCACGATCGTCGTAGTCGACGGTGATGGCCTGGTCGAGGTCGGCGGTGTCTCCGAGCGGGTGGATCACCGCCTCCCACTCGGCTTCGTGTCGGAGGTCGGCCTTGGTCTCGTCGAACAGCAGTGACACGCGGGTCACCACGGCCGGCGTGAGCACCGTGCCCCCTGGCACTGCACCCACCGAGTCGGCCCACGAAGCGGCTGGATCCAGGTAGCGAACGACGACACCGTCGGCCACGTCGGGCATCACCGCGCTGAGGTCGTCGGCCAGCGCGACCTGGTCGGCGACCGCTGCGGCGGGTGCGCCAGCCGGTTCGGGACCGGTGCTCGCGGCGGCGGTGGGGGAGAGAGCGGCGAGCCGGCCGATCTGGTCGCGGGTCAGGGGACCGGCCAGGTACGACATGGCCCAGCGGGTCGTGAAGGTCACCGGCGCACCCTGGCGGGTGGAGTGGAGCAGGAACTCCCGCTTGTCGAGCCCGCTGATCGTGGCATCGAGCACGTCGAGGTCGGTGTCGCCCGACACCGA
>JAHEJN010000035.1 GCA_024638845.1 Acidimicrobiales bacterium | reverse complement strand
TCGTGTTGTGGGAGCGGGTGCCGCTCGACTCGGGCGATCTCCAGGTTTTCGGCAACCACGACGTGGCTCGTAGCTGGACGGCGCTCACCCGGTGATGGGGAGGCCGTGGAATCGGCTCGACAGGCCGAGCCGAACCGCGTTGATCGCCGGTCTCGTGCTGATGGTGGCTGCTATTCCGCTGCCGACCATCGTGGCGGTGCTCATGGGTCTGGCAGCGGCGGCCGTTCTCGGCTATCTCCATCCCGACGATGCCACGCGTGTGGCGGTCCTCGTCGCGCTGCCGGTGCTGATCATCGCCTTCATCTTCGGATTCGTTCGGGGTTTCAACAGCACGCTGCTTCTCGTCATCCTGGTTCCGAGCCTGATCGCGCCGGTATGGCTGGCCAAGCAGGGCGCCCTGATGCGCCGAGACCGCGATGTCTGATCGGGCCGATGTCCGGCCACACTTGAGCCGGTGATCACCCCACACCTCCCTCCCGACGACGCCGCCATTCCGTCGCGCCCGGCCACGTGGGGCCCATCCGACAGCTTCAACTCGGTGCTGCCGGTGATCGCCTTCGTCGGGTTGAACTCCTTCTTCGGGCTGAAGTGGGCCATCGTGGGCACCACGGTGGCCTCGCTGTACGCCATGGCCCATCGCTATCGGCGTGGCCTCGGCATCGGTATCTTCATACCCGTGGTCGCCGCGGTGCTCGTGATCCGAGCGGTCATCGGCATCGTGACCGACAGCGAGGACGTGTACTTCGGCACGGGGATCGCCTTGAAGTTCGTGATGGTGATCGGCCTCGTCGGGTCGGTTCTGGTGAGGCGAAATGTCGTCGCGTGGGCGGCACCCTACGCGATCCCGATTCCGGCCTCGACCCTGCACCACCCGGTCTACCGGTCGACCACCGCCGGGCTCTCGCTCGTGTGGGCGGCCTATCTCTTCCTGAGCGGCATCTTCGACGTCTGGTTGTTGCGCGCCGCCTCGGCCAACGGGTTCGTCATCGTCCGCTTTCTCGTGTCCTGGCCCTTCAGCACCGCCACCGTGGTCGCCGCCATGCTGTGGGCGAGTCGCCGACTCAACCAGATCCCGGGCTTTCCCGGGCTCCTCGTGCTTCTCGACCAGCAATTCGGTGGCGCCACAACCGATCCGGCTCCCTGAGTCTTCTCGGTCACGAAGGTCCTACACTCACCCGGAACCGCTCCACGAAGCCGCCGTCGGCGCAAGATCCGGGAGCACGACAAGGAGAACCCATGGCACTCATGGACAAGATCAAGAGCATGTTCGGCGACGCCAAGTCCAAGGCCGAGCCGACCCTCGACAAGGCCAAGCACGCCGCCGGTGACGCCGCCAACAAGGCCAAGGACCTCGCCGGCGACGCCAAGTCCAAGGCCGAGCCGACCCTCGACAAGGCCAAGGATGTGGCCGGTGGCGCGGCCAACAAGGCCAAGGATGTGGCCGGTGGCGCGGCCAACAAGGCCAAGGATGTGGCCGGTGACGCCGCCAACAAGGCCAAGGACATGGTCGATCGCGGCGAGGACGCCGCCGAGGACGCCGCCGAGTCGACGGCCGACGCGGCCGACGACGCAACCAGCTGAGCCGATCCGTGGCCGAACCGGCGGAAGTGCGCGTCGGCTGGATCGGCACGGGCGTCATGGGTGCCTCGATGTGCGGGCATCTCCTCGACGCCGGCCACCCCGTCACCGTCTCGACCCGATCGCCGGCCAAGGCGGCGAACCTGCTCGACCGGGGCGCGGCGTGGGCCGACACCCCGGCCGAAGTGGCCACCGCGTCCGACATCACCTTCGCGATGGTCGGCTTCCCGTCCGACGTCCGTGAGGTGTTCCTCGGCGCCGATGGCGCCGTTGCCGGTGCGGTCGACGGTTCGGTCGTGGTCGACATGACCACGAGCGATCCGTCCCTGGCGGTCGACATCCACGCGGCCGCCAAGGCCAGGGGAATAGGGGCGGTCGACGCTCCGGTGTCAGGCGGAGACGTCGGTGCCCGGAACGCCGCTCTGTCGATCATGGTCGGCGGCGACCACGACGACGTCGAGCGAGCTCGCCCACTGCTCGAACGCATGGGTTCGACGATCGTCCATCAGGGAGGTCCCGGTTCGGGCCAGCACACCAAGATGGTGAACCAGATCCTGATCGCATCGGGCATGGTGGGTATCGCCGAGGCCCTGCTCTACGCCCGTCGAGCCGGCCTCGACCTGCCGACCGTGCTCGAGTCGGTCAGCGGCGGAGCGGCCGGCTCCTGGTCGCTCTCCAACCTGGCCCCGCGCATTCTCGATGGCAACTTCGACCCCGGCTTCTTCGTCGATCACTTCGTCAAGGACATGGGCATCGCGCTGCACGAAGCCTCGGCCATGCACGTGGCCACGCCCGGGCTGGCCCTGGCCCATCAGCTCTACGTCGGCCTCCAGGGCCAGGGCGGGGGTCGCCTCGGCACACAGGCCCTGGCCTTGGCCCTTGCGAAGCTGTCCGACATCGACTGGGACTGATTGCCCCTTGGCCGCCATCGAGGTTGCCGACCTGACCAAGACCTACGGGTCGCTCACGGCCGTCGACCGGGTGAGTTTCGAGGTCGCCGACGGCGAGGTGTTCGCCCTGCTCGGTCCCAACGGTGCCGGCAAGTCCACCACGATCGAGATCCTCGAGGGCCATCGCCGGGCCACGTCGGGAACCGCTCGGGTCCTGGGCATCGATCCGGCTGACGGCGGCCGCGAACTGCGCGACCGCATCGGCATCGTGCTGCAGAGCTCGGGCATCGAATCAGAGCTGAACGTCCGCGAGGCCGTCGACCTCTACCGGGCGAGCTACCGCAACCCTCGGGGTGTCGACGAGGTCATCGACATGGTCGGGCTCGGCCCCAAACAACACGATCGCGTGAAGACGCTCTCGGGCGGACAACAGCGCCGGATCGATCTGGCCCTCGGCTTGGTGGGCAATCCCGAGGTCCTCTTCCTCGACGAGCCAACCACCGGCTTCGACCCGGCCGCCCGTCGCGGGTCATGGGAGCTCCTGTCGGGGCTGCGGGGGCTGGGCACCACCATCGTCCTCACCACCCACTACATGGACGAGGCCGAGCAGCTCGCCGATCGCGTCGGGGTGATCGTGAACGGCACCATCGTGGCCATGGGGACACCGGCGGAACTGTCTGCAGGCACCAACGTGACCGGCATCGCCTTTCGGCTGCCCGACGCCGACGCCATCGCTGCGCTTCCTCGGGTGGGCGACGGGGCGCACATCAGTGGCCGCTTGGTCGAGATCCGCACGACGACTCCCACAGCCGATCTGCATCACCTCACGTCCTGGGCCATCGAGCGGGGAGTCGAGCTGGCCGACCTGAGCGTCCATCGCCCCAGCCTCGAGGACATCTACCTCTCGCTCACCGATCCTTCGACCGCGACCAGGGCGGTCTGGACATGACCCGCGTCTGGCCGTCGTGGTCCCGCCAGGCCGTCAGGCAGGCCCGAGCCCAGACGCTGGTGTTCGTGCGTACGCCCATCGCTGCCTTCTTCACCCTGCTGCTGCCGTTGGTGATGCTGATCGTGTTCAACGCGCTGTTCGACGGCGAAGTCGACACCGAACTGGGTCCCATCAAGATCAGCCAGTTCTACACGTCGGGGCTGGCGGCGTTCACTGCGGTCAGTGCCACCTACACCAACCTCGTGAACTTCATTCCCATGCGACGCGACGAAGGCATCCTCAAACGGGTCAGGGGCACGCCGCTGCAACCATCGGCCTACATCGGCGGGGTCGTACTCTCGGCACTGCTCATCGCGGTGATCGGCGCGGTGCTGATGCTCGCGCTCGGCGTGCTCTTCTACGACCTCCAGGTCGAGGCGGCGAAGATGCCAGCCGCCGTGGTCACCTTCGTCGTGGCTCTCACCACGTTCTCGTTGCTCGGCCTGGCCGTGGCCTCGTTGGTGCCCAATGCCGCCTCGGCCCCGGCGGTGGCCAATGCGACGATCCTGCCGCTCGCCTTCATCTCGAGCATCTTCGTTCCCCTCGAGAACCCTCCACGGTGGCTCACGGTGATGGGCGACATCTTCCCGCTGAAGCACTTCGCCGAGGCCTTCCAGGCTGCGTTCAACCCCTTCGTCGAGGCACCGGCGTTCCGCTGGGGCAATCTCGCGATGATCGCGCTGTGGGGGGTGGGGGGTGCGGCGGTGGCAGTCAGGAAGTTCAACTGGGAGCCCAGCGTCGGCGCGACGCGGGGTCGTCGTCGCCGGCGGGCGCCCGAGGAGCTCGCCGCCTGATCGGATGACGAAGGACCGCTCCCGGCTCCCCTCAGAGCTCGAGCTGGTGGAACGGCTCACCCATGGCGGCGCCGACCATGGCGCCGTGGGTGGCGAGACCGTCGAGGATGCGGCGACGGAACGCCGCGATCTCCTCGTCATCGGTGGCGAACATGGTGGACTCGAACTGGCTGGCGTGGGCTTCGAGCGCAGCGAGCTTGGCCCGCTCGAAGCCGGCGGTGGTCTCGACATGGTCGATCTCGTCGGGCTCGAACAACAGGAGCGTCTCGGGGCGGTGGTGGGGGAGCTCGAGCTCGGGGAAGAAGTGGGGGTCGCGGGCGGCCACGACACCGTCGACGGCCAGACGACCTGCATGGCGATGGTCGGGATGGAGTCGGTATCGCTTCCATGGATCGTGACCGAGGACCACCTGCGGGCGGAGCCGACGAATGGCCGCCGCGACCTGTGAGCGCTGGCGGAGCCCCGACTCGAGCTCGCCGTCGATCCAGCGGAGGAAGATCACGGCTCCGGTTGCGCCGAGGGCCTCGGCGGCGGCGCGTTGCTCCCGCTGACGGATGGCGGCGAGCTCGGTGGGATCGCTCGCCGGATCCCACGAACCCTTCGATCCGTCGGTGCACACGAGCAGCGACACCTCGCAACCGGCCGCGGCCCACTTGGCGAGAGTGGCACCGGCGCCGAACTCGATGTCGTCGGGATGGGCGCCGATGGCAAGTGCGCGCCGGGGTACGTCGAGATCGACGGTGACGGTCATGCGGTTGCTCCCCGCACCGGCGGCGAAACGAGCAGGCGGAGTGCGTCCCGGCCACCGGGCAGATCGAGATCCTCGGGGTGATCGATGTCCCAGCCGAGCTCCTCGTCGACGACGACCCGTACCGAATGCCCCGCCCGAGCAGCGGTGTAGACGTGACGGTGCATGGAGGCCGGACCGTAGGCGAACACCGGCGCCGCGTGCGTCGGTGTCACGAGGACGTTGGTGCCGTCACGATGTCGATCGGGTACGACGACGACCTCTGATCTCCCAGGCGATTCGGGCACGAGGTGCGAGAACGACCGTGCGAGAGGCAGATCGCTGTGGGCGATCACCACGCGGCTGAAGCCGTGGGCGGCGGTGAGCTGCACGGCTTCGGTGACCGACGGATTGAGCCCCGAGCCGGCCGTGACCAGCGCATCGGCTCCGCGCTCGACGGCCCACTCGGCGACCTCGGGATCCTCGGTCGCCACGAACACGGGGAAGGGTGCGGCGGCGGCGACGACCCGGGCGGCCATGGTCATGGCGAGCACTTCTCGCTCGGGTCGGCTGAGGCGCGTGGCCAGCCGTTCCTTGGCGAGCCGGAAGCTCTTGATCGGCACGACCACGGCGACCGACAGTGGCAGGGACGTCACGGTCTGCAGTCTATGGGCGCCGCGACCTAGGGTTGTCACCATGAAGATGCGTGTGGTGGTACTCGGTGGTGGTTCCTGGGGCACGACAGTCGCCCATCTCGCGGCGCACAACACGCCGACGGTTCTGTGGTGCCGCGACGAAGACGTCGCGTCGGGTATCAGCGACCGAAACGAGAACATCCGCTATCTGTCGGGGTTCGAGCTGCACCCCGAGCTGACGGCCACCACCGACATCGGTCGCGCCGTCGGCGCGGCCGACCTGCTCGTGGTCGGGGTCCCGTCTCACGCGTTCCGATCCACGCTCCTGTCGGTCGCCGATCATCTCCGGCCATGGGTGCCGGTCGTCAGTCTCACCAAAGGACTCGAGCAGGGCACCAAGCTACGGATGACCGAAGTCGTCAACGAGGTGCTTCCCGGGCACCCCGCCGGTGCGCTCACCGGACCCAATCTGGCCAAGGAGATCCTGGCGGGCGCGGCCGCCGCGTCGGTCATCGCCATGACCGACGACGAGATCGCAACCACGCTCCAAGCTGTCTTCACCACCGGGATCTTCCGGGTCTACACGAACAACGATGTCGTCGGCGCGGAGCTGGGCGGGGCCTTGAAGAACGTCTTCGCCGTGGCGTCGGGCATGGCCGACGGGCTCGGCACCGGTGACAACACGCGGGCCGCGGTGATCACCAGGGGCTTGGCCGAGCTCACGCGACTGGGCGTCGCGATGGGTGGAGATCCGCAGACCTTCGCGGGGCTGGCCGGCATGGGTGATCTCGTGGCCACGTGCATCTCACGCCAGAGCCGCAATCGCCACGTGGGCGAACAGCTCGGCCGGGGCAAGACCATCGAAGAGGTCGTCGCCGAGATGGATCAGGTGGCCGAGGGGGTCAAGACGGCTCGGGTGGTCACCGAGCTCGCGGCGCACTACGGCATCGAGATGCCCATCGCCAGTGAGGTCTACGCGGTGGTGGCCGAAGGCCGCTCCGCGGCTGATGCGTACGTGGGGTTGCTCGGACGGTCGATCACGGCCGAACACGCGCCAAGATGACCGGTGCCCGGTCGGAGCCTCACGTCGGGCTGGGCACCGTCGGCGTACGCGAGCTGGCGCTGGTCGACAGCGGCGGCGGTGTCAGCCCGGCAGGATCGGGCTGGCGGGTGCGCTTCTTCGTGCGCTCCGAGGAGCGGTGGCATGTGCCCGTCGACGAGGCGAGCACCCGTCAGGAGATGAGCCACGGCGCGTCCGGGGTCATCACGAGGGTGCGCATCCCCGGAGGAGACATCGTGGCATCGGTGTCGACGAGCCTCGATCCGAGCGGTCGGCCTCACGCCCGGCTGCACATCGCCAACCCGACACCCCTCCCGATCGGTGTCGCCATCGTGCTCACCGCCGGTGACCTCGCCGGGTCGGACAACGTGGCCTCGGTCACCGTGGTGAGCAGCGGCATCCGGCTCGGCTGTGACGAGGTGGTCGGCTTTCCTCGCGATCCCGGGGCGCTGCTCGCGGCGGCCGACGCGGCTTCGCTGCACCGCATGCTGTTCGAGGAGCAGAGCTCCACCAGCACGGCTGCGGCCAGTTCCGGGCGCGGCCAGGCCGCAGGAGCCGCCGTCTTCCCTGTCGCCCATCGAACATCGCTCACACTGTCGATCGCGCTCGGAGAAGGCGATGCCGCGCCCCCCGACTCGCTACCCGACGACGACACCGTGGCCAAGGGCTGGGCGGCCCACCTCGGCCGCGGCGCACGGGTCGTCACCGGCGACGATGTCGTCGACTCGAGCCTCCTCGGCGCCCGCCAGCGGCTGCTCATCGCCGCGGGCGACGGCATCCCGGGCAACTGGCCGGGTTACGACCGGCCCGCCCACACCCAGCTGCGGGGTGCCTTGGCGTTGGCCCTGTCGCACTGGGGTTTCGCCACCGAGGCGGCATCGATGCGTGACCACCTGGCCGCCGAGCTCGACGAGGGCGATGCAACCACTGCCGCGGCGTGGCTCCTGGCCTCCGAGGCCGCCCGGTCGCTGGGTGGCGCGACGACCCCCTCGGCCGAGCTCGTCCTCCTGGCCGTCGCCACCATCGACCAGGCGCTGCGGCGACCCCGCCGACGCCCGGCGGGCGCACTCGGGCTGGTACACGTCGCCGATGCCGACGATCCGTACGACGCGGTGCACTCGTTGTGGGTCGTCGCCGGACTCGAAGCTGCGGCTCGATCGATGGCGTCGCGTCAACAGCCCGACGCCGCCGCTCGACTCTCGAAAGGAGCCTCCGAGCTCCGCGCGTCGATCAGTGACCTCTCCGAATCTCGGGCGCGACTCGCGTCGGCGTTGGGCCCATGGTTCGATCTCGAGACGGCTCATCGCAGCCCGGCCCCGATCATGGACCTCGACCGCCCGGATCCGCTCGAAACCGCGCTTGCGCTCATCTCGTTCCCCCGTCGGTTCGTCGTGAGCCATGAGTCGGGCTTCGACGTCGTTGCGCCGTCGTCCCCCGGAGCCAACTGGGAGATCCACGATCTGCCGACGGCCAACGGTTCGGTGTCTGTGGCCCTCCGTTGGCACGGTTCGAGAGTCGCTCTGCTCTGGGAGCACGAGGGGGCATCGCTCAGCGCCTCCTCGATCGATCCGCGATGGGCCGACACCAAGCCGGCCGGCGAGACCCTTCTCGACCCGAGAACCGCTTGATTCCGGGCCATGGGCCCTCTGGCCCATGGCCGTGAGTGGACGTTCCCGTAGGTCTTGAGGTGGGGCTCCAGCCCGGCCACCATGCAGGCATCGAGGTGTGGGCGAACATACCGCGGTGACCCTCGGATCAAGCGAATCCCGGACACGACCACTCAGTCGTCCCGGCGAAAGGACCATCAGATGAACAAGCGGGTTCTCACCTATTTGGGGGCCGCCCTACTCGCCGCCCTCGGCGCAGGCCTGCTCGCCCTCTCGATGACGCGCGCGAGCGATTCCGGCGCTCCCGTGCTCGACGACCCGGTGCCACTCGCGGTTGACTCGCTCCTCCCCGTTCCTGACGAGCAGCCGAGCAACCCCGACGACCCCGACAGCCGTTCCGACGCCGATGGGGAGGTCACCGTCGGCTCCGAGGCGGCGCTCGCGGGGGTGGCCGCGCCGGTGGCGATCGACGTGCCCGACCGGCTGATGCAGATCTCCTTCGCCCTCGACACCGAACGGACCTTTGCCGGTCAGCTCCGGCCAGGTGATCTCGTCGGGGTCTTCGCTTCCTACGAGGAGACCCAGGTTTCCGACCTCATCCTCCAGAAGGTCCTGGTGGCATCGATTCGCGAGGAGGCACCCCTGCCGATCGACCAGGGTGATGTCGATCGCCTCCCTGCCGCCCCCGCCGGCCGCTTCTTCGTCACGCTTGCGCTCGATGCCGCCGATGCCCAGACTCTCACCCATGCCCTCGAGTTCGGTCGGGTCTGGTTGTCGTACCAGCCCGGTCTCGCTGACGAGAACGCCCCCGGTGTGGCCAGTCTCGAGACGGTGCTCACCGACCAACTCGACGCCCCGAACGTCGAAGCCGAACCCCCGGTCGAGTCCGAGGTCGCTTCGGCTGATGGTGGCTGAGGCACGTCGTGGGACTCCTCCGCCGCCGCTCCGCCGTCCCCGAGATCGACGACATCTTCGCGGATGACGACCGACCGGATCCTCTCCTCGATGACGGCTGGGACGATCCGGTCGACCGTGACGATCCTGTCGACGAAGCGTCGCTCGAGTGGGCCGAGCTGAGCCGCAGGCCGCCACCCGCACCTGCTGCCCAGGAGCTGTCGGGGCTGAGCGCAGACGGCTACTTCGAGCAGCCCCATCTCGATGCCGAGCGGCTTCCGGCGATCGTCGAAGCCGGACCCCTCGGTCCGTCGCTGCTCACCCTCAAGCGTCGGGCCCGAACCGAGCTGTCCGAGCGCATGGGCGCCAAGCTCTACGAGCGCAACCTCAGCGAGCATCAGCTCGAGACGCTCATAATCGAGGAACTGGCCCGCTTCCTCGTCGACGAGGAGATCGAGCTGGCCGAGTGGGAGCAGAACCGGCTCTGCGAAGAGCTGATCAACGACGTGCTCCACCACGGGCCCATCGAGGGATTCCTGCGCGACCCCTCGGTGAGCGAGATCATGGTGAACAGCACCGATGCCATCTTCGTCGAACGCGGTGGTCGGCTGTACCTCACCGAGGCGGCCTTCGACAGCGAGGAGCACCTCCGACAGGTCGTCGAGCGCATCTCGGCTTCGGTGGGTCGACGTATCGACGAGTCCTCGCCGATGGTCGATGCTCGTCTGGCCGACGGGTCACGCGTCAATGCGATCATCCCGCCGCTGTCGATCGACGGGGCGATGCTCACCGTTCGCAAGTTCTCCTCGGAGAAGATGACCATCGAAGATCTGCTCGAGATGGGAACCCTCACCCGGGGCGTCGGGGCCTTCCTCGCGGCGTGTGTCCGTGGTCGGGTCAACATCCTCGTGAGCGGAGGTACCGGGTCGGGCAAGACCACGCTGCTCAACGTCTTGTCGTCGTACATCCCGACGAACGAGCGCATCATCACCATCGAGGACGCCGCCGAGCTCAACCTGCACCAGCGCCACGTGATCCGGCTCGAGAGCCGGCCGGCCAACGTCGAGGGTCGAGGGGCCGTCGAGGTCCGCGATCTGGTCCGGAACGCTTTGCGCATGCGACCCGACCGGATCGTGGTGGGCGAGTGCCGCGGCGGCGAGACCCTCGACATGCTGCAGGCCATGAACACCGGCCATGACGGGTCGCTCACCACGCTCCACGCCAACTCTCCCCGCGATGCGTTGCGGCGCGTCGAGGTGATGGCGCTGATGGGCGGCCTCGAGCTGCCGATCCGCGTGGTTCGCGAGCAGGCGAGCTCGGCCATCGAGCTGATCGTGCACATCGCCCGTCTCCGTGACGGCTCTCGTCGCATCACCCACATCAGCGAGGTCACGGGTATGGAAGGCGACGTCGTGACCCTGAACGACATCTTCACCTTCGACTTCTCCGCCGGGCTGAGCGCCGAAGGCGCCTTCCTCGGCACGCTCGAACCCAGCGGCGTTCGCCCCGAGTTCGTGACGCATCTCGAGGAACAAGGCATCGCCGTGCCGTCGTCGATCTTCACCAGCGACAACGTTCCCGCCCGAGGCAACCGATGGTGATCCCCACCGTGCTCGCGGCCGTCGGCAACGGGCCGATGGGCACATCGGGCCGGGTGCTGCTCGTGCTCGCTGCGTGCCTCGCGGCCATGGCCATGATCCAGCCGCGGGCCGACCGCGCGACCTTCGAAGCCGACGAGCCGCCGGTGCGGGTCTTCGGGATCCGCTTCGACGGCGTGGTCGTCGGTCGCCTCTGTGCGCTCGTGGCTGCAGTCATCGGTGGTCTGTTCGTGGGTGAGGTCGGTGCGGTCGCCTTCGTCGGGGTGGTGGTCGTCGTCTACCGCCTCAGCGCCGGCGCCCGCATGCTGCGTCGGCGAGCGCGGTTCGAACAACAGCTCCCCGAGCTCCTCCAGATGGTGTCGGGTTCGATGCGATCGGGAACCAGCCTGCTCCAGTCGCTCGACACCGTTGCGCTCGAAGCGCCGGCGCCGCTGTCGAGCGAGATCCAGCGCGTCCTGCACGAGGCCCGTGTGGGCCGCGACCTCGATGACGCACTCGGTGACCTCGCCGATCGCATGCAGAGCAAGGACTTCGGGTGGGTCGTCGGTGCGATCGACATCCATCGTGAGGTGGGTGGCGATCTGGCCGAGGTGCTTGACCGCATCGCCGACACCATTCGAGGGCGCAATCGGGTGCGGGGTCAGATCCAGGCCCTGAGTGCCGAAGGGCGCCTCTCGGGTCTGGTGCTGTCACTTCTCCCTCCCGGGATGTTCGTGGCCATGAGCATCCTGAATCCCGAGTACATGGGCGAGCTCACCGGTCGCGGCGTCGGCTGGGCCATGCTCGGCGTGGCGGCCCTGCTGTTGATGGTCGGTGGAATGTGGTTGCAGCGCATGGCGAGGTTCGATTTCTGATGGGCCGGTTCAGTCGTTCTCCGGATGTGATCTTGCTCGGTGCCGACATCGGCGACGGTGTCGAGACCCAGCCGGTACGCAACCTCCAGGAGGTGATCCGTCGCCTCGAAGCCGAGGACGATCAGCGTCGCGGACCGAGCGCGCTCGCGAAGCTCGCCGCCCGTATCACGCCTCCGGGCCGATCGCTCCTGCTCGAGCGTCGGATCGTGCAAGCCGCGGCGACCGACCGGTGGACGCTCGGTCGGCTCTTCGAGTTCAAGCTGTTCGGACTGTTGCTCGGTTTCGTGACGGGTTCGGTGGTGATCTTCGTCCTCGGGGTCTCGTCGGCAACCGTGGCCATCGCGGTCGGCACGACCTTCGTGGGGTTCATCGGCCTCGATCTGGTGCTGAGCGAACGGGCCGAGCGCCGGCAACGGGAGATCCAGCGGGCACTGCCCGACATGCTCGACCAGATGGTGATCAGCGTCGAGGCCGGTCTCGGCCTCGAGTCGGCGCTGACCCGGGTGGCCCGCACCAACGACAATCCGCTGGCCGACGAGCTCACCCGTACGCTGCAGGACATGCGCCTCGGGGCCTCACGCGGTGAAGCGCTGCGGGCCCTGCTCGACCGGGTCGACGTCCCCGATCTGCGCCTCTTCGTTCGTGCATTGATCCAGGCCGATCGCAGCGGCGTGGCGGTGGCGGCAGTGTGCCGCGTACAGGCCGAGGAAGCTCGGGTGCGGCGTCGTCAGCGAGCCGAGGAGCGGGCGATGCGGATGCCGGTGAAACTGGTGTTTCCGCTGGTCACGTGCATCCTGCCGTCGTTGTTCATCGTCGTGCTCGGCCCTGCGGTACTGCGCCTGGGCGTTGCCGGGATCCTCTGATGGCACCGTCGTCGAGGCCGACAGGGGGTCATCGCCGCAGCCGGGGCGCCGCGGCGGTGGAGACCGCGATCGTCTTTCCGCTGCTCGCCGCGCTGTTCTTCGGCATCCTCGAGTTCGGGTTGATGTTCAAGAGCTCGCACTCCATCAGCGCGTCGACCCGCTCGGGCGCTCGCATTGCGTCGGCCATGCCCCGGGCCGACGGCTACGAGCTGGTCACGGCGGCGGCGGTCGCAGCCTCGTTGCGCAACAACGTTCCTTCGACCGGCATCGACACGCTCACGGTCTTCAAGGCCGACCCGGTCACCGGCCAGCCGGTCGGTGGCGGGTACGAGACCTGTTCGTCTGCGTGCTGGCGATTCGAGTGGGATGAGCCGAACCGCGACTGGCGACCGATACCGGGGCCGACCTGGAACGCCACCGATCAAGCCGCCTGTGGCGATCTCGACGACACTGACTACGTCGGCGTGTACGTGAGTGGACACTACGACTTCGCCACGGGCCTCTTCGGCGCGTCGCGCAAGCTCGAGGACGTGAGCATCATGCGGCTCGAGCCGCTGCCGCTCTCGTCGTCGTGTTCCCCATGATCAGGCGAGCCGCGCTCTCCGCAATGGGCAGCGGAGAGCGCGGTATCGCCGTCATCTGGACCGCCTTGACGTTGGTGATCATGGTGGCCGCGGCCGGAATGACCGTCGACGTCGGCAACTGGAAGGTGCAGGAGTCCCGGCAGCAGAATGCAGCCGACGCGGCATCGCTCGGCGGGGTGATCTTCCTGCCCGACGACTTCTCGACCGCCAGCGACATCGCCTTGGCGGTGGCCAACCAACACGGGTACGAGGCCGGTGAGGTCGCGGTGAGCCCCGGACCGCAGGCCAACCAGCTGCGGGTCACCGTGCAACGGACCGTCCAGACCGCCTTCCTGTCGGTGATCGGCGTGAACGACAGAGTGATCACCCAGACGGCCATGGCCGAATTCGAGGCGCCGGTGTCGATGGGCAGTCCCGACCCGACCGCGGGCAACGACCCCGAGTCGTCGCCTCCGAACCAACCGGAGTACTGGCTTACCGCCGCTGCTCCGGGGGAACCGAAGATAAACGGCGATCGATACGGTACCCAGCTCTGCGGTGGCGCCACGTTCAACTGCACGGGTGACACGAACGACGACTACGACCCGAACGGCTACTTCTTCACCGTGTCGGTCTCGCCGTCGGCGGCCGGTTCACCGCTCAGCATCCAGGTCTTCGACGGAGCGATATACGCCACGGGAGACACCTGCGGATCGAGCTTCTTCCCCAGCGACGAGGAGCTCACGCTGCTCACGCTGCTCACCGACGCTGCCGACCTCGCCCCGGGCCTCGTGGCCGACTGGTACGACGATGCGGCCGATCGGTACCAGTCGGGAGAGTCGATCTGGTGCACCGGCGACCGCGGGAGCGACGCAGTGCGACCGACGTTCGTGTTCCGGGCGCCCGACGAGACACCGTGGAACAACCTCGACAACGAGGTCCTCGCTTCGTGTCCCGCCGTGACGATGCCCGGCTTCAACGGGCAGCTTCCCGCCTTCGACTATCTGTTCCCCGAGGGAACCGAGCTGCCCGTCGACCCGAGCGCTCCCTCGGGACCACCACCTTCCGGTCCGTACATCGAGCCCGATCCCGAGACCCATGGTCAACACGTCGTCGATCCCGACGACGGCGTCATCACCTTCGCCGAGTCGTGGCGACGCTGGCACACGATCTGTGAGATCCCGGCCGCCTCGGTGGTGGCGGGCGAGTACCTCGTGCAGATGGTGGTCGGCGGTGACACCGGCCACAACCGTCTCTCGCTGCGCGCCGGCCGACTCTCGGGCGGCTCTTTCTCCGGCGGAGGGGTGTCGGTCGAGGCCCGTGGCCGCCTGCCGATCTCGGCCCTCAGCACCGACAGCAACACCACTTTCTCGATCGCCCGGGTGTTGCCGGGCGGCCAGAACCGCGAGCTCGAGATCGAGCTCTACGACATGGGCGACGCCGACAACGCGGGAACACTGCGGGTGCTGCCCCCCACCGATTCCACCATCACCGGCTTCAGTGACTGCTCGTTCGAGCGCAGCGATGGTGCCATCCTCGCCGGCGCCAGTCCGTCGACGTGCACCCTCACGGGTGTGAGCAGGTCCGCCGGCTTCAACGGTCGCGCCATCGTCACGAAGGTCCCGATTCCCGACAGCTATGACTGCAACGAGGCCTCGGCCACCGGCTGTTGGGTCCGCGTGCAGGCCGTGTTCAGCGGGGGAGTGACCGACACCACCACGTGGTCGGCGACCATGAACGGTGACCCCGTCCGCCTCATCGAGTAGCGCAACGCGGGCGTCGAGCCCCGATCGGGCCCACCCACTTGACTAGGGTCACGGCGATGACAACCGTGCCCGTGCTCCGGCAGGCGTTGAAGGCGAAGGCTCCCAGCCTGCAGTACGAACGCGAGCTGTGGGACGACGGGAAGCCGGTGGTGGTCGGCATCGACGAGGTGGGAAAGGGCGCCTGGGCCGGACCCCTGACCCTGGTGGCCGCGGTCGTACCCCCCGATCGACGCATCTACAAGATCCGCGACTCGAAGATGCTCACCGAGGCCGAACGTGAAGCGCTGTTCGACCGTGTGGCCGACTGGTGCCGGGCCTGGGCGGTGGGTCATGCCACCGCAGCCGAGTGCGACGAGCTCGGCATGTCCGCGGCGCAGCGCCTGGCCGCCGACCGCGCCCTCGACGGCCTCGGCCTCGAACCCGACGCCGTGCTGCTCGACGGCAAGTGGGACTTCGTGGGACGGGGCATTTCCCGAACCATCGTGAAGGGCGACGCGTCGTGCCTGTCGATCGCGGCCGCATCGCTGCTGGCCAAGGTCACGCGTGATCGGATGATGCGCCACCTCGGTTCGGCCCATCCGGGATACGACTTCGAGTTCAACAAGGGATATCCGTGTCCTCGACACCGGGCCGCACTGCGAGGCCTGGGGCCATCGGCCATCCATCGTCGCAGCTGGGCGTTCATGGACGACCTGGTCTGGACCGGTCTCCCTCGGTCCCGGCGGCCCGACCCTCAGGGCCAGCTGTTCTGACCCGTGGGGGGAGCCGCATGGCCGCTACCGTCCAGGGTGTGCAGTATCTCGTCGCTCGTCGTGTCTGGCCGCTCGTGCTGTGGACGCTCGTGGTGTGGGTGCCCCGGATCCGCAACATCTGGACCGACGACGAGCTGTCCACCAGGGGGCAGTGGGGTCGCACGGCGCTGGCCCTGAGCCTCATCGTTCCCGCCGTCGTCGTGGCCGGTGTGTTGTGGCGGAACCGGGGCGAGAGGCTCCTCGGCCCGGCCAAGGCGGCAGTCGTCGGATTGGCCACATGGACGGTGGTGGTGTGGCTCGTCCGCGGCGGGTCCATCCTCGTCGCCGATCACGACACGGCGTTCAAGGTGGTGCACACCGTGCTCGCGGTGGTGTCGATCGCACTCTCGGCTCTCGCGGTGCGCAGCGTCACTGCGCTGCCCGTGGGGCGCGCCCCCGTCGCCACCCGGTAGCATCGCAGCCGTCATGGGACAGCCGATCACCGTCGTCGAGAAGCCCAGCTCCCGTGGGGGCGTGGTGCGATTCGAGATCAACCGCAGCATCACCGGTATGGGCCACGAGCGCTACCGCCCCGGTGACGACATCATCGGCACCCGTCCCCCCGACGAACTGGCCCGCCGTCTGTTCGAGCACGGTGGCATCGACGCCGTGCACATGAACTCGAATGTGATCACCATCGACCTGGCCAAGGGTGCAGGCACCGAGGGCATCCGCGAGCTGATCGAGGAGCTGTTCCTCTACTACCGGGAAGGTGTCGAGGTTCCCACCGTCGAGTCCTTCGGGGGCTGAGCTTCCCACTTGCGTAGTATCGAACACATGTTCGATACTGGGGTCCACTCATGGCTTCCCCCGAACTCTCCCTCGTCGAGCGGCGCGCTCGCATCGACACCATTGCGCCCCACATCGTTCCGGTCACCACGGCCGGCCAGCAGCTGCTGCCGGTCGTCCCCGCCCTGGCGTCACTGTTCCCCCGCGCCGGCCTCCAGCGCGGAACCGTGGTGTCGCTGGCGGGCAGTGGGGGAGCCTTGTCCCTGGCCTTCGCGGTGTGTGCCGCGGCCTCGGCCGAGGGCAGTTGGCTGGCGGTGGTGGGCACCGAACGTCTGGGGCTCGCCGCGGTCGACGAGCTGGGTGTGCACCTCGGTCGTCTGGTGCTCGTCGACGCCCCCCCGGTCGACCAGTGGGGCACGGTCGTCGCCACGCTGGTCGACGCCTTCGATCTCGTGTTGGTGGTCACCCGTGAACCCATCGACGCCGGTCAGGCCCGTCGTCTCACCGCCAAGGCTCGCGAACGGGGATCGGTCATCCTCCAAGTGGGGCGGTGGGCATGGCCCGATGCCCCCGATGTCCGTCTCGACGTGATCGAGTGCCGGTGGGACGGCCTCGGTGAGGGCCACGGAACCCTCACGTCACGTCAGATCACCGTCACCGCCGTGAACCGCCGCGACGCCCGCCCTCGACGCAAGTCGGCGTTGTGGTTGCCCGACACCGAGGGCACGGTGAGTCGAGTGACCGACGCCGGGGCCGAACCGGCCGCCGTCACCCTCGCCGACGCCGGCTGAGGTCGAGCCATGGCGGTCACCCGCACCATGGTGGTGTGGTGCCCCGACTGGCCCATCGTCGCCGGCGGGCACCCGCTCGACGAACCGGTGGCGGTGTTTCACGCCAACCGCGTGGTGGCGTGTTCGCCGGCCGCCCGGGCCAACGGGGTGGCCCAGGGTCTGCGCCGCCGCAGTGCCCAGGCTCGTTGCCCGGCGTTGGTGGTGGTCGAACGCGATCGTGATGCCGAAGCCCGCCGTTTCGAAGCGGTTGCCGCCGCCCTCGATGCCATCACCCCCCGCATCGAGATCACCCGGCCGGGTGCCTGTGCCTTCCCCACCCGAGGGCCGTCTCGGTACTTCGGTGGAGATGCCTCGTTGGCCGACCGTGTGCTCGTCCTCGTGGCGGGAGTGCTGGCCGACACCGGCACGGTTCGGGTGGGAGTGGCCGACGGACCCTTTGCCGCTGGTCTCGCCGCTCGTCGGGCGCCCGACGGAGGAGCTCATCTGGTCGTGGCCGGCGAGTCGCCGGGATTCCTCGCGCCCTTTGCCGTGGGCGTACTCGATCGGCCCGAGCTCACCGATGTGTTGATGCGACTGGGTCTGGGCACGCTCGGCGATTTCGCCGCTCTCGATGCCGCCGACGTGATCGGCCGGTTCGGTGCCGCCGGTCGGGCGGCCCATCGACTGGCGTCGGGCCTCGACGAGGTGCCCCCGGCCACCACCGAACCGCCGGCCGACCTCGAGGTGGCCGTCGAGCTCGATCCGCCCATCGAACGGGTCGATCAGGCTGCGTTCGTGGCCAAGACCGCCGCCGACGATCTCGACCGCCGGTTGGGCGAACGGGGAGCGGTGTGCACCCGTGTGCTCATCGGAGCCGAGACCGAACACGGCGAGCGGCGTGAACGCCTCTGGCGCCACGAGGGTTCCCTCACCGCCGTGGCGGTGGCGCAGCGGGTGCGCTGGCAACTCGACGGGTGGCTCAACGGCGCCCCGGCCACCCGTCCCAGTGGTGGTCTCAGTCGGCTGTATCTGCGGCCCGACGAGATCGGCCCCGCCACCGGTCGCCAGCTCGGATTCTGGGGCGAGCAGACCGCGGGTGTCGAACGAGCAGCCAAGGCGGTGGCCCGTGTGCAGGGATTGCTCGGGCCCCGAGCGGTCACCATGGCCGAACGCGCCGGTGGACGTCAGCCCCATGATCAGCTGGCCCTCGTACCGGTCGATGGTGCGGCCCTGGCCGACCAGGTCCACGCGCTCGACGCACCGCCCTCTCCTCCATGGCCGGGACAGCTTCCGTCACCGTCGCCCATCGTGGTGCACCATCAGCCTCTCCCGGCCCAGGTGCTCGACCACCGCCGTCACCCGGTAGAGGTGAGCGGGCGCGGCCTGGTTTCGGCGGCGCCGTGCTGGCTGGCCATCGGTGCCGAGCCCGCCGGATGGCTCGAGATCAGCGGCTGGGCCGGTCCGTGGCCCCTCGACGAGCGGTGGTGGGACGTCGCTCATGCCCGTCGACGGGCCCGGTTCCAAGTGGTGACCAACGACGGTCGCGCCCGGCTGTTGGGGCTCGAACGACAGCGATGGTGGGTCGACGCGGCCTACGAGTGACCGTCCCGTCGCCGAGAACGCACCACAATGGTGGGTCGTGAAGGTCATGAACCCCGGCGGACGCATCATCGCCACCGAGCGTTGGTTCATCCATCGCGGCATGCCCCAAGCCATCGTCGACTACTCGGCGACCGAGGACGTGTTCACCCGCATGGCGCCGTTTCTGAGCCTGGTGGCGCTGGCTCAGGTCTTCCTCTCGTTCGGCGATCGCTTCTCGGGTTGGGCCCAGGCCGCGGCCTTCGGCGGGGCGGTGGCCGTCCTGACCACGGGAGTCGTCCTCGTCAACCGGCTGCGGGGTCGCCGGCCCTTCACCCTCCCCGATGATGTCGAGGTTCCCGAGCTGATGCTGTTCGTGATCGGCCCGGCGGTGGTGGTGGCGATCTTCGGCTCGCAAGGCTGGATCGCGGGCGTCGTGGTGGGCTTGGCCAACATCGCGGTCCTGGGTTTCGGATACCTGGTCACCCGCTTCGGCGTGCTGCCGATGGTGTGGTGGGGGTTGATGCAGCTCGGCCGCCAGCTGCGCCACATGGTGGCTCTGTCGGCCCGTGGCCTTCCGCTGCTGCTGTTGTTCTCCGCCTTCGTCTTCCTGAACGCCGAGATGTGGCAGGTGGCCCACGAGCTGACGCCCGCCTACTTCGTGGTCGTCGTCTCGCTGTTGTTCGCCGTGGCGCTCGCTTTCCTCGCCCTTCGCCTTCCCGAAGAACGCGATCAACTGGCCGAGTTCGCGTCCTGGGACGAAGTGTGTCGTGTCGCCGAGGCGTCCGATGCGCCCTACGGCCTCGACCACCATCCCGGTTTCGAGGGGCGGCCCCGGATCGCGCCGCTCACGAAGGCCGATCGCATCAACGTGGTCCTCCTGTTGATGGCGGGCCAGGTGGTCCAGCTGTTGGTGGTTGCGACCGCCATCGGCATCTTCTACGTGATCTTCGGTCTCTTCACCGTTCGCGAGGAGACCTTGCTCCAGTGGACCACGCTCGAGCCGGCGACGTTCGACCCGTTGCTCAGCCTTCGAGTGCTCGGGGCCGACGTCGTTCTCACCTGGGAGCTGTTGGCGGTCGCCGGGGTCATCGCGGCCTTCTCCGGGCTGCAATTCGCGGTTTCGGCCCTGACCGACGAGGATCAGCGCGAGCAGTTCTTCGCACGGGTCGGCGACGAGATCCAGCAGGTCTTGGCGGTGCGAGCGCTGTACCGGGCCGAGGTCGAGGCGGTCGAGGGCCGCTCGGAGGGCCGCCCCACCACCGGGCCGGTCGGTCCCGCACCCGGTCGCTGACCGCAAACGCCAGCGGGGCCACCGTCAGTGCGCCTCGGCACCGACCGGCGCCGGCGCATCGACCGTGCCGCGCATGGCGACATGCGTCCCGACGGCGGCGACCACCGCTACGGCAGCCGCCAGGGCGAAGACCCCGAAGAAGCGGGAGGGAGCTTCGCTGTCCCCGATGAGCGTCGTGAGCGTCGAGATGCCGATGGCCGACCCGAGGGTCACGACCATCTGGTAGGTGCCCGAGGCCACGCCGAGATCGCGATCGACCACCGTGCGACTCACCGCCGTCATGACGACCGGCCGGCCGAAGCCCATTCCCAGGCCGGTGATCGTCATGGCGACGATCAGGACGGCCACCATCTCGAGCTGGGCCCCGAGCCCGGTGGCGAACAGCGCGACGGCCACGACGGCGATGCTCTCGGCGGCGGTGCGGGCCGCCGGCAGGCGGTGCGAGATGCGGCCCGACCACCAGGCTCCGAGCGAGAAGGCGATGGGTCGGCCCACCATGATGAGCGACGTTGCGGTGATGCCGTACCCGAACACGCGTGACAGAAGGAACGGCGCGACGACGAAGCCGCCCATGTACGCGGCCTGGTTCACCGTCTGGGAGCCGAACAGCAACAGGACGAGCGGCCGGCGGAGGATCTCCCGTGGCAGCAACGGCTCGACGGCGCGGCGTTCGATCAGCGAGAAGAGCCCGAGGAACACCGGACCGGAGACGAGGGCCACCACGACGCCGGTGCTGGCCCAGCCCCACGCCGGGCCGCGGTTCACGCCGAGGAGGATCGCGCCGACACCGATTCCGAGGGTGACGGCGCCGGCGACGTCGAAGCGCACCGGGCGGCGTTCGCCGGTGAGGGGTAGGACCTGCCAGGCCAGGCCGACCGCGACGAGCGCGATCAGTCCTTGGATGACGAACAACAGCTGCCACCCGAACCAGTCGACGAGGGGACCACCGACGACCACTCCGATCGCGGGTGACGCCGCCACCGTGGCGCCCCACCAACCCATGGCCTGATTCCGGCGGTTCCCAGGAAACACCTTCAACAGGATGGCGAGCGCGGCAGGTCCGGTGGGAGAGGCTGCAGCCGATGCGAGGGTGCGCAACACGACGAGCGTGCCGACGTTGGGCGACAGCGCCGTGAGGAGGTGCAGGACGCCGGCCGCCGCGAAGCCGACGAGGTACATGCGACGGTGGCCGTAGAGGTCGCCGAGCTTGCCGGCCATGGGGGTGAGCACCGCCACGGCCAGAAGGGGAGCGGTGATGACCCACGCAATGGCGGTGTCGCTGGTGTTGAGATCGGCGGCCACCTCGGGCAACGACGCGCTCAACACGGTGACCGGAAAGGTGGTGGCGGCCACACCGAGCAGGGTGACCAGCGCGACGGTACGGGCCGAAACGGCCCGTCGCTGGGGGGAGACCATGGGCGTCCGATCGTAACGGGTGGCGATGACGACGGTATTGAGTTATCGAACACTTGTTCGATAACGTCGCACGCGTGGGATTCCAGAATCCAGCGGTGCCGTGGTCCGAGATCGAACGCCGACTCTCCGACCGCCGACCCCCGTACCGAAATCCGGGATTCCCCGGTGACGGTGGCGACAGCCCGGCCTGGTCGCGCAAGCGCGAGCCCTACCAGGCGCCGGCGCTGGCCCCGCCGGCGTCGGTGGTTCCCTGGGCCGAGCTGCACTGCCACAGCAACTTCAGCTTTCTCGACGGTGCGTCGCATCCCGAGGAGCTGGTGGAAGAAGCGGTGCGCCTCGGGTTGGAGGCCCTCGCCATCACCGACACCAACGGGTTCTACGGGGTGGTGCGCTTCGCCGAGGCGGCGCGTGAGCACGGTCTGGCCACGGTTTTCGGCAGTGTGCTCACCTGCGATGTGGGGCGAGTCGCCCCTGCGTCGATCCCGGTCCTGGCCCGTGATCCCCAGGGCTACGCCCGGTTGGCCAGTGTGATCAGCGATGGTCAGTTGGCCGGAAAGAAGGGCGCGCCCGAGCTGATCTTCGACACCTTGGCCCAGGCCGGTTCGGGCGAGGCCCGCGATCACTGGCTGGTGCTCACCGGCACCGCCAAGGGGTGGCTGGCTCGGGTGCTGACGGCCGAGGGCCCTCGGGCGGCGGCGCAGGTCTTGGCCCGCATGGTCGAGGGTTTCGGTCGAGCCAACGTGGCCGTCGAGCTCTGGGATCACGGTGATCCACTCGACTCCACCCGCAACGACGCCCTCGCCCGGCTGGCGGTCGATGCGGGAGTCGTGGTGGTGGCCACCAACGACGTCCGGTACCACGTTCCCGCCCGGCGTCGGCTGGCCACGGCGATGGCTGCCGTGGGCATGCACGCGTCGCTCGACGACGCCGACCGTCGTCTCCCTGCCGGTGGCTTCGCTCATCTCCGATCGGGTGCCGAACAGGTACGGCGCTTCGCCCGCTATCCCGGGGCGGTCGAAACTGCCGTCGAGCTGGCGCGGGCCTGTGCGTTCGATCTACGCCTGGTGGCGCCACAGCTGCCGCCGTTCCCGTGCCCTCCGGGCCACGACGAGATGTCGTGGCTGCGCGAAGTCACCTACCGGGGTGCGGCGCGGCTGTACGGCGAGCGGGGAGCCGAGCGGGTTCCCGGTGCCTATGCCCAGATCGACCACGAGCTGGCGCTCGTCGACGAGCTCGGCTTCCCCGGCTACTTCCTCGTCGTATGGGACATCGTCGAGTTCTGCCGCCGGGCCGACATCCTGGTGCAGGGCCGGGGCTCGGCCGCCAACTCGGCGGTTTGTTACGCCCTCGGCATCACCAAGGCCGACGCAGTGGCCCTCGGCCTGTTGTTCGAGCGGTTCCTGTCGCCCGAACGAGACGGTCCCCCCGACATCGACCTCGACATCGAGAGTGGCCGCCGTGAGGAGGTGATCCAGTACGTGTACGACAAGCACGGTCGCCGCCATGCCGCCCAGGTGGCCAATGTCATCACCTACCGGGCCCGGTCGGCGGTGCGAGACATGGCCAAGGCCCTCGGCTTCGCCCCCGGCCAACAAGACGCCTTCTCCAAACACCTCGACCCCTGGAAGGGCCTCAACTCCCAAGACCAGCAACCACAGGAGCCCGATGGCGAAGCCGTCTCTGCGGATTACCGCAGAGACAAGCAAGCAGCACTGCCGCGCAAGGGAGCGAAGCCCGATCCCGAAGGGGCGGCGGCGGATTATCGCCGCCGCAGACAAGGCGGAGACAAGCAAGCAGCACTGCCGTGCGAGGTCCTCGACCTCGCACGGCAGATCGAGCATTTCCCTCGTCATCTCGGGATTCACTCCGGCGGCATGGTGATGTGTGACCGACCCGTGGTCGAGGTGTGTCCGGTCGAGTGGGCCACCATGGCCGATCGCACGGTTCTGCAGTGGGACAAGGACGACTGCGCCCGGGCCGGGCTGGTGAAGTTCGATCTGTTGGGTCTGGGCATGCTCACCGCCCTGCACGGGGCTATCGACCTCATCGCGAGCCATCACGGCGTCACCGTCGATCTCGCCACCATTCCCCAGGACGACGCGGTGTACGACATGTTGTGCAAGGCCGACTCGATCGGGGTGTTCCAGGTCGAGTCCCGGGCCCAGATGGCCACCCTGCCCCGCTTGCGGCCCCGCACGTTCTACGACCTGGTGGTCGAAGTCGCCCTCATCCGCCCCGGGCCCATCCAGGGCGGCTCGGTGCACCCCTACATCCGCCGCCGCAACGGCACCGAGCCGGTCACCTACCTGCATCCGCTGCTCGAACGATCGCTGGCCAAGACCCTCGGTATCCCGCTGTTCCAGGAGCAGCTCATGCAGATCGCCATCGATGTGGGCGGATTCAGCCCGGCCGAAGCCGACGAGCTCCGTCAGGCCATGGGCTCCAAGCGCAGCCGTGAACGCATGGAGCGTCTGCGGCAGCGGTTCTTCGACGGCATGGCCGAGCGCGGTATCACCGGGGCCAAGGCCGATGACGTCTGGGACAAGCTGGCGGCCTTCGCCAACTACGGTTTTCCCGAGAGCCACTCGGTGAGCTTCGCCTACCTGGTGTACGCCAGTGCCTGGATCAAGTACCACTACCCGGCGGCGTTCTGTGCGGCGCTGCTCAACGCCCAGCCCATGGGTTTCTACAGTCCTCACAGCCTGGTGCAGGATGCCCGCCGCCACGGGGTGACGGTGCACACCCCCGACCTCAACGCCTCGGGGGCCGAGGCCACCCTGGTGGGCCCCACCGACGCCCCCGAGATACGCCTCGGCCTGTCGTCGATCCGTCATGTCGGAGACGATCTCGCCGAGGCCATGGCCGCCGGGCGGCCGTATGCCTCGATCGCCGACCTGCGCCGTCGCCACGACGTGTCGGTGAAGGTGCTCGAAGCCATGGCCACCGCCGGAGCCTTCGGTTGTTTCGGGGTCGACCGACGGGAGGCGCTGTGGACCGCCGGTGCGGTGGCCCACACCGGTTCGGGACGACTACCGGGAGTGGTCACCGGTGTGGTCGCACCCCAGTTGCCTGGCATGTCTGAACGCGACGAGGCCCTGGCCGACCTGTGGGCGTCGGGGGTGGCTCCCGATGGTCATCCCACCGTGTTCGTGCGTGAACAGCTCGACGCATGGGGCGTCACCTCGGCGACGGCGCTGGCCACCCATCCCACCGACACCAAGGTGTCGGTGGCGGGGGTGGTCACCCATCGCCAGCGCCCCGCAACCGCCGGTGGTACCACCTTCATCAACCTCGAGGACGAGTTCGGCCTCATCAACGTGATCGTGTCGAAAGGATGCTGGATCCGCTATCGGCTGGTGGCCCAGACCGCACCGGCGTTGCTGGTCAGGGGCCGTCTCGAGCGAAACGAGGGGGTCGTCAACATCCTCGCCGAGCATCTCGAACCTCTCCCGGTGGGGGGCTCGGTGCCGTCACGGGACTTCCACTGAAACCGTGCGCTACGTTGGCACGGGGTCACGTGGACAACGCGCGGCCCCACCGATTACTGTAAGCGCTTGCGGTTCTGACCCAAGGACTCGTCGTAGGGGGATTCTCACAACCATGGCTGTCGTCGTACTCGACAAGATCAACAAGGTGTACCCGAACGGGTTCCACGCCATCCACGACCTCGACCTCGACATCGAGGACAAGGAGTTCCTGGTGCTTGTCGGGCCGTCGGGTTGTGGCAAGTCCACTGCTCTGCGCATGGTGGCGGGCCTCGAGACGATCTCCGGCGGCGAGATGCGCATCGGTGAGCGCGTCGTGAACGACGTCGAGCCCAAAGACCGTGACATCGCCATGGTGTTCCAGAACTACGCCTTGTATCCCCACATGAGCGTGTACGACAACATCGGTTTCGCCCTCAAGTTGGCCAAGGTGCCGAAGGAAGAAGCCGACCAGCGCATCCGTCAGGCCGCAGAGATCCTCGAGCTCACCGAAAACCTCGACCGCAAGCCGGGTCAGCTCTCGGGTGGCCAGCGCCAGCGGGTCGCCATGGGTCGCGCCATCGTGCGCCAACCGGCGGCGTTCCTCATGGACGAGCCCCTCTCGAACCTCGACGCCAAGCTGCGCGTGCAGATGCGAGCCGAGATCGCGAAGCTCCAGCGTGATCTCGGCGTCACGACGGTGTACGTGACCCACGATCAGGTCGAGGCCATGACCATGGGTGATCGCGTTGCCGTGCTCAAGGATGGCTATCTCCAGCAGGTCGACTCGCCGCAGAACCTCTACGATCACCCGAAGAACGTCTTCGTTGCTGCCTTCATCGGCTCGCCGTCGATGAACCTCTACGAGGCAAACCTGACCAAGGACGGCGAGGGCGGCACCGTGCAGATCGGCAGCCAGTCGCTCGGCGTTCCTGGTTCGATCTTCGACGAGAGCCCGGCCCTGGCCGCCTACAGCGGCAAGAAGATCATCGTCGGCATCCGTCCCGAATCGATGTCGGATGCGGCGCTTTCTGCCGGACATCCCGCCGACCAACGGCTTCGTTCCAGCGCCACCCTCGTCGAGGCCCTGGGCTCGGACATCCTCGTGCACTTCGAGATCGATGCCCCGTCGGTCGACAGTGGCGACCCCGACGCCGTCGAGGAAGTCCACGGGGAGAGCACTCCTTCGGTGGCTCGATTCGACCCGCGCAGCGCCGTACGCCTCGGCAGCCCGGTCGAGATCGCCGTCGAGGTCGCCCGGATGAAGTTCTTCGACGCCGACACGCATCTCACCATTCGGGCCTAGGTGCGGTCGACAACCGATTCGAACGCGTCAGTACAGCGGGGCGTGCTCGAGTTCGGGTAGTACGTACTTCGCGAACCGGTCGCATTCGTCGAGGTGGGTGTAGCCCGACAGGATGAAGGCTTCGATGCCGACGTCTCGATAGGCGAGGATCTTGTCGCGAACCTGATCGGGGTCGCCGACGATGGCCGCTCCGGCTCCGCTGCGGGCTCGACCCACGCCCGTCCACAGGTTGGGTTCGGCGTACCCCTCGTCGTCGGCCGCCTCACGGAGCTCGGACTGCCGTGACACGCCGACCGACGCCGTGTCGAGCGAGCGACCCCGGATGGCCTCGCCCGTCTCGGCGTCGAGCTTCGACACGAGGCGATCGGCGGCGGCTCGGGCCTCGGCCTCGGTCTCCCGCACGATCACGTGGGCGCGCAATCCGTAGCGCAACGCACGGCCGTAGCGCTCGGCCCGACCCCGCATGTCGGTCACCGTCTCGCCCACGGCCGCCACCGTGTCGGGCCAGGTGAGGAAGACGTCGCTCGCGGCGGCTGCGACCTCTTTGGCCGGTTCCGAGAAGCCCCCGAAGTAGAACGGCGGGCAGGTGCCCGACACCGTCCGGGCCCGAGCTGGCTCGAGAGTCAGGTCGACGAACTCACCGTGGAAATCGATCGATTCGCCGTTCAGCAGCTGTCGCAGCACCTGCATCCACTCGAGGGTGCGTTGGTACCGCGGCTCCGATGCCAGCGTCTCGCCGGGGATGTCGCTCGAGATGATGTTGATGGTGAGGCGACCCTCGGCCATCTGGTCGATGGTCGCCAGCTGGCGGGCCAGCTGAGGCAGCCACATCTCGCCCATGCGCACGGCGAGCAACAGCTTGATCTGCGACGTGTGGGTGGCCACCGCCGCCGCGAAAGCGGTGCTGTCGATGCCCAGGGCGTAGCCCGACGGCAGCAGCACGTTGTCGAAACCGTTGCGGTCGGCGGCCTGGACGATGTCGCGGCAATGGGGCCACGAGCTCGTCAACGTCGGGTCGGGTTGTCCGAGGAATTCGTAGTCGTCGTCGCACAGCGCACTGAACCAGGCGACTTCGACAGGTGTGGTGGTAGTCATGGCAGGGGAACGGCCTCCGAGGCTTCGATGATGGCGTAGACGTCGTTGCGGTCGAGCTTCACGTCGAGGGCGGCGAGCGCCGATCGCACTCGGTCGATGTTCTGGGTTCCGATGATCGCCACCGGCCGCGACGGATGGGCCAGGACGAAGGCCAGGGCCACGTCGGCGCGACCCACGCCCTCGCGTTCGGCCAGCCGGTCGAGCACGTCGACGAGGGCAGCCCGCACCCCGATGCCGATGGCGAGGCGACCGCCGGCCAGAGGGCTCCAGGCCATCGGTGTCACGCCGTCACGCATGCACAGATCGAGGGTGCCGTCGCGTAGAGCGCTGGTGTTGGCCGCGGAGAGCTCGGGCTGGTTGGTGGCGATCGGGAAGGGCAGGTGGGCCTTGAGCGCCTCGTACTGCGCCGGGGTGTGGTTCGACACACCGACCTCGACGATCTTGCCCGCGTCGCGGAGCGCAACCAGCGTGGCCGCGACCTCGGCGGGGTGAGTGAACAGGTCGGGTCGATGGATCTGGTAGAGATCGATGGTGTCGACTCCCAGACGCCGCAGCGATGCCTCGCACGCCTCGGTGAGGTAGTCGGCGCTCGAGTCGTACGGCAGAGGAGGCAGGATGCCGCCCTTGGTGGCCAGCACCATGCGGTCGCGGAGCTGCGGCGCCTGAGCCAGGACCTGACCGAGCTTCTCCTCGTTCTGGCCGAAGCCGGTGCCGCCCCAGTCGAAGCCGTAGACATCGGCGGTGTCGATGAGGTTCAGTCCGGTGTCGGTGGCCGCTTCGATGAGTGCCTGGGCGTCGTCGGTGCTCTCGGTCGTGAGGCGCCAGCACCCGTAGGCCAACGGCCCGCTGGTGAACGACTCGCCGATCGGGCGGGGGCCGCGATCTCCCAAAGGTCCGGTCATTCCCGTAGGCTAGCGCTCCTGTCCGACACAGTTACGAGGTGAGATGAGCGAGCTCCGCTATGGCGTCATCGGCACGGGAATGATGGGTGTGGAACACGTGCAGAACATCCTGGCCACCGAGCGAGGAGTGGTGACCGCGCTGGCCGATCCGGCTGCCTCGTCCCTCGACCAGGCGCTCGCGGCATGCGGCGATTCCTCCGCTCCGCTCACCTTCACCGACCATCGCGCGCTGCTCGATGCCGACGTCTGTGACGCCGTTGTCGTGGCGACGCCGAACATGACCCATCGCTCGGTGCTGACCGACGTGCTGGCAGCGCCCGTGCATGTTCTCGTCGAGAAGCCGTTGTGCATCACCACCGCCGAGTGTCTGGAGGTGAAGAAGCTGGCGGCCGATCGCAGCCACTTGGTCTGGGTCGGTCTCGAATATCGCTACATGCCCCCGGTCACGGCGCTGTTGAACGAGGTACGCAGCGGCACAGTCGGCACGGTGCACATGGTCGCCATCCGCGAGCACCGGTTTCCGTTCCTCCGCAAGGTGAACGACTGGAACCGGTTCTCGGCCAACACCGGCGGCACGCTGGTCGAGAAGACCTGCCATTTCTTCGATCTCATGAACCTCGTGCTCGAGGGCGCCGAACCGGTGCGGGTCTTCGCCTCGGGGGGCCAGTCGGTGAACCATCTCGACGAGGTCTACGACGGGCAACCGGCCGACATGCTCGACAATGCGTTCGTGATCGTCGAGTACGACAACCGAGCTCGGGGTCTCCTCGACCTGTGCATGTTCGCCGAAGCAACGCAGAACCAGGAAGAGCTGTCGGTGGTCGGCGATCTCGGCAAGGTCGAGGCCCTCATTCCCGACGACGAACTGCGGGTCGGTCGACGAGGTGAGCACTGGATCGGTGGTGTCGAACGCCGCCACGTGGCCGACGACTCGATTGCCCACCAGGGCCTCCACCACGGCTCGAGCTTCATCGAGCACCAGCACTTCATGGACGCGATTCTCACCGGCGGCGCGGCCGAGGTGAGCATCGACGATGGGTTGCTCTCGGTGGCCATCGGCGAGGCCGCCCACCGGTCGATCGCCACCGGTGCACCCGTGGCCATGGCCGACATCCTGGGTTGAGCGCGCTCGCCTTCGGCCGGTCAGCGCGCGGAGACCACCACCTGGTCGATCGACCAGGAAGG
>JAHEJN010000034.1:28083-29383 GCA_024638845.1 Acidimicrobiales bacterium | reverse complement strand
AGCGGGCGGTCGAACGACACCGACCGATCGTAGCGAGGCGACTCACGCATCGTCTCCAGGAGAGGCCGGCGAGATGTCGATCCGACTTGCGCCAGATCTTGAGGCTGTTAGTTTCCACTTCCTGAGCGGCGAAGAGTGGTGCCGCGTTCCGGTTTGAAGGGATCGACATAATGAAGCGTTTCGTTCCGTTGGCGGTGCTCATCGCCCTCGTCCTCAGCGGGAGTCCTGTGTCCGCACAGAGCAGCACCTTCGAGTTCGGCATCGAAGGAATTGTGAGAGGACCCAACAACTCGGTCACCCAGGTACTGACCGTCGACGTCGATCCGGCATTCGTCGGCCTCGAGTGCACGTTCGTCGAGACCACGACCAACAACGAGTCGACTCATCCCAACACCGACCTCATCCTGGAGAGCAACGGCTCCTTGGTCGAGATCCTCGACGTCGAGTCCGAGGCCAGTTCCGTGTCGGTCGGCAGCGGATCTCTCGTTCTGGGTGAGACCATCGACGTCAGCGTTCGCCTCGGTATCGATCGCGTCGCGAGCGGAGGATTCGTGGTCCTCGTCGAATGCACGGTCGAACCCGAGCCCACGCCGACGCCGGAACCGACCCCCGAACCCACACCTGAGCCCACGCCGACGCCGGAACCGACGCCGGAACCGACGCCCGAACCCTCCCCGCAGCCGACCGTTGCACCGACCCCGACGACTCCCGCCGACGTACTCGGCGTCACTCCCACTCCCGTGGCGCCGGTCGGTGGCATCGACACTGGTGCCGGTGGTGCAACCGGCCCCGCCAGCACAGCCACTTGGTCGCTGTTCGTCGGCGCCCTGGCCGCGGCCGCGGTCGGTACCGGACTGTTGACTGTTCGCAAGCGCTGAGCGTCGCCTGGCCCTGACGTGGCGGCAAGAACCACCGCGAGCCGAGGCGCCGGCACCGTAGGGAGCCTTCGCCTCCTGCTCGGTGCCGGCGCCGTGGCCGCGCTCGCGATCGCCGGATCGTGGTTCGGTGCGAGTCGTGCCGGCCAGGACTCCGCGGAGATCCAGGTAGTCACCGCGCCGTCGGTCGGCCCCGTCTCGACCCCGACACCTGGCGCCGCCGCATCGCCCACTGCCACCGCAACGCCCCCACCGGGGCCGACCCCGACCGCGACCCCGTCGACTGCACCGCCGGTCGTTGATGCCCGGCCCCTTCGCGTCCACGTACCGAGCATCGGGGTCGACGCCGAGATGATCGACCTCGGTACCAACGCCGACGGGACCTTGGAGGTACCGGTCGACTTCGCGCAGGTGGGCTGGTACAC
>JAHEJN010000034.1:16344-27983 GCA_024638845.1 Acidimicrobiales bacterium | reverse complement strand
TCGACCGGACCGACGGTCTGACCGCGAGCTATCGGGTGGTCGAGGTCTTCGAAGTCGACAAGGACGCCTTTCCGACCGATCTCGTCTATGGCCCGACGGAAGGCCCCGAGCTACGGCTGGTTACCTGCGGGGGAAACTTCGACAGCGCCGTTCGGTCCTACGAGTCGAACGTGATCGTCATGGCCGAGCACATCGAGAACCGGCCGACGAGGCCCCCTACCGCACCGTGAGACCCCAGCGGGCCGCCCGCCCAGCCCCGCACGACGACGAGCTCAGATGCTCTCGGCGGCAGCCAGACCCTCGGCGTCGGGTTCCTGTCCGGCGGTCAGCCGCTCGAACACGGCGGGTGGTTCGCGCCAGGGTTCGGGCGGTGACCCGGCCTCGGCAGCAACCACCGCCCGCCACACTCTTTCGGCACCGAGGGGCATGTCGAGGTGTCGGATCCCGAGATGCGCGACGGCATCGATCACGGCGTTCTGCACCGCCGGCGTGGAGCCGACCGTGGCCGCCTCACCGATCCCTTTTGCTCCGAGCGGATTGAGCGGGGTGGGGGTCTCGGTGTGGTGGGTCTCGAAGCTGATCATCTCGGCCGCGGACGGGAACGCGTAGTCGGCGAAGTTGGCGGTCTGCGGATTGCCGGCCTCGTCGTAGCGAACCTCTTCGAACAGTGCCTGGGAGAGGCCCTGGCCGATGCCGCCTTGTTGTTGGCCCTCGAAGATGAGTGGGTTCACGACCGTGCCGGCGTCGTCGACGGCCACATGGCGCAGCAGCGTGGTCTGGCCGGTGTCGAGGTCGACTTCGACCACCGAGATGTGGGTGCCGAACGGAAAGGTCCCATCGATCTGGTCGAAGTCGAGCTGTGCGGCGAGCCCGACTGTGTCGTCGGCGTGATCGACGACTCCAGCGGGAGCGACGGTCGCCGCAACGGCCAGCTCACTCCAACTCAGCGCTCGGGCCGGCACCCCGGCCACTCCCACCGTTCCGGCGTCGGTATCGACCACGATGTCGTCGACCGCCGCCTCGAGCACATGCGCCGCCAGGTGGCGGGCCTTGGTGACCATCGCCTCGGTGGCGTTTCGCACCGCTGAGCCTCCGAGTTGCAGTGAGCGTGAACCGCCGGTCCCACCGCCGGTTCGCGTGGCATCGGTGTCGGACTGCGCCAGCCGGATCCTGTCGACGGGAATGCCGGTCTGCGCCGACACGAGCATGGCGTAGCTGGTCTGGTGACCCTGTCCGTGCGCCGATGTGCCGGCGTTGATGGTGGCCGAGCCATCGGGATGCACCTCGACGGACGCGAACTCGGAGCCGCCGCCACCGCTGGTGACCTCGACGTACGACGCGACGCCGATACCGAGCGCCTTGCGGTCGCCACGGGCCCGCCGTTCGGCCTGCTCGGCTCGGAGCTGGTCGTAGCCGACGATGCGGGCGGCCTCGTCGAGCGCAACCGCATAGTCGCCGCTGTCGTAGGTGAGGCCGGTCAGCGTCTCGTAGGGGAAGTCGCCCGGGTCGAGGAAGTTCCGGCGTCGGATCTCGAGCGCGTCGATCCCCAGCTCGATCGACGCCTGGTCGATGAGGCGTTCGAGCAGGGCCGTCGCCTCCGGCCGGCCCGCGCCGCGATAGGCCCCGGTGGGAGTGGTGTTGGTGACCGCAACGGCAATGTCGAATCGGATCCGGCCGAAGGTGTAGGGACCATTGGCCATGCGCTTGGTGCCGGCCGGTAGGAACGCACCGATGTTCGGATAGGCACCGGCATCGCCGACGAGACGGACCCGAAGCCCCGAGAAGGTGCCGTCGGAACGCAGACCGAGCTCGGCGTACTGGATCTGGGCACGAGAATGTACCAGTGAGACGAGATCGACCGAGCGAGACTCGTTCCAGACCACGGGCCGACCGAGGCGTTCGGCGGCCACGGCCACCACGGGAAACTCTGGATAGAGCGCGACCTTGGCGCCGAATCCGCCACCCATGTGGGGAACCACGACCCGTACTCGCTCGGCGTCCCGGCCGAGTGCTCGGGCGAGCTGATCCCGCAGGAGGTGTGGCATCTGGGTCGGGCAGTGGAACGTGAGATGGCCGTCGCCGTCGGGGACAGCCGCGATGGCATTCGGTTCGAGCGGGGCGCCGGCAACTCGTTGGTTGACGTAGCGGCCGCGAACGATGCAGTCGGCGTCGGCCAGCACGTCGGAAGCCGGATCGGTCACCGAGATGGCAATGTTGTCGCCCTTGGTCGTGAAGACGAGCGGAACGTCGTCGTCGAACGCGTGTTCGGGGTCGACGACCGCGGCGAGCGGTTCGAAGTCGACCACTACCAGCTCGGCAGCATCGACCGCCTGCGCATACGTGTCGGCAATCACCACCGCGATGGGGTCGCCGACGAACCGCACCTTGTCGGTGGCCAGCGGGGGGCGGATGAATTCGTCGGCCACCTTCATGAACCCGTGAGCGGGAGCGAGCGCGAGATCGGCGGCGGTGAACACACCGGCCACCCCGGGCGCAACGGCGGCCTCGGCGGTGTCGATCCCGAGAAGGAGGGCATGGGCGACCGTCGACCGCACGAACACCGCGTAGACGGCGTCCTCCAGGTCGAGATCGGCCAGATAGCGCGCCGCACCGGTGACCAGCTCCGGATCCTCGGTTCGGGCGACACGGTTTCCGAGGATCGATCCGGACATGCCCGCAATGTACCGGCTCGGTCATCACTCCTCGAGATGTGGCCGACGACTTCACTGGGTCGATTGGCCCAAGCGTGGCTCGCAATGGGCTCGAGTGTTGCCTTGCTGTGGCGCAAGGGCGTACGATGTCCAATACAGCACCGGGCGGTGTTGTCCGATGGGTAGAGCGAGAACAACGCCCACGGTGAGCGATGGGCGACGTGATGGGAATCTCCTCAAGAGATCGGTTTTCGAGACTCTGGACGAGACTCGACGCTCTCTCCGCGTCCGGGTGGGCCGTCGACGCACTGACGGCGCTCACGGTGTGGTCCCTCACCCTCATCTTCAGCCCGGCCACCGAGCATTCGGCCCACGAAGAGTTCTCGCTCGCCGTGGCGGGCACCGTCGTCCATTTCGCCGTCGCCATGTCCCGAGGGCGCTACGTCAAGGTCCCGCGGCCGGTTCGTACCGACGAGGTGGCGACCAACATCGTTGCCACCACTGCCGGCGCATCGGCCATCATCGTCACGGCGCTGCTGTTCAACTGGCGGCTCGGTGCGTTCGAGATGATCGTCGGGTCGTTCCTCGTCCTCTCGGTGCTGGGTCTCATCGGAGAGGTGCGGCGCTCCCGGCGACGCAACCACAGCTTGGTTCCAGTGGTGGTGATCGGCACCGGCGACGACGCTCGTGAGGTAGCCGAACTGCTGCTCGATCACACCGAGACGGGTTTCGCACTCAAAGGCGTGATCGGCGACCGCCGAGTGGCCGAGCGCTACGGGTTGGACCAGCTGTGGCTCGGACCGACCGACCGGCTCATCAGCCTCATGGCCAGTTCCCGGGCCACGCGCGCCATCGTGGCCCCGAGCAGTTTCCGCTCGGAGAGCTTCCGGATGATCGTGGAGAACCTCATGGCGCGCGGATTCGACGTAGCGCTCTCGTCGGGCGTGTCCCGGATCGGCGTACCCCGACATACCGTGCACAGCGTCGCCCACGAACCACTTGTCGTGCTCGGCGCCCGCAGGCCGAGTCGAGTGCAGGACGCAGTGAAACGAGCGGTCGACATCGCAGGCTCGATCGTCGGCCTCGTCCTCGCTGCGCCGCTGCTCGCTATCGCCGCGATCGCAATCTTGTTCGATGACGGTGGCCCCATCCTCTATCGGCAACAACGGGTCGGTCGTCACGGTCAGGCGTTCTCGATCCTGAAGCTGCGCACGATGCGCGTCGGGACCGACCGCGAACGCGACGAGCTGCTCGCCGAGAACCAGCGGACCGGACCACTGTTCAAGGTGAACGGCGACCGACGCATCACGCGTGTCGGCCGGCTGCTCCGTGAGCTCAGCCTCGACGAGCTGCCGCAGCTGTTCAACGTGCTCAAGGGCGACATGAGCCTGGTCGGACCGCGACCTGCGCTGCCCGACGAGGTCGACGAGTTCGACGATGAGCTACGAGGACGCTCGAGCGTGCGCCCCGGCGTGACCGGGCTCTGGCAGGTCGAAGCTCGGACGAATGCGTCGTTCTCCGCCTATCGGCGACTCGACCTGCATTACGTCGAGAATCGGACGATCTGGCTCGATCTGCGCATCATCCTCGCGACCATCCAGATGGTTCTCGCGGCCGTTGCGTTGCACGTCGGCCGAGCGTTGCTCGGACGGAAGGACGATCTGGTCGACATGATCGAAGGCCGACCGGAGCTTCCACCAGCCGGGGGCGACCGCGAGTCGACCGAACGGCGTGCCTACGACGCAGCCAGCTGAGGGCTCATACCGGCGTCATCTCGGCCTCGGCCGGGGAGACCCCGCTCGTCGGCCCGGGACCCGCCGGAGCCGGCTCGGAACCGCGGCCCGGGGCGAGCGCTCGCACCAGGCCGGCGGCAACGGCTGCGATCGTGAGCACGAGTGCCAACACCTGGTACGCGCGGTTGGTGACGTCGGTCCCGGCCAGACCGGCGTGCAGCGCCGCACCCCACACCACCAGGTACGACAGCATGTGGATTCCGTGCCACACGCGCCGGGAGAGCCACCGGCGCAGGTACGACGTCACCTGTACGGCGACCATTGCGTAGAGGGAGAACACCCCGATCGCCACGGCGACGGGTCGGTACGTGCTCGCACCCGGAACGAGTATGTCGGCGAAACCGAAGTCGATGTAGCCATCGAGCATGAGCCCGATCAGATGCAATCCTGTCATCACGAGGGCTGAGCCGGCCAGCCACCGGTGGAGATCGAGCAGCCAGGCGGGACGGTCGTGCGGCTTCAGGATGCGGGTGGCGAGCGCGACGCCCCAGACCACGGTGGCCACGAGCAACACCAGGGCAACGATGCCCGAGCTGCGGGCCAGGTACCACCAGATCTTCTCGTTCATCGTTCGAAGTCCTTCCAGCATCCGGTGGCCACCTCGGTCCCGTCGTCGCAGGTCACCAAGGCCGCGAGACCGTGCTCCTCGAAGGTGCTCATGGCCTGACCGAGGTCTACGACGAACGCCACCTTGGTGAAGATCTCGGCCCAGGCCGCCGTACCGGCGACCACCGTGCAGGTGACCACCGAGGTCGCTGCGGAATCGAGGGTGATCGGGTCGACGAGGTGGTGGCGCCCTGCGGTGCCGTTGTTCCAGCGCCGCCGAGTGGTCGTCGACGTGGCCACCCCTCCCGCGGAGAGAACGAGTCGTCTACGAGGAGAGCCGCCGTGGTCCCGCACGGCGACCGTCCACGCCTCGCCCGCAGGTGAGTCGCCCGCCGCGCTCATGTCGCCACCGATCTCGACGAGTGCGCCCGTCGCGCCGGCCTCGAGCATCTCGTGGGCCACGAGATCGGCGGCCAGACCCTTGCCGATCCCGCCGGGATCGATGCCGGTACCGACCGGCAGGGTGACGGTGGAGCCGTGGTGATCGATCACGACGTCGTCAGGGGCACCCCGTGGGGCCGTCGACGGAGGGAGCCACGTGACCGAGTCGGAGTCGTCGCGACTCGCGCCGTATCCGAGCGCGACGATTGCACCGAGCAGCGTTGGATCGAAGGCGCCATCGGTCGCTCGCCAACCATCGATCATCGCTTCGACGAGCCTGATCGTCTCGCGGCTGGCCGAAGTGACGTGACCGGCGCGGCGGTTGATCTCCGAGACCTCGCTCGTTTCGATGAACCGACTCCAGCGCGCCTCGAGCTCTCGGATGCGATCGATGCAGGCCGCGGCGTCGGGCCCGCCGGCCACGATGGCCGAGATCTCACAGCTCATGGCCCGGCCGGCGGCCCGGCTCAGTAGTTCAGCTGCCACCGGTGGTTGCCTGTGCGGCGGCAGCGGCACGAGGGGCCGGTGCGGCGGGCGCAGCTGCGGGGGCGGTAGCAGGGATGGCCACCGGCACCTCGACCCGCGTCGGTGCCGTCGCCGGAGCCTCGATGACAGCCGGGATCGATATCTCGGCCGGATCGACATCGGCTGATGTGGCGATCACCCGGCCCGACTCGTCGACGACGACGACAACGATCACATCGAGCGGAGCGGGACCGCTCGGGGCCGGCGCGATCGAAAGCGCTGAGGTCGTCGGGATCAGTGGTTGGTCTCCGCCGACCAGCGGCCGCGCTTCGTCGGTTGAACCGATCCGATCGCCGATGCCGAATCCGGCCATCAAGCTCAGTACGGCGACCGACGACGCGCCGGCGACCAGCACCTTCGACGACGCGGCGGGGGAGCGCCGGCGGCGGCGAGCCGATGCAGAACGGGCGGCACCGGACGCCCCGGCCGGCGACCCCGTCGATCGAGCCGCCGGTCGGGCCTGGAGCCGGGCAATCCGCTCGGCCCGAGCCACCGCCGCCCTCTCTGGACCGATCGGCTCAGTCATCGTCGCGTTCGTCCTCGTGGTGGTCGTCCTCGTCCATGTCGTCGTGGTCGTCCTCGTCCATGTCGTCGTGGTCGTCCTCGTCCATGTCGTCGTGGTCGTCCTCGTCCATGTCGTCATCGTCGTCATCGCCGGAGGCCGGTCCCGGCGCCGGCGGCGCAGCAGGAGGAGCTGACGGGTTCGAGCCGAGCGAGGTGGCATCGACGCTCGGCACGATCTGGCCGTTCGACAACCTCGCCTCGAACTCCACCTGGACGTTCGCGGTCTCGAAGTACACCTCGATCTCGTCGCCGTCGGAGTCCTCCTCGGTCTTGGTGACCGTCCAACCGCTGTTGGCCGACGCCGAGACGATCGTGAGACGACCCCCCTGGACCTCGAGCGTCACCGAACCGGCATCGCCCACGTCGAAGGTCGTCGGTTGTGACGGTACGGCCGGGAGCGACGTCGGCCCCGGATCAGACGAGCTCTCGGTGCCTGGCTGCGCCTCCTGCGGAGCGGCGTTCACCTGGTCGAGCAGCCCGGTGTCGTCGGCCGGCGCCGCCGCTGGAGCCACCAGCGCCGACGATGTCGCCGCCGCCGAACCGCTGTCGAGGATCTCGGTGTTCACCAGTGCGGCGGCGGAACCGGCACCCAACACGCCGATGAGTGACAGTGCAGTTGCCATCTTGGTCTTCACGGGGGGTCTCCTTCGTCGGGTGTTTGATCACCGTACGAAACGGCAGGACAGGGAACGGTGGTCTTCGATCCAAGAAACGTCCAAGATCGACCCTCGATTCGAACAGACCCGCCGAGATGGGCCGACAATCACGACGACACGGGCGACAATGGGGGGGTGCGAGTCCTCGTCGTCGAAGACGACACCTCCATCGCCCGGTCGTTGAACGACTCGTTGTCCGATGCCGGTTTCACCGTGACCCACGTCGCCAACGGCCGTGACGCCATCGCCGCAGCCGGCGAGGCCGATGTGATCCTCCTCGACCTGGGGTTGCCCGACATCGACGGGTACGACGTGTGCCGAACCGTCCGCGCCGAGTCGTCGGTGCCCATCATCGTCGTGACGGCCCGCAGCGAGGAGTTCGACCGAGTGCTCGGCCTGGAGCTCGGTGCCGACGACTACATGGTGAAGCCGTTCGGCTTCCGAGAACTGGTGGCCAGGATCCGCGCCGTCACCCGACGGGCCGGTACCGACCTCGACCGCGCCGACGAGGCGACGAGCCCGACCATCGTGGTGGGTCCGCTGACGATCGACCGGCGAGCCCACCGCGTTCTGTTCGCCGATACCGAGGTCTTGCTCACCCCGAAGGAGTTCGAGCTCCTCGCCTATCTCGCCGAAGACGCCGGCGCCGTGCGTACCCGAGCCGACATCGTCGAGCATGTGTGGGACGCAAACTGGTTCGGCCCGACCAAGACCGTCGATGCCCACGTCGCCGGCATTCGCAAGAAGCTGGGCGACCCCCGTTGGATCGAAGCTGTGAGGGGCGTCGGGTTCCGATTGGAACAACCCGGGTGAACGTCGGTTCGACGTGAGGATCCGACTCATCCTCCTCCTGCTCGGTGTCGTGGCGCTGGTCCTGGCGGTGCAGGACATCCCCCTGGCCGGGCACCTCGAGGGCGTGGAACGAGACCGTCTCGTCACCCGGCTCGAGCGTGATGCCTTCATCCTCGCCGGTCGCACCGAGGAGATGCTCGAGGAGGGCGACTCCACGCAGCAGCCGATCATCGAGGCGCTGGTCGCCGAGTACAGCGCCGAGGAGGACGTGCGCGTCATCGTGGTCGACGCGTCCGCCATAGGCATAGTGGGGTCCGAGGTCGAGCGCACCGAGGCCATCGACTTCTCCAATCGGCCCGAGATAGCGACCGCGCTCGACGGCATGCCATCCACCGGCCGTCGACAGTCGGTGACCCTCGGAGAGGACCTGTTCTTCGTAACCGTTCCCGTCCTGTCCGGGAACGATGTGGTGGGGGCAGTGCGATTGAGTGCCCCTGAACGGGTCGTGGAGGAACGCACGAACAAGCGGGTTCGCGGGATCTTCGCCGTGGCCGGCATCTCGCTTCTCATGGCCGCGGCGATGGCGTGGCTGTTCTCGCTGACGGTCACCCGGCCCCTCGAGCGGCTGCGAACGGCCACCCAACGCCTGGCGGCGGGCGACCTGGCGACGCGGGCCGACGCCGACGAAGGGCCCCCGGAGATCCGCGAGTTGGCGACGTCGTTCAACTCGATGGCCGCTCGGCTCGAACAGCTCGTGGAGCGCCAACGGGCTTTCGCCGGTACGGCTTCGCATCAGCTCCGGACACCACTCACCGCGCTTCGCCTGCGGCTCGAGCAGCTGGCGAGCCAAGGGGCCGACGCCGCCACAGCCGTGGCCGTCGAGGATGCGTTGGCCGAGACCGATCGTCTCGGCCGGATGATCGAAGGTCTCCTGGCGCTGAGTCGGGCCGACGACGCAGTCACCGGCCCGACCGCCGTCGACCTCGCAATCGTGATCGACGAGCGGGTCCGACACTGGGAGCCTCTGGCCGAGGAGCGCGGTGTGCGCCTGGTGGTCGAGCCCGCCGCCGGAGTCTCGTCGGTTCTCGCGGTCGACGGTGCCGCCGAGCAGATCATCGACAACCTGATCGACAACGCGCTGGAAGTGTCGCCCGGCGGCTCGCAGATCACGGTGCGGTTGCTGAGCGCGGGCAACGAGACCGCGCTCCATGTCATCGACGAGGGTCCCGGCCTCACGGCCACCGAACGTGAGCGCGCCTTCGATCGCTTCTGGCGCGGCGACGACGCCGGCGCCGGTGGTACCGGCCTCGGCCTGGCGATCGTCCACCAGCTCGCGGCGGCTGCCAGCGGTCGAGCCGAGCTGCGGGAAGCACACGGCGGGGGGATCGACGCAACGGTCGTGTTCCATACCGCGTGAGCGCCTTGGTTAGCCTGCGCTCATGACTCCGAACATCACCGTCGTCGGCCTCGACCACATCGTGTTGCGGTGTCGCGACATCGAGGCCTCGCTGGCCTTCTATACCGACCGGCTCGGCCTCGCGCCCGACCGGGTCGACGAGTGGCGGGCGGGGGACGTGCCGTTTCCGTCGGTCCGTGTCGATCCGACCACCATCATCGATCTGTTCGGCGGTGAGCCCGACGGCACGAACATGGACCACGTGTGCCTGGTCATCGAACCGACCGATCTCGACGCCGTCGCCGCCTCCTTCCCGGGTTCGGTCCGGGCCGACGGGCTCTTCGGTGCCCAGGGCAACGCATCGAGCGTGTACATCGAAGATCCCGACGGCACCACGGTCGAGCTGCGCTGGTACCCGGCATCCCTCGGCTGAGCCGGGTCACCACTCGGCTGGGTGACTGCCCAGGGGGCAGGCCGGATTCTCGAAGGACAGGGTCTCGGTACCGATGCGAACCGGCGGAACGAGGCGGAGGAGCTCGCCCCACGCCGTGTGTTCCGGGGTGGTGTCACCGATGAAGTCGAACACGGCGTCGGGATCACCCGGCGTCTGTTTCAGCAGTTCCGCGGTGCGCGCCAGCGACACCCTCGCCCGGCTCGGACCGCCCCGAAGGGCTCGCACCACGGCGCCGGCCAGGAGATAGCCGGTGCCGTGATCGAGGGCCTGGGTCGGTAGGGGCTCGGGCGTCGGGGTGCGGTAGCGCTCCATGCCGGCCGCTGCGATGCCGCTGCTCATCTGCACCAGGCTGTCGAAGCCCCGCCGCCGGTGCCAGGGCCCGGTCCATCCGTAGGCGTCGACGGCCACGTCGACCACACCCTCGAAGGGAGTGAGACCGAGTGCATCGAGGGCACCGGGTCGGTACCCGTGCACGACCACGTCGGCGTCGTCGAGCAGCCGCCGGAAGGTGTCGGGGTCGGTTCGCAGGTCGAGTCGGGCGCAGCGCTTGCCCAGGGTGACCTCGGGTTCGAGGAGCGGTTCGCTCCAACCGGGCGGATCGATCCGCAGCACATCGGCCCCCCAACCGGCGAGGAAGCGGGTGGCGATCGGGCCGGCGAGAATCCGGGTGAGATCGAGCACCCGCAACCCGCTGAGTGGTCGGGGCCCGCGATCACCCGACCACGGACAGGGCTCGGCCGACCACTCGACCAGCGGTTCGACCGCCACTGCGGCCCCTTGCGGATGGACAGCCCAGTCGGCCGCCGTGTGCATGAACGCGGCGCAACCGCCCTCGGCGACGACGGCGGTCTCGAGATCGACGCCCGCCCAGCCGCGTACCGCCCGCTCGACGGGGCCTCGGTCGGAACCGACACCGAGCGCAGCGATGGCCGCCCGCCGGTGATTCGCCGCATTGGTGTGCAGCCGGATGAAGCCGTCGGCGCACGCGTAGTCGCCAGCCAGTTCGTCCCAGACTGGAGGCAGCGTGAAGTCGACCGGCAGCACCGTGAACGAGAACCAGCTGGAGGCGAGCGCCCGGTCGACCACGACGTCGCCGTCGAGTCCGGCGAGGTCCCGCACCTGGGTTGCCGCCGCACCGATCGTCGCGACGGCCAGATCGGTCACTCCGAAGACCGACGGCAGTTCGGGGCCGCCGACAATCGTGAGCGGATCGGCAGGCGCTGCGTCGAGGGCACCGATGATCTCGTCGAACATGGCGCGATCATCGCACGGGTCGACCGCCCCGACGCGGCTGCAGGCTCCGGTACGCTTGCTCGGTGCCGAACCTCCTCGAACGGGTCGCATGAGTCGCATCTTCCGGAACATCATTCCCCCTGATCCCCGTGCGTCGGGCACCGAACCCGACTATCGGTTCACCCTGGCCAACGAGCGCACGTTCCTCGCCTGGATTCGCACCGCGCTGGCCCTCTCCGCCGGTGGTCTCGCCGCGATCAGCCTGTTGCCCGACCTCTACGGATCCGAGACGCTCGGCATCGCCCTGCTGACAGTGGCGTTCCTGACCGCCGTGTCGGGGTATCGGCGGTGGGCACTCAACGAGACGGCGATGCGCCTCGGCGAGGCGATGCCCGCGTCTCGGCTACCGGCGGTCATGGCGGCCGGCACCGCGCTGGTCGCGCTGCTGGCCGCCATGCTGTTCGTGCTCGACAAGTCATGAGCCCCCGCCCCCGACACACCACCATCTTCGATCTCGGGCTCCAGCACGAACGCACCGCACTCGCTTGGGAGCGCACCGCCATCGCCACCATGGTCTCGGGAGTCCTG
>JAHEJN010000034.1:0-16244 GCA_024638845.1 Acidimicrobiales bacterium | reverse complement strand
TCGACAAGTCATGAGCCCCCGCCCCCGACACACCACCATCTTCGATCTCGGGCTCCAGCACGAACGCACCGCACTCGCTTGGGAGCGCACCGCCATCGCCACCATGGTCTCGGGAGTCCTGCTGACCCGGTATGCAGCGGAGTCGGCCCATGTCCTCCTGGCCATCATCGGCCTGCTCCAGACCGCATCGGGTGGTGCTCTGCTGTTGTGGGCGAGCCTGCACTACGACACTCGCGGCCACCACCTCCGGGACAGCACGGCAGTCGCGCAGCCGACGATCGCCAGGCTGATCGGGCTGAGCACGGTTGCCTTCATCGCCGCCGCCCTCGTGCTGGCCGTGATTCTCACCGCCGCGAGCTGACATCCGCCGATCAGCTCGAGTCGATGACATCGACGGGATCGCCCACCGGACGGACGTCGGAGAACCGGTCGATGTTGCGCAGGCGCGGGAATCGCGTCCACCAGAGGACGACCACGACCAGAGTGCCGATACCACCACTCACCACCGCGCCGACCACGCCGAGGAACTGACCGGCAACTCCCGACTCGACCGCCCCCAGTTCGTTGGAGCCACCGATGAACAGGTTCTCGACCGCCAGCACCCGACCGCGCATCGACTCGGGCGTGGCCAACGGCACGATCGTCGCCCGACAGAACACGCTGATGGCATCGGCCGCGCTCAGGACCATCAGCGCGACGAAGGCGACGACGAAGGACTGCGTCAGGCCCAGCACGATGGTGGCCACGCCGAAGATCCCGACCGCGATCAGCAGCACCCGACCGACGTTTCGACGCACCGGTCGGATCGACAAGCCCAGCGCCATGAGGAACGCGCCGATTCCCACTGCGGCGCGTAGCCACCCGAGCCCGACGGCGCCGACCCCGAGCCGCTCCTCGGCTATGGCCGGCAGCAACGCCACTGCGCCCCCCAGCAGCACGGCGAAGAAGTCGAGCGAGATGGCGCCGAAGACCACGCGATTGCGGCGCATGAATCGAAGACCGTCGAAGGCCTCGCGCCACATGCCGCCGGCCACGGTCGCGCGCTGGAGGCGAGCGACACCCGACGCCGGCACGAGGCTCAAGATGCCGAGGGCGGCCACGTAGGCACCGATGGCAACCAGATAGGGCAACGACGGGTCGACCACGAACGCGAACCCCGCCACGACGGGACCCGTGATGATTCCGAGCTGGAAGACCACCGAACGGATCGCCACCACTCGCTCGAGCACGTGCGGCGGCGCCAGGTCGATGGGCAGCGATCGGCTCGACGGCGCCACGAACGCTCGGGCCGTGCCGAACAGGAACATCATCGCGAAGATCGGCCACACGTTGGTGGGGTCGGTGCGGATGTAGAGGAACAGCCCCAAAGACGTCGCTATCTCGCCGACGAGGCCGATCGCGTACACGACGCGGCGGTCGTAGCGGTCGGCGGCCCGGCCGGCGATGGGCGCCAACAACAGGATCGGAAGGAACTCGAACAGACCCAACAGACCGAGGTCGAGCTCGCGCCCGGTCATGTCGAACACCTGCTTGCCGAGAATCGTGATCTGGCCGATCGACGCCAGGGCCGTGAAGAAGAGGGCCGCCAGGAGGAACCGCACCCCCAGGGGGATGCGGTTGTCGAGGCCGTCCGGCGGCGGATGATCGGTGTGGGGCGAGCTCACGATGCCCGATCATCGCCGTTGTGGGCCGCCGGCGTGACATCCACGGCGTATTTGGCCTAGCCGGCGCGGCCCCGTGAGGATGAGCTGGTGACCCCGCTCGAGTTCATCGTCGCGATCGTCGCGTCTGCCGCCGGCTCCGTCGTGCACAGCTGTGCCGGAATCGGGCTCGGCCTGGTGGCGGGACCGGCCCTCGTGGCCATCGATCCCGACTTCGTGCCGGGGCCGGTGTTGTTGGTCGGTATTCTCGTGAACGGGCGCAACGCCGTCGCCGAGAGTCGCCACCTCGACCGCTCGGCCCTGCAGAACTGCCTCTGGGGTCTCCCGGTCGGACTCGTCGCCGGGCTCGCGGTGCTCGAAGCGGTGTCGGATCGAACGATGGCCCTCCTCATCGGCGGTTTCACCGTCGCGGCCGCACTCGCGCTGCTCTCAGGTTTCCGACTCCACCGGAGGACGATCACCGAACGAATCGGCGGCGTGATCACCGGATTCGCCACGACGACGGCCAGCCTGCCCGGACCGCCGCTCGTGTTGACCTACAGCGACCTTCGCCCCGGCACCTTGAGGGCGACCGCCGGAACCATCATTCTCGTCGCGGCCGGCTTCGCACTGGTGCTGCTGGCGGCGACGGGCAACTTCGGCCGCCACGAGCTCGAGCTGACGGCGCAGCTCGTACCCGGTGTTGTCGCCGGTCTCGTCGCGAGCCGGTGGGTGCGTCCGCTGGTCGACCGCCGGTGGTTCCGTCCACTGGTGCTCACCGTGGCCATGGCCGGTGGGTTGGCCTTGGTGATCCGCAACACCGTGTGATCGGCCACACTTGGCCCATGAATGTCACCGATGCCGTCCGGGCGCGCCAGTCGATTCGTGCCTTCCTGCCCACCCCTGTTGCCGACGACACCATCGCCGAGCTGCTCGTCACCGCGTCGCGGGCACCGTCGGGGGGCAATCTCCAGCCGTGGATCGTGTACGTGCTCAATGGTGACACCATCGATCGCTTCCGCGAATTCATCGCCGGCCGCCCGGGCGACGAGCCCGAGTACGACGTGTACCCACCGAAGCTGTGGGAGCCGTATCGATCGAGCCGCTACGAGCTCGGCGAGGACATGTACGACCTCCTGGGCATCCCCCGCGACGATCGCGAGGCGCGCCTGGCCCGCGTGGCCCAGAACATGACGTTCTTCGGAGCGCCTGCCGCCCTGTTCTGCTTCATCGACCGGGGAATGGGACCGCCCCAATGGTCCGACCTCGGGATGTTCCTCCAGACCTTCATGCTGTTGGCTCAGGAGGCCGGCCTCGATACCTGTCCCCAGGAGGCGTGGGCGGCCTACGGTCCCTCGGTTGCCCGGTTCGTGGGGGCACCCGACCACATCATGCTGTTCTGTGGGGTGGCCATCGGTCATGCCGACAGGACTCACCCGGTGAACGCCCTGCAGAGCAAGCGCCGACCTCTCGACACGTGGGCGACCTTCGTCGACTGAGACTCGGTGCCTACCAGTCGACGGCGATGTACTGCGTCTCGCAGAACTCGTAGATCCCCTCGCTGGCCCCTTCACGTCCCAGTCCCGACTGCTTCATGCCCCCGAACGGGGCGGCCGGATCCGACACCGAGCCGCGATTGAGGCCGATCATCCCGGCTTGGATGCGCTCCGACACCGCCAGCCCACGGGCCAGGTCCCGGGTGTACACGTACCCGGTGAGCCCCATCTCGGTGTCGTTGGCCTGCGCGATCATCGTGTCGGTGTCGGTGAAGGGGATCACGGGGGCGACCGGGCCGAAGATCTCGGCGCGGGTGATGGGCGAATCGGCCGACACGTTGCCCAACACGGTGGGCTGGTAGAAGAACCCGGGACCGTCGATGCGTGATCCGCCGATCGCGGTCGACGCACCGGCGCCGACGGCCTGGGTCACGAGCTCGTCGACGGTGTTCAACGCGCCGGAATTGATGAGCGGCCCGCAGGTGACGCCGTCGGAGAACCCATTTCCCACTCTGACCTCACCCATGGCAGCGGCCAGGCGCTCGGTGAACTCGTCGGCCACTGCCTTCTCGACGAGGAACCGGTTTGCCGCCGTGCACGTCTCGGCCGAATGGCGCATCTTCGCCACCATCGCTCCCTCGACGGCCGCATCGAGGTCGGCGTCGGCGAAGACGACGAACGGAGCGTTGCCACCGAGCTCCATCACCGTCTTCAACACGCGGTCGGCGGCCCGTCGCAGGAGAATGCGGCCGACGTCAGTCGAACCGGTGAACGACACCATGCGGACCGCCTGGTGGTCGACGGCGGCATCGAACCACGAGCCGGCCGACTGCGTGGGCACGACGTTCACCAGCCCCGGTGGCACTCCCGCTTCCCCGAGGAGCTCGGCAATCCTCAATGCGGTGAGGGGCGTCTCCTTCGGGGGTTTGATGACTACGGCGTTCCCCGCCCCGAGTGCCGGTGCGAGCTTGCGCGTGATCATGGCCGCCGGGAAGTTCCATGGGGTGACCATGACGACGACGCCGATCGGCGGATGGTGCACCATGATGCGGTTGTTCCCCGATGGCGCCACGCTGAGCGAGCCTCGGATTCGCACGGCCTCTTCGGCATTCCACCGGAAGAACTCGGCCGCGTACGCGATCTCGCCCTTGGCGTCGGCCATGGGCTTGCCGTGCTCGCGCACGATCAAGGTGGCGAGCTCGTCGGTGTGCTCGACGAGGAGCTGCCAGCAGCTGCGGAGGACCTCGGAGCGGACGCGGGGTGCGGTGGCGGCCCAGCCGGCCTGGGCGGCCGCGGCGGCATCGCACGCGGCCAGCGCCTCGGCCGGTCCACCGGCCGCTACTGATGCCACTTCGTCACCGGTCGCCGGATCGAGCACGCTGATGCGCTCGCCATCTCCGTCGAGCCAACGATCTCCGATGAGCATCTGGGTTCGCATGGTTCACCTCCGGCGGTCGCCTCGTTGCGACCGCGAAACCCTATGCCGCGCCCGGTCGTCGTGCGAAGCGCCTCGACGTCGCGGCTTCGGAGGCCGCCATGGGTCACACTGGCCCGATGGCGACATCGATCGAGTGGTGGCAGGCGGCGACCTCCCTCGTCCTCGTGGCCATTGCGGTCGGGTTGTCGGTGTGGCAGCGGCTCGGAGTCGAGCAGCGCATCGTCGTGGCCTCGGCCCGCGCCGCCGCGCAGCTGCTCGCCGTCGGATTCGTCCTTCGCGTCATCATCGAATCATCGTTCGATGATGCGCTCGCTGTGGGCTGGGTGGTGATGATGGTGGTGATCTCGGGTGTGGTGACCCGGCGCCGAGCGCCCCAGATCCCCGGCGGCGCCGCCGTGGCCGTCGGGGTGATCGGTCTCACCACTGCCGTCTGTCTGGGCGTGATCTTCGGTCTCGACGTCATCGACTACGCCCCGATCACCTTCGTGGTCATCGCCGGCATCACCATCGGCAACACCATGCCGTCGGTGGTCCTCGGCGCCCAGCGACTCATCGACACCCTGTCGGAGCGCCGGGGTCACGTGGAGGCACTCCTCGCTCTCGGCTTCGACCGCAAGGGCGTCGTGCGCCAGATCGGGGGCCCGATCGTGCGTCTGGCCCTCGTTCCCCAGATCGAGCGCACCAATGTGGTCGGCCTCATCGCCCTTCCTGGTGCGATGACGGGCCTGCTGCTGGCCGGCGTCGATCCGGTCGATGCGGTGTTGTTGCAGCTCGTCGTGATGTACCTGGTGTTGGGTTCGGTGGCCGTGTCGGTGACGGCCACCGTCACCATCGGTCTCCGGCGGGCGCTCACCGCCGACCTCCGCCTGGCCGAATGGTCGCTCGACCCGCCCGAGGCAGGTCACTGAGGCTCGCGCCGCGCTATCGCGTGGCCAGTCGGATCTCACCGACCGTCTGGCCCGCCGCGTTCTCGACCACCGGAGACACGAGATCGGCCAGGTCGCCGGTGACATCGATGGCGTCGAGATGCCGGAGGACCTCGACGATGGCCACCTCGGCCGCCCGTTTGGCGCCGTCGAGAGCCTTGAGGGCAATGCCTACGCCTCCGTCGACCAACGCCGCTCCGTACACGCCCTCGGCGCCGGTCTTCACGTAGCCGCGGTCGCCCAGAGCCGCGCCCAGCCGAGTGTCGACACGGGCGGTACCGGCGACGAACCACGGTTCGGCCGCGATGGCGGCCCGCACCCGACGGGCCGGTTCGGCGTGGCGCGAGGCCGGATCGACCATCGATGCGAATCCCGCGGCCAGCGCCCGCAGCGGCATGGACAGCACCGGCGCGCCACAGCCGTCGATCCCCACCTCGCCGACGTCGACCCCGCACGCCCCCGCCACCGCGTCCAGCACCCTCTGCTGCACCGGATGGTCAGGTTCGACGTAGCCGCGGGTCTCCACACCCAGATGGCGCGCCAGGGCGAGGAAGCCGGCGTGTTTCCCCGAGCAATTGTGGGCCAACGGACGGGGACGATCGCCGGCGGCAAGGAACGCCTCGCTTGCCCTCTCGTCGAGCGGGAGCGACGCGCCGCACTCGAGATCGCTCTCGTCGAGGCCGAGTCGGCCGAGCAGTGCCGCGACCGTTTCGAGGTGACCGGGCTCGCCGCTGTGGCTCGCACACGCCACGGCCAGCTCGGCGGGTGAGAAATCGAAGGCATCGGCGGCACCAGTTGCGATCAGGGGCAGCGCTTGCAGCGACTTGACCGCCGAGCGGGGCGGGATGACCAGATCGGGGTTGCCGTGCGACGCGATGAGCTCGCCAGAGCCGTCGACCACCGCCACCACGACCCGATGTCGCGATTCGACGACAGGATGACGCATGACCTCGACCACGAGGTCATCATCGCTCGACGACGGCAAAGCCGTTATCGCCCCGTCCACTCGGGCTTGCGCTTCTGCGCGAACGCGGCAGGGCCCTCCTTGGAGTCCTCGCTGGAGAAGACCGAGGCCATGTACGGCCGCTGCATCTTCCAGAACTCTTCCTCGGTGAGACCGGTGGCGTTGCGCAGCACCTGCTTCGATGCCTTCACGGCGAGGGGAGCGTTCACCGCAACGAGCTCGGCCAGCTCGAGGGCGACATCGAGGGAGGTCCCCGGCTCGGCCATGCGGTCGATCAAGCGGTGGGCAAGGGCCTCCTCGGCGGTGATGGGCTTGGCGGTCAGCGCCATCTCCATGGCCACGCCGTATGGCACCCGTCGCGGCAGTCGCATGAGCCCGCCGGCACCGGCGAAGAGCCCGACTCCGGTTTCGGGAATCCCGAACCGCGCATCGGCCGCACCGACCAGCAGGTCACACGTGAGGGCGATCTCGAGCCCGCCGGCCAGGGCGAAGCCCTCGATGGCGGCGATCAGCGGCTTCTGTGCGCCGTTCTCGATGAAGTCGTGGAAACCCACGGGCGGACCCTCGGCCGCGAAGGCCTTGAGGTCCATGCCGGCGGAGAAGCCGCGGCCGGCGCCGGTGAGCACGCCCAGGGTCAGATCGGGATCGTCGTCGAGTCGGGCCAGGGCCTCGAGCAACGCCTGGGCCAGAGCGGTGTTGACAGAGTTCATCGCCTCGGGTCGATTCAGCGTTATGACGAGGACACGTCCCTGTGTCTCGGTGAGGACTTCGTCGGCCATGGTCGTCTCCTTGCGGTCGACGAGCAGTATCGCAACCCGCCGGCCGGTTTGCGAAACGACGATCGACCGGTTTCCGCCTACCGATGGCCCTTGGCCCGCTCGTAGCGGGCGAGGGCTTCGTTGCGTTCTGCCGCGTGGTCGACGATCGGTTCCGGGTAGCCCGCAGGCGGCCCGGTCTCGTCGCGGGCCGGTTCGTGGATGCGAGCGTCGGAGAGATGGGCGATCTCGGGGACCCACCGGCGGAGGTACGCCCCGCTCCCATCGAACTTGGCGCTCTGGGTCGTGGGGTTGAACACCCGGAAGTACGGTGCGGCATCGGTGCCGGTCCCCGCCACCCACTGCCACCCGTGGTTGTTCGACGCGAGGTCACCGTCGACCAGGTGCTGCATGAACCATCGGGCGCCACGGGTCCAATCGAGGTGCAGATCCTTCACCAGGAAGCTGGCCACGATCATCCGCACCCGGTTGTGCATCCATCCTTGCGCCACCAGTTGGCGCATTCCCGCATCGACGATCGGATAACCGGTCTCGCCGCGGCACCAGCGCTCGAACCGCTCGTCGGCGACAGGGCCTTCGTCGTATTCGATCGCGGCAAGGGTGTCGACGAAGGCGTGCCGGGCCGAGTCGGGTCGGTGGAACAAGACGTCGGCGTAGAACTCCCGCCAGGCGATCTCGCTGCGAAAGACGTCTTCGCCGGAGCTGCGCCCGAGCCGGGCGAGGATCTGCCGGGGGTGCAAGGTGCCCCACTTGAGGTAGGGGGACAGGCGCGACGTGCCGTCGATGCCAGGATCGTTCCGGCACTCGTGGTAGTCGTGCACCGGCCCGCCGAGGAACCAGTCGAGTCGCTCGGCGGCCGCATCCTCGCCGGCGGGCGGTAGGTCGGCGGTCACCTCCGGGGCCTCGGGGATGCCTTCGGTGGCGGGGCCGGTGACCCATTCGACCTCGGGTGCCGGGCTCGGTTGCGGGCGCCCGCGTTCGGTCCACGCTCGGAAGAACGGCGTGAACACCTTGTACGGCGTGTCGGTCTTGGTCGTGATGGTGCCGGGGGGCACGGCGTACGGCGAATCGAGGAAGCTGACCGAGAAGTGATCGGAGTCGAGCTCGCGCTCGACGCGTTCGTCGCGTCGACGACCGTAGGGCCCGAAGTCGGCGGTGGCCACGACCGAGCTGGCCTCGATCTCGCCGGCGAGCTCTTCCAGCACCCGTACCGGATCGCCCGAGCGCACGACGAGACGGCCGCCCATCGATCGGTCGAGGGAGCGCAACGACGCCGACAGGAAATGGAGGCGATTGGCTCCCGAGGGCTCTCGCAGGACCGCATCGTCGATGAACAGCGGTAGTACCGGACCCCGTTCGGCCGCCGCTTCGAGTGCGGGGTGGTCGACCAGCCGGAGGTCACGACGGAACCAGAAGATCACCGGCGTTTTGTCCATCCCCCAGCATGCCCCACTCCGACCCGGTCTGGCATGTCGAACATGTGTTCGATAGAATGTCGCGATGCTTGCCGCCGGTTCGCTGACCCTCCAGGGCTCGTTGTTCGGTGCCGGTGAACCCGCGGTCGATTCGTCGGTCGACTTCGAGCGGCTCCAGCTCGATCCCCACAGCTGGATCGACAGCGCCCGCGGCTGGATGAGCGGAGGCGACGAGCTGTTCGCACGATTGGCGGGCACCGTGCCGTGGCAGGAACACGTGCGTCCGATGTACGACCGCATCTTGGCCGTACCCCGCCTCACCGCCGGCCTGTCGCTGAGCGACCCGGCCGTGCCGACGGCGCTCACCCACGGCGCTCGTGTGCTCGGCGAGCGCTACTCCCGGTGCTTCGATCGTCTCGGCCTGAACCTCTACCGCTCGGGAGCCGACAGCGTCGCCTGGCACGGCGACCGTGTGGGCCGCCACGTCGAGCATCCCATCGTCGCCATCCTCACCCTCGGTGGCACCCGGCCGTTCGCGCTCCGACCGCGAGGCGGTGGCTCCGGGCGGCGCCTCCTGCCGGGGTGTGGCGATCTCCTGGTGATGGGTGGGCTGGTGCAGACCCGCTGGGAACACGCCGTCCCCAAGGTGAGCGTGGCCGATCCGCGGCTCAGCGTGATGTTCCGGTACGGACCCGACGGGCGGGTACCCGACGGCGCCTGGAACGTCACACCTCGAGCGTCTTGGGAATCGCCCCGCTGAGCACCTCGGGCTCGCCGTCGGTCACATGCACCGTGTCCTCGATGCGCACGCCGCCGATACCCCGGTACCGGGCCACCTCGTCCCAGGCGATGTCGGCGGCGTAGTGCTGCCGCAACTCGTCGTCGTCGAGCAGCGCGTCGATGAAGTAGATGCCAGGTTCGATGGTGACCACCATCCCGGCGTCGAGGATCCGGTCGGTGCGGAGGAACCGGGTACCACCCACATCGGTGCGCTCTCGGCCCGGCGCGTAGCCGGCCACGTCGTGCACGTTGAGGCCGATGAGGTGGCCGACTCCGTGGGGGAAGAACACCGCCATGACGCCCCGCATCACCAGGTCCGACGGGTCACCGCGCAGGATGCCGACCTCGACGAGCCCGGCCGCCATGTCGCGGGCAGTGGCCAGGTGGATGTCGCGGTACTCGGTGCCGGCAACGCACCGCTCGATGGCCAACTGCTGGGCCGAACGCACGACGTGCCACAGGTTGCGGTGACGCTCCGACGCCGCGCCCACGACCCAGGTTCTCGTCACATCGCAGGCATAGCCGTCGACGCGTGCACCGGCGTCGACGAGCAGGAACTCGCTGTCGCCCACGGGCCGGTCCGACGGGCTGAAGTGCAAGACGGCCGCGTTGGGTCCACCGGCCACGATGCTGGCGTAGGCCGGGCGGTCACCGCCGTGGAACCCGAAGCCACCTTCGATCACCGACCGGAGCTGACGTTCGGTGAGCCCGGGCTCGACCGCCCGGGTGAGTGCGGCGAAGCCCGCAGCAGTGGCGGCGGCCGCTCGACGCATGGCATCGAGCTCGACCGCGTCCTTGACCACCCGCAGTTCGTCGAGGGCAGCCCGCAACGCCGTCGCCGGCTCTTCGGTCGCTCCCAGCTCGAACACGCGGCCCGCCGAACGCGACCCGACCCAGTCGTCGAGCTCGGCCAGCGGTCGGCCGGCCGGCCGTTCGTCGGCGTGCCAGACACGATCGTCGCGGCTCGGATGAGGTTCGAACACGGCCGTCTCGGCCGTGGCGAGGTCGATGGCCAAGACGGCCGACGGCGACCCGACCCCGCCGAGATACGAGAAGTCGGGGTGGGCATGAAAGGGGTGGTGCTGGTCGGTGCCGGCGATCGAAGCCGGCTCTCCGGCCGCGACGACGACGACGCCGGAGTCGAGACCCCACGCCTGGCGGGCAGCGGCGATTCGGTGATCCGTGAACGCAGCATCCATGCCTCCATCATGCCGGGTCGCCGTCGGAGCGGCGACGCCGAACGGCGCGCCGCCGGCTGGTCAACCGGAGGGCTGCCCGGTTTCGAGCGGGCGATGGGGGTCGCCTCCCCATTCCGACCAACTCCCCACGTACAGCCGGGCCTTGTCGTGACCGGCCCGGCGCAAGGCGAGAAGATCGAGACAAGCACTCACACCCGAGCCACAGTAAGCAATGACCTCGTGGTGCCGATCGACGCCGGCCGCCTCGAAGTGCGCCACCAGTGCATCGGCACGACGAGGCAACCCGGCGTCGAGGGCGCCCAGTGCGGGCACGCTCACGGCACCAGGGACGTGACCGAATCGGGCATCGATCGGGTTCTCGGCGCCGCTGAACCGTTCGGCCGATCGCGCATCGACGAGGGTCACCGACGAGTCGCCGATGGCGCGGTCGACCTCGTCGATGGTGGCGAAGCGATGGGGCGGCCACCGTTCGACCACGAGTGAGCCGAGACCGCTCGGACCCTCGTCGGGTCCGACTTCGAGCTCTCCGCCGTAGGTCGCGATTCCTCCGGCGAGCACGAAGGCCGTCACCCCCAGGGAGTCGAGCATCCACCAGAGTCGGCCGGCGGTGTAGCCACCCGTGTCGTCGTAGGCGACCACGAGCGAGCGCGGGTGCACGCCGATGCGCTGCATCGCGGCACCGAACACCGCTGGTTCGGGCAGCGGATGTCGACCGGCTACGCCGGGAGGAGCCGAGAGATCGGCGTCGAGGTCGACGAAGCGGGCACCGGGCAGGTGTCCCGCCTCGTAGGCGGCGACCGCGGAGCGGCCATCGAGGTACCACCGACAGTCGACGACCACGGCGTCGGGGTGGTCGGCCAGCCAGTCGGCGGTGACGAAGGGATCGGTGGTGCTCATCGGCGGCTCACTCCACGTCGACAGGATCGAGACCCGTACCTTGGTGCACCACCCGCTCGGCCGCCAGCGCCACGGTGTGGAGATCGTCGATGGTCACCGTGCGCGCGCCGTCGGTGTCACAGAACACGAACACGGCCTCGACCACGGGACGCCCGGTGGCGGCGGTCAGCGCTACCGCGTACGCCCCGAGCTGGAGGCGGTAGCGATCGAGCTTGTCGGCGAGATGCTCGTCGTCGGCCACGAAGTCGGTCTTGTAGTCGACGACGACCAACCCGTCCGGGCGCTCGAACACCAGGTCGACGTACCCCTCGAGCAAGGAGTCGCCGACCGGAGCCGCGACGTACACCTCTTTCCAGTGCGGAGCTGCGGCCGCCTCGGCCACCACCGACGTGGCCAAGGCCGAGCGCGCCAGCGCCGCCACCACCGCAACGAGCGCATCGACACCCTCGGCTGCCGCTTGGGACGCGGCCAGAGCGTCGATCGCCGCCGTGTCGTCTTCGGTGAGATCGACGGCCTGGAGCACGCCGTGCACCGCGCGGCCAACTGCGGTGCCGAAACGACCACGGCGCCACGGCGGAAGGTCGAGATCGCGCGGCTCCTTGGCCACTCCGGGATCGATGAGGTCGTGGCCGGCGCGGGCCACCGCGGTGGCCGAGGTGACGCGAGGTCGGGTGGCCGAGCTCATCGCCGCCGCCAGCTCGTCGGCCCAGGTTGCCCGGTCGGGGATCGGGTCGAATGTCATTGGGCTGGCGAGCTGGGCGGTCTCGGCCGCCGATGGCCCGAGGGGAGACCACTCGGCCATGGCCTGCGAGGCTTCGAACAGCAGCTCGGAGGCCATCATCTTGTCGGGACTGGGTGCCTTGTCGGACGCCACGCGGTGACACGACACCACCAGGTGGTCGACCGCACGGGTGCAGGCGACGTACAACAGCCGGAGCCGCTCATGGTGATCCATCTGCTCGTCGAGCGGCCTGTTCAGATCGAACTCGTCGGTGCTGATCCCCTTGCGCACGTGAAGGCCATAGGTGGTGCCGTCGGGAGGGAACACGACCCGTAGGCCGCGGCGACGTCCCGACACCGCAGTGGTGAGACCACTCACGATGGTGATGGGGAACTCGAGGCCCTTCGAGGCGTGCACCGTGAGAATGCGTACCGCGTCGTCGTCGGACTCGGGCAGCACGGTTTCGGACACGCGCGAGCCCTCGGCGGCCTGGCGATCGACCCAAGCGAGGTACTCGCGAAGCGAGCCGCCCACCGCATCGCCGTACGCTCGGGCCTGGTCGAGGACGAATCGGTAGCGCCGCCACAGATCGCGGAACCGACCCTGGGCGAAGGCCAGTTCGAACAGGCGCCGCTCGCGCAGAGTGCGATCGAGCACCTCGCTCGGAGTGAGCCACGTGCGGGCGCCGTGGAGGGCACCGAGCCACTCGATGCCCTCGCGCACCGGGTGTTCGGCGGGCACCGTGTCGGGCACGGGAGCCTGATGATTCCACGTCCCTCGATGGTGGCGCCGGAAGTCGTAGAGATCGTCGTCGCCGCACCCGAACCCAGCCGATCGCAGCGCGGTGACCAACGCAAGCTCGTCGGTCGGGTCGTCGATGGCCCGAAGGATCGCCTGGAGATCCCGTACCTCGGCCGATCCGTACAACAGCGAGCTGGCCTCGGCCCGGAAGGGGATGCCGGCGTTGTCGAGCGCCCGCTCGAGCTGAGGCAGCGAGGTGCGGGCCGGCAACAGGATGCAGATGTCGCCGAGGGCCGCCCGACGCTGCCCGCCCGGCGCGGTGTGGTCATGGACCTGCCATTGGTCGGCCAATGCCGTCCGGATCGCGGCGACCACGTCGGCCGCCTCGCGATGTCGTAGCTCATTGGCCCTGGTTCCTGCGGGTGCGGGCTCGGCGCCGAGCAACGTGACGGCCGCGCCCGACGGCTCATCGGTGCGCGCCGCCACCAGCGGCTCGTACGTCGGCTGGGAATGGGGCTGGGGGAGGATCACCCTCGAGAAGACGTGATTCACCCAGTGGAGCACGCCTGCCGTGGAACGGAAGTTGGTGACCAACGAGAGGGGCGGATGGCCGAAGTGCTCCTCGGCCTCGAGGTAGAGCCGGATGTCGGCCCGGCGGAAGCGGTAGATCGACTGCTTCGGGTCGCCGACGAAGAACAGGCGACCGGGATCGGGGCTGAGCTGATGCCACGCGAGCTGATGGTCGTCGGCTGCCGGTGGCGTGGTCAACAGGACTGCCAGCTCGATCTGGATCGGGTCGGTGTCCTGGAACTCGTCGAGCAGCAGCCGCTGGTAACGGTCGCCTGCGGCTCGGCGCACGTCGTGGCCGTGCCGAGGGTCGCGCAGCAGTTGCCTGGCGAGCACGAGTAGGTCATGGAAATCGAGACGTCCCTCCCGGCGGCGGCGGTCGGCCTCGGCCAGGGTGAACCCACCGATGGCCGAGGCGAGCTGCCGTAGTGCGTCCTGGAGGATGTCGCGACACCACTCGACCCTGCGTCTCTGGAGCTCGGCCGCCGCGTTGCGCACGTCGTCGAGAGCATGGTCGGGATGAGTCCAGTCGTCGCGTCGACCGGTGCGGGTGTACCTGGGGGGATCCTTGGCGAGGAAGAGCAGGCCGAAGGCCTCGATGGGGTCGTCGGCCGCCTCGATGGCGTCGGCGAGGTCGGCGAGCTCGGCGAGTGCGACCGCCATGCGGTTGGTGTCGTCGTCGCAGTGGGTACGCCGGGAGGCCACCGCTCGGAGATCTCGCACCATGTTGCCGAGGCCGTCGAGGCGGGGCGGGGGTGCCTCGGATGGCACTCGCTCGGCCACGAGATCCCAGTTCTCGTCGAAGGCCCGGGCGATGTCGCGGAGATGGTCGAGGCCCACGTGCATGGCCCGGGCGATGAGCAGCGCCGATTCGAGCTCCGGGTTCTCGATGATGTGCTCGACGAAGCCGCGCCACCGTTCGTCGAAGTCGATGTCGCTGCCGATCTCGTCGAGCACCTCGACGCCCGGAGGCAGACCGGCCTCGATGGGGTGTTCGGACAGCAGTCGCTGAGCGAAGGCATGCAACGTCGACAGGGCGGCGGCGTCGATGTCGACGAGGGCCACCCGGCAGCGCTCGCGTTCGCTGGTGGTCGAGTCGGGCGAACGAGCCTGCTCGGCGAGCCGGGTACGCAACCGATCGCGCAGTTCCGATGCCGCCTTCTCGGTGAAGGTGATGGCCGCCACCGACGTGAGCGGTACTCCCGACCGCACGAGCGCCTCGAGGCGGCCGATGAGGGCGGTGGTCTTGCCCGAACCTGCACCCGCCGTGACGAAGAGCGTGTGGTCGAGGTCGGTGGCAATGGCGGCGCGGGCTGCGTGATCGGCCAAGGAGGTGGGGGTCATGACGTGTTCATCGAGGTGGCGACGAGATCGGGCTCGACCAGGGCCAGATACGGGGCCAACGATCGGTGGTGGCGATGGTTCTCCCATTCGGCCCAACGGTGTCGGGTGCCGAGACCGTCGGGATCGCAGAATGGGCACGTCACGTAGGGAACGAACGAGGCGGGCTCGTCGGGCCGGGGTACGAAGGTGCCGGAGGCGATGCCGTCGGCGATCACCGAGAACACGTGATCGAATCGCTCGATGATCTCGTCGGTGACCGGGTAGCCGATCTGCCCGAAGCCACCGCGACTGCTGACGAACCAGTACGCAGCCCAGACGGGGGCATGTGGGCGGCCGAGGGCGCGTCGGGCGGCCTGGGCGTACACGGGGAGCTGAAGCACCGATCCGGCGGCGTCGGGGTTGTCGGCGCTGACACCGAACTTGCGGGCGGAGCCGGTCTTGTAGTCGAGCACCGCCATGGCGTTGCCTTCGAGCAGGTCGACGCGATCGGCGGCGCCGCGAAACAGCAGATCGCGGCCGTCGGGTAGGCGCCACGCCAGTGGGCCCGCCTCACCACCGATCATGCCGAACCCCAGCTCGGCGGCGTGCGGGCACGCCCGCATGTCGCGTCGATGGTGGTCGTCGGCGACGAGGAACCGTTGGAGGTCGCGGAGGATCTCCCGTCGGTTGGGCCGCCAGAACACCCCCCAGCCGGTGAGGCCTCGGGCTTCGAGCGAGGTGAGGTGGTGCTCGGCGATCTCGCCGATTCGCTGCCGGTCGGCGGGCGTCCACGCATCTCCGGGCGCTGGTTGCATGGCTGCGGGCCGAGCCAGGACCTCGGAGACGAACTGGTCGAGCACTGCGTGTACAACCGACCCGCGATCGAGCGCGCTGATCTCGACGAGCTCGTCGACCTCGTCGACCGGCGACACGCTGAGCACGTACTGCATGAAGTACTTGAAGGGGCACTGCACCCACGTTTCGAGCCGGGTCGCCGATACCACCTGCCCGTCGCCGGTCGGGTCGAGCTCGGGACGAGCACCGATCATGCCGTCGAAGCGGCCCGGCGTCGAGCTGCCACGCGACCGCACCAGCTCCAGGCCCCGTGCGAGTGACCGGTTCGCCCTCACGGCGACGTACTCGTCGACCGGTGTGCCCGCCCGGTCGTTGTCGAGCAGTGATCGGAGGTCGTACTCGTGGGCCGACGGCGGGAACGAGGACCGCAGCAGGCCACCCACGTGGGAGGGGATGTCGGTGAGCCAGGGAGCGTCGGCGCCGATCAGACCCGGACCGGAGAACGGCCCGACTGCCTGCTCGACGAGCTCGACCAGCCAACGACTGGGCAGCCGTTCGGCATTGCG
>JAHEJN010000110.1 GCA_024638845.1 Acidimicrobiales bacterium | reverse complement strand
CAACGGACGGGCCGTTCGGGTCGACCTTCCCGACGTCGAGGGCAGCGCCGACTGGCCCGTCGACATCTGCAACTGATCCTCAACCCGCACCCGCAGATTTCGGCTTCTTGGCCGGGGCGAACATCGACCAGAGGATGCCGATGACGATGCCGGCCACCACCACGATCACGGTCGGGACGATGTCGAGCAGATTGATGACACCGGCGAGCGTGAGCCACATGGCGCCGCCGAGGCCGAGCATGAGGCCATAGAGCGCACCTCGGATCGGGTGACGAACGATGGTTCCGGTCGCCGACGGGTCGGGGAAGGAGACATCGAGAGGAGGAGTGTCGGTCATGGTCGCTCCTAAGCCTTGAACGTGAGTGCGGGACGGGAGTTGAACAACAGGCCGAGGAACCCGCCGGCCGCGAGCACCGTGGCGATACCACCGGCGACCGGCGGGAACGGCCCCCCGAAGTGGACGTGGCCTTCGGCAGCGCACCACAGACCGTTCGTCCGGGCGTAGAGCCAACCGGTGACGTCGGCGTTGCCGGTGAAGCGCAGGGGGCCGGGGATGTTCTCTCCCATGTCGACCACGCCGGCGTTGGCGTTGTTCCCGTTGGGATTGTCGTCGCCACCACTGTCGAGGCTGACGCCGCTGGTCTTGATCTCCCAGACGTGGTCGCGGGGACCATCCTGGCCGCTCGCGCCGAGCGTGCCACCGAAGGGCATGTACCCGAAGTACACGACCTGGCCATCGGAGCGGACCTCGAATCGGTTGTCGGTGGTGAACGCACGTTGTCCGGCTCCGTCGCCGAACGTGTCGACGAGGAGGCCGTTGCCGGTGGAGCCGACGCCGACGGCGGCGTCGATGGGTTTGCCGTCGGCGTCGTAGCTGACGGCGACACCGGCGCAGTGGCCCTGCAGTTTCGAGCTGTCGTTCTCGAGCAGGAGCTCGGTCTCGGCGTAGGTGGGCACCGTTTGGCCCGCGGGCACGCTCGCCGCAGCCCGGTCGGCGAGGGCCTGGGTGTCGGCCCCGACGATCTCACCGTTGAGGACCGCGATGAAGTCGGCCAGCGACTGATCTCCCGGTCGGATGTCGAGGTCGCCCGGTTCGCCTTCGGGCACGTCGGGGATTCCGTCGTTGTCCAGGTCGGGGAACCGATCGCCGGTCATGGCCGCCTGGAGTTGCAGCAGGCTCATGCCTTCGATGATCTGTTCGATCTCGGCATCGGTGAAGACGCCGGTGAAGTCGGGTTCGAACCCGGGAGGTGGATCACCCATGACCTGGTCGGGTGGTAGGCCCGCACCGGCAGGTACTGCCAAGGGCCACAAGGCGAGCCCGGCGGCGATCAGTCCGAGTGAGAGGCGCCGGATGGTGCGCTGGTCTGGTGCTGCCCGCACGAGTGACTCCAATGCTCGTCTAGTTGTGCATCCCACCATGTTCGCGCAGTGTCCGCGAAACCATCACCATCCCGCTCGAGGGTCAGTCGCGCCGTTTCTCCCAGTCGACCCAATCGACACCGGTTTCGGCGACGTAGGCCGACACGGCGGTACCCATGGTGGGGAAGAAGCGATCGAGCCCGAAGCGGCCCTCGAGCCCGAGCCGGCCGAGGTGGTCCTTGACCGGACCCTTCATCTCGGCGAAGACGAGGCGGATGCCATTGTGGGCCAGGTCGTCGTCGAGCTCGATGAGCGCGTCGCGAGCGGTCGTGTCGATGCCGGTGATCGGCTCGGCCGCGATCACCACCCAGCGGGTATCGGTCGGCGCGGTCCGGACCAGGTCGCGAACGAACTCGGCGAAGATCCCTCCGTTGGCGAAGAAGAGCGGTGCATCGAATCTGGCGATGACCAGGCCTGGAATGCGGCGGCCCTCGGGGTGCCGCTCGACATCGTGATACCCCTTCTGCTCGTCGACCCGGACCAGCTCGGCGGTATAGGGGCGCCACGCCCGGTACACGAAGACCACCATCGACAGCGCAACCGCGGCCACGATGCCCTCGAGGACGCCGAACAATGCGACCCCCGCGAACGCGGCGATGGCCAGGCCGAACTCGGTGCGGCTCATCGTGGCGAGGTGCGACAGCCCGGAGATGTCGATCAGGGCCGAGGCCGCGACGATCACCACTGCGGCCAGAGTCGCCGACGGCAGGTAGTCGGTGAGCCCTGGAGCGACCACCATGAAGACGACGATCAACAGCGCGCCGACCACCGCCGCCAGCTGCGTCTGGGCCCCGGCCTGCTCGGCAGTGGGCGTTCGACTCGAGCTGGCCGAGATGGGGAAGCCGCCGAACACGCCCGCGGCTGCGTTGGCCGCGCCGATCGCCGCCATCTCCTGACTGCCGTCGACGTGGCGACCCTGCCGGGCGGCGAAAGTACGCGACAGGACCCCCGTGTCGGCGAAGGCGATGAGCGCGATGCCCAGCGACGGGCCGACCAGCGAACGCACGTCTCCCCACTCGAGGCCGCCGAGCGCAGGCGTCGGCAGTCCGCGGGGTAGTCGGCCGACGACCTCGATCTCGTCGGCCAGACCGAACGCGCCGACCGCCACCATCGAGACGACCATCGCCAGAAGCGCGCCGGGTACTCGCAGCCGGAGCCGGCGGAACGTGGCGATCACGACGAGTGACCCGATTCCGAGCACGGCGGCCGTCGTCTGGGTTTCGCCGTCGGTCACGCTGCTGACCGTGGCGCGAATCTCGCCCACGAGGGTGGTGGCGTCGACCGAGAAGCCGAGCAGCTTCGGGATCTGGCTCACGATCACGACCACGGCCACGCCGATGAGGTAACCGGTGCGGATCGGTTTGGAGAGCAGGTCGGTGACGAACCCGAGGCGGACGAAGCCCGCCACCAACAGGATGACGCCCATCATGATCGCCAACAGGCCGGCGAGGGCGACCGCCCGGTCGGGATCGCCGGCGGCGAGGGGCAGGATCGACGAGGCGATGATCGGTGCGAGCGACGAGTCGGGTCCGAGCACGAGCACCCGCGACGGCCCAACGACCGCGTAGACGAGGAGCGGGACCACTGTGGCGTAGAGCCCGGTCACCGCAGGCAGGCCGGCGGCCTCCGCGTACCCCATCCCTGCCGGGATCAGCAGGGCGGTGAGGACGATGCCGGCCTGGATGTCGGGCCGAAGCCAGGCGCGTCGGTACGAACGTGCAATCGACACGCCCGGCAGGAGGGGACGCTGCATCAGTCTCGGCGCCCGCGGAGGCGGTCGATCTCGCGGCGGTCGCGTTTGGTCGGTCGGCCGGCACCCCGGTCGCGAACGGCGAACAGGGTGCCCGCCTGCGTCGACGGACGCTCGTAGGGCGGGCTGTGGTCGACGTACGCAGTGACCGCTACCGGCGCGCCCACCCGCTTCTCCAGCAGCTTCACCACCTCGATCACCGTCGTGTGGTCCGACCGCTCGACGGTCACCCGATCGCCCGGCGCGACCCGCCGGGCCGCCTTGGCCGGCTCGTCCCCGACGCGGACCAGCCCCTTGTCGCACGCCTTCGATGCGGCGGTACGCGTCTTGAACAGACGCACCGCCCACAGCCATTTGTCGACTCGTACCCCGGATGCCACCGAATCAGCATGGCACCGACGAGACGCCTCCGGGGAGCCGACACTAGGGTCGGGGGCTCGGAGCCGATCGCCGATCCCAGGAGCACCGTCGTGAGTACCCAGCCGCTCGAACAGACCATCGCCGCCACCCGAGGCGTTCTCGTGAACGTCACGCCCGATCAGCTCGGCCAGCCCACCCCGTGCGCGTCGTGGGATGTCGCCGCGCTCATCAACCACATCGTGGGCGGTCAGCACTTCTTCGTGGCCGGCCTCGAGGGTGAACCGCCAACGGGCGAACAACCCGACTTCGCTGCGGGTGACTTCGTCGCCGCCTTCGACGACGCATCGTCGGCATGTCTCTCGGGCTTCCAGGCCGAGGGCGCGATGGAGAAGATGTACAAGCTGCCTTTCGGTGAGATGCCGGGCGCGGCCTTCATGGGTCTTGCCTGCACCGACACGTTCCAGCACGCATGGGATCTGGCCAAGGCCACCGGCCAGAGCACCGACCTGGTGCCCGAGGTGGCCGAGGCCCTGCTTGCCCAGTCACGTCGGTTCATCCAGGAGTCGTTCCGTGGCCCCGAGGGAGCGCCGTTCGGACCGGAGCAGACTGCCCCCGCCGACGCGGCTCCGGCCGATCAGCTGGCTGCCTTCCTCGGCCGCACCGTGTGACCCCTTCGGTCAGGCATCGGCGACCGGTTTGGTGAGACCGCCGGGCGCATTGCGCTTTCCGGTCGTGAGGAACAGCGTTTCCTCGGCAATCGACACGGCGTGATCTCCTGCCCGCTCGAGCGAGCGCGAGATGCGGTCGATGGCCAGGAGCTCCAGGCGGCTGGTGCCCTTGTGCTCGGCGGCCACGAGTGCTTCGAAGACCAAGGTGTGCAGCGCATCGAGCTCGTCGTCGCTGTCGATGACCGCGTTGGCGGCCTCGATGTCTCGACCATTGAGAGCCTGCACGGTGTTCACCGTCATGGCCAGGACGCGCTGTGCCATCTCCACCAGGTGGGTCGGTGCCTCCTTGGTCGCCTCGAGCCTGTCCTCGGCAATGGTGGCAACCACCACCAGGTAGTCGGCGATGCGTTCGAGGTGGTGGCTCACCCGTCCCATCACCAGGATCTGGCGCAGGTCGACGGCCACGGGCTGTCGTAGGGCGATCAGCTCGACGACCTTGGATGCGATCTCGTGGTCGAGCTGGTCGACGCGCTCCTCCGTCTCGGCGATCGGGGTCATGGTCTCGCCGTCGGTCGCCATCAGGCCGGCAACCACCCGGCGCCCGATGTCGATCACCAGGTCGTGCACCGTCGCCACGCGAGCCTCGAGATCGGCGAGATCTCGGTCGAAACCCCGGTGGGTTCGCAGCGGCGCCGCGGGGAGGATCTCCTGGGCGAGCTCGGCCACACGGGTGGTGAGCTCGTCGCGCATCCGGCGATACCCGTCGATCCCCTCGTCACGGAGGTCGGGCAGGTTCCAGGCGCGGTACTGCTTGCCGTCGAGCACGGCGATGTCGTCGTGGGCATCGAGGGTGACGATCACGTCGGCCGCCGCCTCGACCTCGACGGTGAGCGGTTTGGGGAAGTCCCCGAGGAGCTCGAGATCGAGCTCGTGCATGGCCAGAACGGCCTCGTCGAGCAGCTCTCCGGCCGGCGAAGACCCCGCCGAGTGCGCTTCGGCCCGATCGCCTGCCTCCCTGGCGAACAACGACGCGGCCATCTGGGAGACGGCGTCGTTGCGTTCACATACGAACAGCACGACCGCGGGGTGATCGTCGATGGTCCCGCGATTCTTGGCCAACGCCCGCAAGCGTTGCCGGCTGAACCGGTCGACGAAGGCCGGGATGTGGGTCAGGATCTTGGCGCGAGACGCCAGGTGGCGGTAGGAGTCCTCGACGTAGTGCTCGATCGTCTCGTGGGTGAAGTCGTCGCCGAAGTCGCGCTCCAGCCGCTGCACGATGCCTTGGAGCAGCAGCGGATGCTGTGCTTCCTCGCTGGTCGCATCGCCACTCATCTCTCGGCCTCCTCGCGTTGTCGCCGAGATCAGAGTCGCCGTCGAGCCGCCGGACCGGTAGGGGCCAAAGCCCCTTCGGCTGGTACTCGGCTCAGAGCTCGTCGCGCAGGTACCGGGCCAGGTCGGTAGTGGTCACGATGCCGGCGAGCTTGCCCTTCTCGTCGACCACCACGACCGAGTGGTACGAGCCGTCGGAGAGCATGGCGGCGGCGTCTCGGACCGTGGCGGTGAGCGGGAGGGAGCGGAGGTCGACACTCATGGCATCGTCGATCGTGAACTGGTGATCGAGATAGGTGCTCAACGAGCGCTCCTCGGAACCGTCGACGTCGTACACCAACCGCAGGATGTCGGAGGTGGCCAACACGCCCACGGCTTCGTCGTTCTCGGTGACGACGAGATGGTGGAAGGGCGCGCGGCGCAGCAACTGGTACGCCTCGGAGATGGGTTCGTCGCGCTCGATGGTGGACGGGTCGGGGGTCATCACTACTTGGATGCCATCGCGGTTCTTCATGGCCGAAGAATACGCCGCCGTCGCCGCTGCGACCAAGGTCGGAAGTCATTCTCTCCGTCGCAGCTGCGTCGGCTCGTCTGGGTCGTCACGAGAGGTAGCCTCCGAGGTAGTCGTTTCCGAGAGCCCGATGGTGACGGCAACCGGAGACAGCGATGGCGTACCGAATCGATCCCCGCAACGACCTCGGCTCCGAGATCCGACGCGTGGCAACCGAACGGCTCGACCTCGCGCTAGCCGAGCTCGACGGCATCACCGAAGCCGATCCTCTGGCCGTCGAGGCCTCGGTGCACTCGGTGCGCAAATACTGCAAGGCGCTCCGCGGCCTGGCGCGATTGGTACGCCCTGCGTTGGGGAAGGAGTTCGACCGGTTCAACTCCACGGTGCGGAGAGCGGCCTACGAGCTGTCGTCGATACGCGACGCCCATGCCGTGCTCGGGACCTTCGACGACCTCGATCAGGTGGGGGCCGAGCACGGCATGGGCGATGTCCGCTCGGCGCAGGCCACGATGGCCGAGCAGGCCACTCTGTCGATCCAGGCCGGCGATCCGCGCATCGTGACGGCGCGGAAGCTACTGGCCAAGGCGCGCCGACGGGTCGACCGTTGGGATGTGCCCGACGGCTTCGATGCAATGGACAAAGGCCTGGCTCGAACCTATGCACGCGGTCGTCGAGCTCGGCGGGCAGCGCTGGTCGAGACCAGCGACGTGGCCATTCACGAGTGGCGCAAGGCCGAGAAGAACCTGTGGTACCAGATGCGTCTGTTGGCCCCGACGGCACCGAGCACGATCGGACCGCTGATCGACCGCCTCGACGACCTGTCCGAAGCCCTCGGTGACGACCACGACCTGGCGGTGCTGGTCGAACGCCTCCAGTCCGATCCCGATCGCTTCGGCGGCGAGAAGGTCACGAGCGAGGCGATCGAGCTGGCCAGGGAACAGCAGCGCGATCTGCGGGCCCGGGCATTCCGATTGGGGGCGACGGTGTACGCGGAGTCGCCGAAGGCGTTCGTCCGTCGACTACGCCGCTACTGGGACAACGCGCGGTCCCTGGGCCCCGAGCGTCGCACCGGTGGCATCGCGGAGTTGGCGGCCGACCGCGACGAGTCGGCGCTCGAGGCGGCCGCAACCCACCCGGATCGGCCGGGTGACAGCCTCGAACGGGAGCGCAAGTTCCTGGTGGCCGAGCTACCCGACCTGGCCGATGCCGGCACTGAGCTCCGCCAGGGCTACATAGCCATCGACCGCTCGGTGACGGTGCGGGTGCGCGACGCGGGCGCCACGGGGTGCACGCTCACCCTCAAGGCGGGAACGGGCGGGGTGCGTGTCGAGCTCGACTGGCCCATCGACCGCATGCAGTTCGAGACACTCTGGAAGCGCACCGGGGAGCGCCGGGTGCGCAAGACCCGCCACCGTGTGCCCTTCGATCACCAGGTGGCCGAGGTCGACGTGTTCGCCGACCATCTCGTTGGTCTGGTGATGGTCGAGGTCGAGTTCGACAGCGACGAGTCGATGGCGGCGTTCGTGCCGCCTTCGTGGTTCGGCCGTGAAGTCACCGACGACCCTCGCTACAGCAACGCGGTGATGGCCGTCGACGGTCTCGACCCCGATCTGTTCGTGTGATCTGGGGTCGGCGGGTCAGCCGCCGATGACGGCCTGGACCTCGGTGACGGTCACCGGCGTGGGCGGCGACTCCGTGGTGGTCACGCCTAGGGTGCCCGTGGTGGCCGGCAGCCACCGGGCGAGCGAGCCGGTGGCCTCCCACACGAACTCCCAGTCGGACTCGGCGTACACGTCGAAGGTGCCGGTGCTCGCGCGGCTCGACGGGTAGTCGTAGAGGTGCCGGCAGTCGCTGGCGGTGTCGTCGAGCCCCGGCTGCCAGACGAGCCCGGGGCCCTGGCAGCTGACCGTGGTGTCGTGCCCCACGACGTCGTCGTCACCGGGGTGGAAGCGAAGATCCTCGGGCATCGCGGTGAGGGTCACGGTGAGGCCGGCCGGGTCGCTGGCCGTGTCGGACCGCGATTGGTAACTGGCGGGGTCGACCCAGAACCACGTCCACACGCCGACGAGATGGGTGGCGTCGACGGGCGGGCTGGCTGCGATCTCGGGTATGGGTGCCACGACCCGCACCGCCAACTGCGCGAGGAGACTGTCGCGCGCCGCGGCAGCATCGGCCGCGGGGTCGTTCACCTGGATCGGCAGGTAGTCCCACTGGTACACGATCGTGCCGCTGGCGTCGAAGCACAGCACCACGTTGTACTCCCACTCGATCCCGCTCTCATCGAAGCCGTAGACCTCGGGATGCAGCACCACGTAGGCCCCCTGCTCCCAGGACTGCGCTGGACAGTGGTAGTAGCCGACCCACGTCGAGTACGGAGTCCCGCCGCCCGTTCCCCCACCAGGCCCGCCACCCCC
>JAHEJN010000212.1 GCA_024638845.1 Acidimicrobiales bacterium | reverse complement strand
GGTCGTGCGGCCCCATCGGCGAGCTCTCCCACGGTGGGACTTCGTGACACTTGCCGAACTGGGCGGTCGAGTATCCGTTGAGCCGCAGTGTCTCGGCCAGCGGGGCACAGTCCTGAGGGCGCACCGAGGTCTGACCGGGCGCGCTCGTCGCGAGTTCGGTGATCGCACCCATGTTCACCGTGTGATGGTTGCGACCTGTCAGCAGCGCAGCGCGCGTCGGCGCGCACAATGCCGTTGTGTGGAAGCGCGTGTAGCGCAGGCCCGACGCAGCCAGGCGATCGGCAGTCGGCGTCTCGATCAGGCCGCCGAACGTGTGCGAGGCTCCGAACCCGACGTCGTCGAGCAGCACGAGCAATACGTTCGGTGCGCCCGCCGGCGGACGCAGCGGATCGATGCTCGGAAACGTCGAGTCCGGATCGTGGGCGTCGAGCATCGCGGTCGCTCGGCGTTCGCGCTCCGGGATCGGAAGGACGACCCGCCGAGCATTGCGTGCACCGGACGTCGCCATCTCGACCTTGTCGCTGGAATCACCTGACATCGAACTCTCCTTGCGTCTGGACGGCGCTCGCGGACGTCTCTCGGTCTCGATCCCAACGTACGCACTTCGGGTTTTCGCGGACCTCCCCCATGAGGGGTGAAGCCATCGCCTTCACCCGACGATCATCCTGGGGTCGGTGGTTGACTCGGACACGATGAGCGCAGGAGTTGAACAGTGTTGACGATGCACGGTCGGCCCGCGGCGTACCACGTGTTGGCGAAGCCCACCGGCCCGATCTGCAACCTCGACTGCGAGTACTGCTTCTTCTTGTCGAAGGAACAGCTCTACCCGGGTGACAGGTTCCGGATGGCCGACGAGATGTTGGAGACCTACGTTCGCCAGCTCCTGGAGTCGCATCGGACTCCGGAGGTGACGATCGCCTGGCAGGGCGGCGAGCCGACGATGATCGGCCTCGACTTCTTCCGCCGTGCGATGGAGCTCGTCGAGCAGAACCGGTTCCCGGGTCAGGTCATCTCGCACACGATTCAGACCAATGGCGTCCTGGTCGACGATCGCTGGGCGGCGTTCTTCGCCGAGTACGACTTCCTGGTGGGCCTCTCGATTGACGGTCCGGAATCGCTACACGACCGGTACCGGGTGGACAAGCGTGGTGCCGGATCGTTCGGGCGTGTCAAAGCGGGGCTCGATGCGCTCCAGGCACGTGGGGTCGACGTCAACGTGTTGTGCACGGTCCACGCGGCGAACGCGCATTCCCCGTTGGAGGTGTATCGGTACTTTCGGGACGATCTGGGCTTGCGGTTCATGCAGTTCATCCCAGTGGTCGAACGCTCGAGCGAGGCCCCGCTCACGATCATGAATCGGGGTCGGGGTGACGCCAAACGCAGTGAACGTCCGCTGTACGTTCAAGCGGGCGATCACGTCTCCGACCGGTCGGTTGGCGCGGCCGACCTGGGTGCGTTCCTCATTGCGGTCTTCGACGAGTGGGTCGCCCGCGACGTCGGCGAGGTGTTCGTCCAGCACTTCGACACCGCGCTCGCCAACTGGCACGGCGAGCCCGGCGCCGTCTGCGTCTTCTCCGAGACCTGCGGCCTCGCTGTCGCGCTCGAGCACAACGGTGACCTGTACTCCTGTGACCACTATGTGGAACCGGACTACCTCTTGGGCAACATCGCCGAGACTCCGATGATCGACCTCGTCGCCTCAGAACAGCAGGTGCGCTTCGGGATCGCAAAACGCGACACGCTTCCGGCGTTCTGTCGCAGCTGCGAGGTTCGCTTCGCGTGTCACGGTGGATGCCCGAAGAACCGGTTCGTGCAGACACCTGACGGCGAGGACGGCCTCAACTACCTGTGCCCCTCGTACAAGGCGTTCTTCAACCACATCGACCACCCGATGCGGATCATGTCCCGCCTGCTGCGCGAGGGCCGCCCCCCGTCGGATGCGTCGGAGATCCTTGCCAAGCGATGACGTTGCGCGCCGACGTGCGCGATTCGCATCGCCCGTGCGGTCTCGCAGTGCAGCGTCGCGAAGCGTTCAGTCGCGGTGGGGGTACAGGAGCACCTTGCCGCACCGCTGGGTCGCGGCGACCTTGAGCGCATCTTCCACCTGCGACATCGGGAACTCGTGGGTCACCACGACGTCCCACATCCGCTGCACCTCCGGGTTGCGGAGCATCCGGGCGATTCGTGGTCGGTCTTTGCGGCGTGAGTCGATCGTTCCCATGATCCGCAGGTTCTTCTCCGCAATCGATCCGTAGGGGTCGACCCGGAGGACGCGATCCTTGTTGCGGAGGTTCTCCTGGATGTAGAGCACCCCGT
>JAHEJN010000109.1 GCA_024638845.1 Acidimicrobiales bacterium | reverse complement strand
GTGGTCCTCGGCGGCCAGAGTGTGCCCGATGGTCTGGCCGCAGGCCTGCTGGCCGGCGTCAACCCGGTGTTCGGGCTGTACGGCTATCTCTTCGGGATGATCGGTGCGGCGGCCGTGACCGGTTCGGAGTTCATGACGGTGCAGGCCACCGGTGCCATGGCCGCCGTCATCTCCGATGTCGACCAAGTGCATGGCGGTGATGACCCCGAAGGCGCGCTGTTCACTCTCGCGATCCTCACCGGCGTGGTGATGGCGATCGCAGGTCTCCTGAAGCTCGGATCGATCCTGCGGTTCGTCTCCAACGCCGTCATGGTCGGCTTCATCAGCGGCGTCGGCATCAACATCGTGTTGGGCCAGCTCGACGACTTCACCGGTTATGAGGCCGAAGGGTCGAACCGCATACTCCGATCGTTCGACCTTCTGCTCAACCTCGGCGAGGTGCGGGCCGCAACCGTGCTGGTCGGTTGCCTGACGATCGTGTTGATCGTCGGCCTCGAACGCACCCGGCTGGGTGCCCTCAGTCTCGTGGTAGCCGTGGTGGTCGCGTCCGCAGTCGTGCCGATCCTCGACTGGGACGTTGCCCAGCTCGGCGACATCGTCTCGATCCCGTCGGGCCTCCCGACGCCGCACGCTCCCGTGCTCCGGAAGATCCCCAACCTGATCGTGCCGGCGGTGGCCCTCGCGTTCGTGGGTCTCGTGCAGGGTGCCGGCATCACCGCGAACTTCCCCAACGCCGACGGCACGTATCCCGATGCGTCTCGGGACTTCGTGGGGCAGGGGGTCGGCAATCTCGTGTCGGGCACGTTTCAGGGGATGCCGGTCGGGGGATCGATGTCGGCGACGTCGATCGTCACGGCCGCAGGCTCCCAGACCCGTGCTGCGCAGCTCGTCGCCGGCGGGGTCATGGCGGTGATCATCGTCGCCTTCGGTCCTCTCGTCGATGAGACGGCCATGCCGGCGCTGGCCGGGTTGTTGATCGTGGTCGGATTCCGGACGGTGAAGATCCCCGAGATCGTCTCCGTGTGGAAGACCGGGCAGATCCAGGCCATGACGATGGCGGTCACCCTGGTGCTCACAATCCTGGTGCCACTGCAGTATGCCGTCCTGGCCGGGGTCGCGATCTCCGCCGTGTTGTTCGTGATCCGACAGTCGAACGACCTGGTCGTGCGGCGGCTGCTCATCGAGGAGACGGGTCTCCGGGAGGTCGACGCTCCTGCCGACGTGCCGCCGAGGGCCGTCATCGTCATCCAGCCGTATGGGAGCCTCTTCTTCGCCTCCGCTTCGGTGTTCGAGTCCTTGCTTCCGAGCGTGACCGAATCGTCGCGGCACTCAGCGGTCATCATCCGACTACGGGGCCGAAGCGACCTCGGTTCGACGCTGACGGCGATTCTTGTTCGCTACGCCACGGCGCTGCAGCAGGTCGACAGCAAGCTGATGATCGTCTCCGACAGTCGTCGGGTGCGTAGCCAGTTGGCCGTCACCGGTGTGATCGACGTCGTCGGGGAGGAGAACCTGTATCCATCCGATGAGTGGCTCGGCCGGACCGTTCGTAGAGCACACGACGACGCACTTGCCTGGGTCGAAAGCGACGGCCCCGAATGACACAGGGCTGGAGGCACCCGGGTCGGACCGGCGGGGTCCTGTATGCGGTTGCAGCCGTTCTGCTCGGAAGCATCGTCACAGTGGTGACCCGCTTGCGCGTGGCCAAGTACCGAGGGCGTCGAGAGGTGGCGCAGTCGTTGCCGGATGGGCCGATCATCATCGTCTCGAATCACGCCAGCCACGCCGACGGCGTCCTGCTCGCCCTGGTGTGTCGCCGCATGGGACGCTCGGTTCGGCTGTTGGCGACCTCCGGTGTGTTCCGTGCGCCGGTGCTCGGTGGGCTCGTGCGTCGCCTCGGCTTCATCTCGGTCGAGCGGGGCTCGGCCACTGCCGCAGAGGCACTCGAATCGGCCGCCCAGGCGTTGGCGGCCGGCGAGGCCATCGGCATCTTCCCCGAGGGGCGCACGACTCGTGACCCGAACCACTGGCCCGAGCGGGCCAAGACGGGAGCCGTTCGCCTCGCGTTGCTGACCGGAGCGCCCATCGTGCCCGTGGCGATGGTCGGAACCCATCGTGTCGTCGGACGTGGCCACCTCATTCGATCGATCCTGCTGAACGTCGTGCTGCGCCCCAAGGTCCTCGTCGAGGTCGGCGAACCCATCGACGTGCGCAGGCTTGCCGGCGGCGACTCGGCGACGCCGGAAGAAGTGCGGCAGATCTCCGATGTGGTATGGGCCGAGATGGTCGCTCTCGTCGCGAAGCTGCGCGACGACGCTGCCCCCGACCCTAAGGGAGTGGCCGCCGTCACCGACGGGGACTGATCCGGCCCGAGAGCCGCCGGTCGGACCGTCTCCGACGAGCAGATGTGCGAAGCTTCGCCGGTGAAGCCGGAGACGAGAGCTGCGCAGGCGGGGGGACACATCGACCCCACGACGAAGGCGTTGGTCCCGCCGATACACACGTCGACCACCTTCGAACGAGACGCCGACGGCTCGTACCCACTCGGGTTCGAGTACACCCGGGCCGACAATCCCGGATACGAGCTGCCGGAGCAGATGCTGGCCGAGCTCGAGCTCGGGGCCGAGGCGATGCTCTTCTCCTCGGGTATGGCCGCCGCGTCGTCGGTGTTCTGTGCGCTCGTGCCCGGTGATCACGTGATCGCACCGACGGTCATGTACTGGGCGTTGCGGAAGTGGCTCAGCGAGTTCGCCATGACGTGGGGCATCACCGTGTCCTTCGTCGACACCACCGACCTCGATGCGGTCCGGGCGGCCATCCGGCCCGGCGACACCCGAGTCGTCTGGATCGAAACCCCGTCGAACCCCACCTGGGAGATCACCGACATCGCAGCAGTGGCCGAGCTCGCCCACGCCGCGAACGCCCGGGTGGCGGTCGACAGCACGGTCGCGACACCAGTCCACACCCGTCCGATCGAACACGGCGCCGACCTGGTGGTGCACTCCGCCACCAAGTTCCTCAACGGTCACGGTGATGTGCTGGCCGGCGCGGTCGTGGCCGCCGTCGACGACCCGTTCGTCCAGCGGATCAGGGCATGGCGTCGTAGCAACGGCGCCGTTCCGAGCGGATTCGACGCCTGGTTGCTGCTCCGGGGCATGCGGACGCTGTTCCTGCGGGTCCGGCAGAGCTCGGCCAGCGCCCAGCGGATCGCCGAGCACTTCGTCGGCGACGAACGGGTCGACGCCGTGCTCTATCCAGGCCTGGTCGATCATCCCGGCCACGAGATCGCGGTCCGCCAGATGACCGACGGTTTCGGGGGCATGCTGTCGATGCGGGTACACGGTGGCGAAGCGGCTGCCATGGCGACCGCGGCTCGGGTCGGGCTGTTCGTCCGGGCGACGTCGCTCGGCGGTACCGAGAGCCTGGTCGAGCACCGGGCATCGGTCGAAGGACCGTCGACACCGGTAGCGGCCGACCTCCTCCGCTTCTCGATCGGCCTCGAGGACGCCGACGACTTGATTGCCGACCTCGAGCAGGCGCTCGACCATGGTTTGGCGGGCGCCGCCGCCGAGACGCCACCGTTGGACGCCTTCGCCACCCTTCGTCGGTCGGTCGTCGCCCGGGGCGGCGAGCTCGAGCTCCGGGGCGACCAGGTGGTGGCGGTGGGATCACCTGGCGCGGTGGAGCCGCTCTGCGACGAGCTCGATCTTCCTCTGGTGACGGCGAGAACGGTCAGGGGAGTACTGGCCGAGGCGATCAACCCGATGGTCGCAGCCCATGGTGGCCAGGTCGTCCTCGAGTCGGAGGCCGACGGCGTGATCGGGGTGCGCCTCACCGGCCGGTGCCAGGGCTGCGCCATGGCCGAGGTGACCGTCCGGCAGGGAGTCGAAGTGCTGCTCCGACGCCACGTTCCCGGCGTCACCCAGGTGGTCGATCTGACCGATCACGGCGCGGGTGGCGATCCGTACTATCCGACGTCGAAGCGCTGATCTGCACGTCGAGGACGCTCCAGGCCTGCCGCAACGCCTCCTCGACGTCATCGGCTGCCTTGCCCCGAGCGAACACGAAACCGATGTACCGGTTGCCGTGGGGGAGGGGCACGACCTCCTCGCCGGGGCCGATCGAGATGATCACCTCGCTGACGGCGGGTATGGCCAACGCCCGTTCTCGGCCGCCGACGTGGCCGAGAACGCCACGGGCCGGCACCGGCAGCATCAGGACACCGGTTGCACCGTGGGTCGCATCCGACCGAGTCGGCCGCCCCAGGGCATGGAGCAGGATCAGCTCCTCGAGGCGTTTGCCACCGGGGCGCAGACTGCGGCTGCACAGCCCGCCGATGGTTCGGGCGGCGAGCTCGATGAACCAGACCCGATCTCCATCGACCTTGCACTCGACGTGCACCGGGCCTTCGGTCAACCCGATCGCTGCGCAGGCGTCGGCCGCCAGCTCGGCAACGGCCTCGACCGTGGAGGCGTCGAGCCGGGCTGGACAGATCAGCAGAGTTTCCGGGAAGGTCGGGCCCGTGGGGGTATCGGGCTTGTCGAACACGGCGAGGACCTCGAGGCTGCCGCGGCGGAGCAGGCCCTCCACGGCCACCTCCATGCCGGACACGAGCTCTTCGATCAGCACGGGAGCGTCGGGGCCGACGATGTCGTGGACAAGGGCAATTCGAGCCTCGAGCTCGGCGGTGTCGTCGGCGCGCAGCACGCCCTGGCTCGCGGACCGATCGATCGGCTTGACCACCGCGGGGAAGTGCGTCCATTCATCGTCCGTAGCGTTCGTGGTGAAGCGCGGCTGGCACGAGCCGAAGGTGGCCAGAGCCCGGCGCTGGAGCAGCTTGTCGTCGGCCGCCAGCAACGCGTCGGCCGAATTGGTGCGGTGTCCCAGCGTTCGGGCAATAGCGGCCGCAACCGCAACGGCCGGACCGTCGGTACCCACCACGGCGTCGGGTTCGACCGGAAGCTGACCCAGCACCAGGTCGGCGGCCCGGGCCGGATCCGAAAGCGGAACCGAGATGGCCGACCAGTCCATGGCGACCGCCGCATCGGTGGCGACGGTGACCCGACAGCCCAGAGCGCTCGCCGCATCGAGGTAGTCGCGTGTCCGGTACGAGTCGGCCGGCGTAACGAGGAGCAAGTGGGATTCCGTCGTCATCAGGATTCGTGAAGAGGCGCCGGAGATACGGCAACGACTCGAGCGTGACCAGCGAGTCGCTCGACGAGCTCATCGAGGAAGGGCTCGTCGGTCTCGGTGACGTTGCCGACCACAACCGCGTACCGGGCAGTTGCGGGTCGACCCTTCTGGAGACCGCGCCGGCTGAGCAGCACCTCGGTGAGCCGCTCGGGAGTCAACCGTTCGTAGGGCGAACAAGCGGCGACGGCGGCGACCCTGAGCGGCCGGTGGCACTGGTCGGCGATGACCCGGCCGAGGGCCGCGGCTCCGACACACGCGACCAACATCGTGGTGCGCGACGGTACGACCGGTTCGAACGGGTTCGGTGCGGTGAGCGGCCGCTGCCGTGAGCCGTCGGCCTCGACCACCACGTGATCGGCGAGGTCGAACCACCGGTCGCACGCCTCGGGTTCGACGCCGACCGCCTTCTCACCGGCATCGGAGCACCACACGAGCACCGATCCGTGTGCGGCGAGTGCACCGGTCAGCTCTGCGTCGGTCGGAGCGAAGAGAACGTGGTGGCCGTCGGTTCGGGCTCGGTGCATCTTCGTAGTGGTCGTCAACACCCTCGTTCCCGAGAGCCGACGGCCCAGCTCGAACAGCGCCGTCGTCTTCCCACCCCCGCCGACCAGCGATACGAGCTCGTGTGACCCGAGCTCCAAGGCGCTCACGAGCCGATCGATCGCTACCGGCTCGACCACGTCGGCCTGGACCGGACATGCACGGCCTCGACGACACCGCCGCCCACCGCCAACGCCTTGTCGGAGATCTCGTGGCACGCGGTTGGATCGTGACGGGGATCGACATCGGCGATCTTGAGGCCTTCGGTGATCGGCACCTGCTCGGTGATCAGGCCTCGAACCGTGCCCGCGAAGGGCGCCGCGATCTCGATGCCTCCGATGGCACCCATCGGCTCTCCCGGGCGGACCGCATCTCCGATCCTCACCCTCCATCGCACCGAGCCGTCGGTCGGTGCTCGTACCACTCGCTCGGCGCCCTTGCCCGCGATGACACCGGGCGTACCGGTGTCGGGTGCCGCTGCGCCAGACCACAGCACTCGACCAAGATGGTGACCGCGTTGCGTCTCGATCACGGCGTGGCAATCGACGCCGGCGGTGAAGCCCGGACCGAGACCGATCACGAGGGGAGCGTCGTCGATCGTCGTGTCGATGTTGCGCTTGGCGAGACGGGCGTCGATCACGACGGCCGGGTCGAGGCGCGGGAGCTGCGGCGAGATCACGACGCCGACGACGCCATCGGCGGCCAGGGCGGCCGCTTCGAGCGCGTTCGGTGCGAGCACGGCGCGCATGCCCTCGATGTCGATCGCGCCTTCGGTCACCGCCGTGGACACGGCCACCGTGCGCCGGATCGTGAGCGGCAGATCGAGCTCGCAGACCACCACGGGCCAACCAGCCCGTGTCAGCCGCCACGCCACGCCGGTAGCGAGGTCACCCCCACCCCGGAGAACACAGAGCTGGGGTGGATCGGCGGCCGGGTTCACTCCGGGCTCGGCTCCCGGCGCCGCAGCTCGACCAGCTCGGCCATGATCGACAAGGCGATCTCGGCTGGGGTCTCGGCGGCGATCTCCGAACCGACCGGTGACACCACTCGGTCGAGCTGATCGGAAGCGACACCTGCCTCGGCGAGGGCTTGGCGCGTGGTCGCCCATCGGCGGGCGCTGCCCATCACGCCGATCGACCGTGCCTGCGAGTCGAGCACGAGCGGAAGGAGCCCGGCATCGACGGCCACGTTGCGCGTGAGGAGCACCACGTGTGTCCACTCGTCGATTCCCGCCTTGGCGACCGAGTCCTCGAAGGGCCCGCTGAGGACCACGTCGGCGTCGGTCAACCGTTCCGGGTCGGCCACCTCGACGCGATCATCGATGGCAGTGACGCGGAAACCGAGCCAATGGGCGAGCTCGACGACGGCGGCGCCCACATGGCCACAGCCGATGACGACGAGATGGGGTTGCGGCATGAACACCTCCAGGTGAACGGACACGGACCCGCCGCACACCCCGGGGTCGCCCCGCTGGGGGTCGAGCAGATCGAAGTCGAGGTCGGTGGATCGGCGGGTGGCCATGGCCTCGATCGCCGCCCCCCGCACTCGCGCCTCCATCTCCCCACCTCCGATGGTCCCGATCTGACGGCTGTCGGGGTACACGAGCATCTTGGCACCGGCCCGGCGGGGGACCGATCGATGCGTCGTGACGACCGAGGCAACCGCGACCGTGCAACCCTGGTCGAGCGCCTCGAGCAGGCAACGGGCGACCTCGCGGTCGGTGGTCACGCGGGCGGCTCCGCCTGCAGGGCGGTCCAGACGCGTTCCGGTGTGAACGGCAGGTCGGCGATGGCCACGCCGGTCGCATTGATGATTGCGTTCCGGATGGCCGGGGCCACTCCGTCCTTGGGGATCTCGGCCACGGCCTTGGCGCCGAACGGGCCCGAGTCCTCCAGCGTCTGCACCAGGAACACCTCGGTCTCGGGCATCTCGTCGGCCCGGTAGATCTTGTACGGACCCAGCCGATCGTTGAGCATGCGGCCCGCTTCGTCGTAGGCGAACTCCTCGCAGTGGGCGTAACCCAACGCCTGTACCATCCCGCCCTCGACCTGGCCCGACGCGGTGACCGGGTTGATCGCCACGCCGCAGTCGACCGCCATGGTCATCTTGATCACCTCGACCTGGCCGGTGTCGACGTCGACCTCGATCTCGACGAACTGCGCGGCGAACGGCGGCGGGCATTCGGGCGACACGTACGACGCCGTGCCCATGATCTGTTCCTGGTCCTCCCAGTGCAGGGTGTGCAGGGCCAGCTCCTCCATCGACACCGATCGCCCGTCGGGGGCCCATGCCCGCTTGTCGTGCAGCTCGATCGTGCACGGTTCGTTGACGTCGAGCATCTCGGCTGCTCGCTCCTTGATCCGCTTGCGAACCACCTCGGCCGCCAGTTTCACCGCCGTGCCGGAGATGTAGGTGGTCGACGACGCGTAGGCACCGGTGTCGAACGGCGTCATGTCGGTGTCGGAGGAGTAGACGATGATGTCGTCGAGCGCCACTCCCAACACCTCCGCTGCGATCTGGCCGAGCACGGTGTCGGCGCCGGTGCCCAGATCGGTGGCACCGACCAGCATGTTGAACGACCCGTCGTCGTTGATCTTGATGCTGCACCCGCCCATGTCGAGGAACGGGATCGCGGTGCCGTGCATGCAGAACGCGAAGCCGAGCCCTCGACGGATGTTGGGTCGGTCGGCCGGTTCGCGCCACTCACGGTCGAGGCGCCGATGCCAACCGATCGAGCGTTGGCCCTGGGCGACGCACTCCTCGATGCCCGACGACAGGA
>JAHEJN010000005.1:83015-85432 GCA_024638845.1 Acidimicrobiales bacterium | reverse complement strand
GTCAGCCCGGCCACCGCGATCGCCGTGGGTCAGCTGGGCGGGTTGGGCGTCTTGAACCTCGAAGGACTGTGGACCCGCTACGACGACCCCGACCGGGTACTCGACGAGATCGCCGAGCTGCCGCCCGAGAAGGCCACCGCCCGTATGCAGCAGCTCTACCAAGAGCCGGTGAAGCAGGAGCTCGTCACTCAGCGCATTCGGGAGATCAATGCCGGTGGTGTCACTTCGGCTGCCTCGATCACTCCGCAGAAGGCGGCGCAGTTCAGAGACGCCATGCTCGCGGGTGAGCTCGACATCGCCATCATCCAGGGCACGGTCGTCTCCGCCGAACACGTCAGTCAAACCGTCGAGCCGCTCGACCTCAATCAGTTCGTACGCGAGCTCCCCATGCCGGTGATCGTCGGCGGCTGCGCCAGCTACCAGGCTGCGCTGCATCTGATGCGCACCGGGGCGGCGGGCATCCTCATCGGTGTCGGCCCCGGCCACGCGTGCACCAGCCGCGGCGTGCTCGGTATCGGCGTGCCCCAGGCCACTGCCATCGCCGACGCCCGCGCCGCCCGCATGCGCCACCTCGACGAGACCGGCGTGTACGTCCACGTGATCGCCGACGGCGGTATGGCCACCGGCGGTGACATCGCCAAGGCCATCGTGTGCGGTGCCGACGCAGTCATGATCGGCTCGCCTCTGGCCGCGGCCGAGGAGGCGCCGGGCAAGGGGTACCACTGGGGCATGGCCACCTTCCACCCCACCCTGCCTCGCGGTGCTCGGGTCAAGACCTCGGTTCGCGGCTCTCTGCGCGAGATCCTGGTCGGTCCGGCGCACGAGAACGACGGCCGCATGAACCTGTTCGGCGCGCTTCGCACCAGCATGGCCACGTGCGGCTACAGCGACCTGAAGGAGTTCCAGAAGGCCGAGGTCATGGTGGCTCCCGCGCTGCAGACGGAGGGCAAGTACCTCCAGAAGCAGCAGGGTGTCGGTATGGGCTGAGCCAGCCTCGACGTGACCGACACCCCTACCGTTCTCGTCGTCGACTTCGGCGCCCAGTACGCCCAACTCATCGCCCGACGCGTGCGCGAAGCTCGCGTCTACAGCGAGATCGTTCCCCACACCGTCACGGCGGCCGAGATCGCCGAGCGGGCTCCGGCTGCGCTGATCTTCAGCGGCGGACCCAAGTCGGTGAACGTCGAGCACGCCCCACTGATCGATCCCGACGTCTACGACCTCGGCCTTCCGGTACTGGGCATCTGCTACGGCGCCCAGCTGATCGCCAAGCAGTGCGGAGGCTCGGTCGGGCGGTACGAGACCGGCGAGTACGGCCGTACCGAGCTCCATGTCACCCATGCCGGTGTGTTGTTGAGCGGCCAGCCCCACCTCCAGCAGGTCTGGATGAGCCACTTCGACGCCATCGACGGCGCCCCCGCCGGGTGCACGCCGCTGGCCCACAGCGACGCCACCCCGGTGGCGGCCTTCGAGTCGATCGAACGCAAGCTCTTCGGTGTGCAGTACCACCCCGAGGTCAGCCACACCCCGGCCGGTCAGCAGCTGCTCGAACGCTTCCTCTACGAGGGGGCAGGCATCGTCCCCACGTGGACCATGGAGAACATCATCGACACCCAGGTCGAGCTCGTTCGCACCCAGGTGGGCGCGGGTCGGGCCATCTGCGGTCTCTCCGGCGGGGTCGACTCGGCGGTGGCGGCGGCGCTCGTCCACAAGGCCATCGGGGCGCAGCTCACGTGTGTGTTCGTCGACACCGGCCTGATGCGCAAGGCCGAGGGCGACCAGGTGGTCGAGACCTTCAAGCGCAATCAGGGCATCGAACTGATCCACGTGCGAGCGGCCGATCGGTTCTTCGCCAAGCTCGACGGGGTGGTCGACCCCGAGGACAAGCGCAGGGCGATCGGCGAGACGTTCATCCGCGTATTCGAGGACGCCAAGGGCGGGATCACCGACGCCGACTTCCTCGTGCAGGGAACGCTGTACCCCGATGTCATCGAGTCGGGCACGAGCGATGCGGCCAGGATCAAGAGCCACCACAACGTGGGGGGCCTGCCCGAGGACATGGACTTCCGGTTGGTCGAGCCGCTCCGTGCCCTGTTCAAGGACGAAGTGCGCGCCGTCGGTTCCGAGCTGGGCCTGCCCGACGAGATCGTGTGGCGTCAGCCGTTCCCGGGTCCGGGCCTCGGCGTGCGGATCATCGGCGAGGTCACGCCCGAGAAGGTGTTCATCCTCCAGGAGGCCGATGCCATCGTGCGAGACGAGATCGCCAAGGCCGGCCTCGAGCGGGAGATCTGGCAGGCCTTCGCCGTCCTGCCCGACATCCGCTCGGTGGGGGTCATGGGTGACGAACGCACGTACGCCCATCCTGTCATCATCCGGGCCGTGACCAGTGACGACGCGATGACCGCCGACTGGGCCCG
>JAHEJN010000005.1:0-82915 GCA_024638845.1 Acidimicrobiales bacterium | reverse complement strand
CCTTCGCCGTCCTGCCCGACATCCGCTCGGTGGGGGTCATGGGTGACGAACGCACGTACGCCCATCCTGTCATCATCCGGGCCGTGACCAGTGACGACGCGATGACCGCCGACTGGGCCCGACTGCCCTACGAACTGCTCGAGACGATGTCGAGCCGCATCATCAACGAGGTCGACGGCGTCAACCGAGTGGCCTACGACATCACGTCGAAGCCACCAGGCACCATCGAGTGGGAATGACCCGGTGTCCGATCCTGGCAACGACGCCGATCCCGCCAACGACGCCGATCCCGCCAACGACCCAGCCCTGGCACCGCTCGACGCGCTGAAGGCAGCCCTCGCCTACTTCGGCGAGACGCTGGCGCTGGTGGGCGAGGCCGACTGGGATCGTCCGGTCGACGAATGGGACATACGCCGCCTGGTCGCCCATGTGATCATCAACGAGGCCCAGATCTCGGCTCTCGTCCGAGGCGAGAACGTCGAGTGGACCACCGAGGTCGACACCTCGGCGATAGGCACCAACGCCATGGCCACTTGGCGCGGGGTGGCGCTCGGACTGCTCGGTGCGCTCGGTGAGGTCGGCGCTCTGGCCGCCAGCTACCCGCATCCGTTGGGTACCGCCACCGGCGAGCAGCTGGCCGGTATGCGGGTGGTGGAGAATCTGGCCCACGGCTGGGATCTCGCGCACGCGCTGGGCGTCGATCGGCCCTTGCCCGATCTGCCGGCCGAATGGGCGCTCGATTTCATTCGCCCCATGGCTGGTGCCGTGCTCGACAGCGAGCAGTTCGGCCCACCGATTCCTGTCGGTCTCGACGCCGACGCTGCCACCCGGCTGTTGGCGTTGATGGGCCGCGACGGCTGATCACTTCCCGGCGCGTCGCAGCAGCCTCGACCAGTGGCGGTAAGTAGCCTCGACCTCCATGCCGAGACGGAGATAGAGGTCGAGGGCACCTGTTCGTGAGTCGGTGCTGAGACCGAGCCGCGGTCTTCCCCGGCGGCGCAGGTCACCGAAGGTCTGAGCCAACAACGCCTGGGCGATACCCCGCCCCCGACGATCGCGGCGCACGGCGACGCTGTCGACCCAGCCCTCGTCCGGTGCGTCGAGGCCGTGGCACACACCGACGACGGTCTCGCCCTCCACGGCCACCCGCAGCAGTGCGGGGTCGAAGTCGGATCGTTCGACGGTATGGGCCAGCCACGAGGCGTACGAGGTGGGCGTGCGATTGGGCCACTCGTTGAAGGCATCTTCGATCAGTCGGTGGATGGCGGGGAGCTCGGGCCCGGCAAACGCCCGGATCTCGACGCCGGGCGGATGGCGATCGACGATCTCGGCATCGGGCGGAAAGTACAGAACCCAGGAGGTGTGGCGCGCCTCGTAGCCGCGGCGCTGGAACAGCTCGATGGCCTCGGTGCACCCGTCGAATTTGGTTTGGCCCACGCGCACGTCGGCATCGACCGGTGTCCGGGCCAGCGCCCGAGCCTCCATCCAGTCGATCAGAGCCGATCCGATACCTCGACCGCGGTGATCGGGATGCACCTCCCCGTCGGCGCGCCAGCCCGGGACCTCGACGTAACCGACGAGCTGTGCGCCGTCGAACACCAGCAGGTTGTCGTTGATCAGATCGGCCTCCGGGTCGGCCATGTCGGCTTCGATGTCCTCACGGGTGATCATGACCACGCCCTGGTCGTGCAGGTCGGTCGTCCGGAAGAGCTCGAAGACGATGTCGACGTCGCTCGTCGATGCGCCACGAGTCGACAACCCGTCGGGGAAGCCCACCGGCGGTGCGCTCACGGGATCACCGCCCGGCGAGCTCGGCCACCACCGGCGCCATCTCGTCCATCGCTTCGGAGCCGATACTCACGTAGGTGATACCCCAGCGTTCGCGCCAGCCGAGGACGGTCTCGATGCACTGTTCGACCGAACCCACCAGGGCGTGAGGCGACTCGAGCGCCTCGTCGGCGGCAACGCCGAGGGCCGGGCCGAGGAGCTCGGCCATGCCTTGTCGGTCGTCGGAGATCGTGGCCAGGTGCACTCGTGTCTGGAGCTCCAGCTCGCCGAAGCGATCGCCTGCGGCCTCGCGGATCCACTCGATCTTCTCGTCGGTGGCATCGGGTGTCGCCGATGGGCCGGCCCGCTCGTCGATGACGCCGGCAGCCAACGACGGGTTCACCCCGACGATGTCGGCCTCGCGCGCGGCCAGCGAGAGCACCTTGCGCCCGCCTCCGGCGACCAGCAGCGGCGGACCGCCCGGCCGCACCGGAGCGGGACCGTTCACCAGCCCGGTGATCGAATAGTGGTCGCCGTGGAAGTCGACGGCCTCGCCGGTGAAGGCCGCCTTGAGAATGGCAACGCTCTCGGCCAGACGGGTGATGCGCGTGCCGGGCCGGTCGTAGCTCATGCCCATCTGCTCGTAGTCGGTGAGCATCCAGCCCGCCCCGATACCGAGCTCGAGGCGGCCGCCACTGAGCTGGTCGAGCGTGGTGACCTCCTTGGCGAGAATGCCCGGATGGCGGTAGTCGTTGGCCAGCACCAGCGTCTGGAGCTTCAGGGTGCTGGTGACGCCGGCTGCCGCGGTCAGGGCGAGGAGCGGGGCGAGCTGGTCACCGAGATGGTCGGCGATGGCCAGCGCGTCGTACCCGAGGTCTTCGGCCCGGCGAGCGTTGTCGAGGAAGTCGGCCGCGTCGTTGACGAGGCCCGCGGCGACACAGAAGCGGATCGGGTGGGTCATGCGCGTGGACGCTACCTGCTGCCGCGCGGTCCGGCCTAGGGTTCGGGCATGGGAATGGGCACGCAGACTCCCGACGACCTGAGCGACTTCACGCGAGAGCAACGCACCTATCTGGCCAAGACCAAGACCGTCCTGTTGGCCGGCAACGGTCCGGCCGTGCTGGTGCTCACCGAGATGCCGGGCATCAGCCCCGACGTCGCCGACTTCGCCCGTCGCATCGTCGACATCGGATGCACGGTCGTCGTGCCGTCGCTCTACGGTGAGCCGGGCCGACCGGTCACGGTCGGCTACTCGGTGAAGTCCCTGGCCAAGGGATGTGTGGCCCGCGAGTTCGCTGCGTTCAGTACCAAGAAGTCACCCCCCGTCACCGATTGGCTGCGGGCCCTGGCACGCGACGTGCACGGCGAGGCGGGCGGACCGGGCGTCGGCGTGGTGGGTATGTGCTGGAGCGGGGGATTCGCGCTGGCCATGATGGTCGACCCGGTCGTGGTGGCGCCGGTACTCAGCCAGCCGAGTCTTCCGTTGGGCATCGGCCGGAAGCGCAAGGCGGCACCGCATCTGTCGAAGGTCGACCTCGCCGTGGTCAAGGAACGGGTGGCTGAGGGTTGCCCGGTGCTGGGCCTCCGGTTCTCGGAGGACTCGATGTCGCCCGCCGCCCGGTTCGACACCCTGCGGCGCGAGCTGGGTGAGGGCTTCGTCGCCGTCGAGATCGACTCCGGTGCAGGCAACCGCAACGGCGTGAGCCGGCGGGCCCACTCGGTCCTCACCCTCGACCTCCAGGACGAGCCCGGTCATGCCACCCGCCGAGCCCTCGACCAGGTGCTCGATCTGTTCCGCGCGCGGCTGCTGTCCTGAGCCGTCGATGGGGCCGCAGCGGTGTCGCAGCCGCCCAGTAGGGTGACCTCGATGTCGCGCTTCTCCGCAGATGACCCGTTCGGCGCGCCCGACGAGCCACCACCCGACGAGGTCGAGTACGGCGACGAGGAGCCCCACCGCCGGCCCCGGGTCGATCTGCTCGACGGGCTCAATCCGGCCCAACGCGACGCCGTGGTCCACGACAGCGGCCCGCTGCTGATCGTGGCCGGTGCCGGCTCGGGCAAGACGCGAGTCCTCACCCATCGGATCGCCCATCTCATCGAGGAGCTGGGCATCTCGCCCTTCGAGATCCTGGCCATCACCTTCACCAACAAGGCGGCCGACGAGATGAAGCAGCGCCTCCGGGGCCTGGTGGGTCCTGTCGCCGACAAGATGTGGGTGTCGACATTCCACGCGGCGTGTGTGCGCATCCTGCGCCGGGAAGCGAAGCACGCGGGCTTCCCGTCGGCGTTCACCATCTACGACCAGGCCGACGCCCTGCGGCTCACCAGCTACGTGCTCCGCGATCTCGACCTCGACTCGAAACGCTTCCCGCCGCGGTCGATGCATGCGCAGATCTCCAACGCGAAGAACGAGATGATCGGCCCCGAGCAGTACGCCACCAACGCCACCGTGCTCATCGAACGCAAGGTGGCCGACGTCTACCGGGAGTACCAGGACCGGCTGAAGAAGGCCGGCGCCATGGACTTCGACGACCTCCTGCTCGAGACGGTGCGCCTCTTCCACCAGAGCGCCGACATACTCGAGTCGTACCGACGGCGCTTCCGCCACGTGCTCGTCGACGAGTACCAGGACACCAACTCGGTGCAGAACGAGCTGGTCACGCTGTTGGCCGGCGAACACCGCCAGGTGTGTGTCGTGGGTGACAGCGACCAGTCGATCTACCGGTTCCGGGGGGCCGACATCCGCAACATCCTCGAGTTCGAGACCGCATTCCCCGATGCCACCGTCGTGCTCCTCGAGCAGAACTACCGGTCGACCCAGACGATTCTCGATGCCGCCAATGCCGTCATCGACAACAACTTCGGTCGCAAGCCCAAGCACCTCTGGACCGACAAGGGCAAAGGCGCTCGCATCACCCGCTATCACGCCGACGACGAGGCCGACGAGGCGCAATGGGTGGCCCATCAGCTCGCCACCCTGCACGACTCCGACGCGATGCGCTGGGGCGAGATGGCGGTTTTTTACCGCACCAACGCCCAGAGTCGAGTGCTCGAGGAGCATTTGGTGCGGGTGGGCATCCCCTACAAGGTCATCGGCGGTACGCGTTTCTACGATCGCCGCGAGGTGAAGGACGCGCTCGCGTATCTGCGGTGCGTCGTGAACCCCATCGACGAGGTGTCGGTCAAGCGGGTGCTCAACACACCCAAGCGGGGCATCGGCGACTCATCGGTCGCCCGTATCGACACCTGGGCTGCATCGCGGGGGCTCACCTTCATGCAGGCCCTGCGTGAATCGAACGACGCCGGGGTGAGCGGTACGGCGGTGAAGGGGATCGCCACCTTCCTCGATCTCATCGACGAGGCCTCGGCCCTCGACGACGGCGGTCCCGGGCCGCTGATCGAGCATCTGCTCGAGGCCAGCGGGTATCTCGGTGAACTGCGGGCCGAGCACAGTGTCGAGGCCGACGGACGGATCGAGAATCTGGCCGAGCTCGTGGGTGTCGCCCGCGAGTTCCCCCACACCGACGACTTTCTCGAACAGGTGAGCCTGGTATCCGACACCGACGCGCTCGACGACGACGAGAGCTCGGTGGTGCTCATGACGATGCACTCGGCCAAGGGCCTCGAGTACCCGATCGTGTTCCTCCTCGGGATGGAAGACGGCGTGTTCCCCCATGCCCGCGCCCTCGGTGATCCCGATGAGCTCGAAGAAGAGCGGCGGCTGGCCTACGTGGGTATCACGCGTGCCCAGCAGCGCCTCTTCCTCACCCACGCCTGGAGCCGAACGCTCTACGGCAACACGCAGTACAACCCGCCCAGCCGGTTCCTCGAGGAGGTCCCGACCGAGCTGGTCGACGAGGCCGAGGGCAGCCGGTCGGCGCGGCGCCGCTCGCAGAGCCGCCTCGGCCGCACGTCCTGGGGTGGTCACCGTGAAGAGCGGGTCGAGGCCACAATTCGGGCCCGTTCAGCACCCGAACCGAGCGGGGCCGACTCCCTCGGGCTGAAGACCGGCGATGGCGTTCGTCACAGCACCTTCGGCGAGGGCGTGATCATCGCCATGCAGGGAGCCGGCGACACCACCGAGGCCACAGTTCGATTCAGCGACGGCCGCGAGAAGGTGCTGTTGTTGAGCTGGGCTCCGCTCGAGAAGATCTAGACTCTTGACAAGCCGGCTCGACCCGCAGGCGGCTCTGGCTGGGGGCCGGATCATCGATGCGTTCCACGGCTTCGCAGAGCTCCGGGCTGGGGGCGAGACGAGCGTGGCGATCGACGTGGGGTTCGCGTGGAGCTGTGAGCGCCTCGGGCGCTTCGACCTGGCGGTACCGATCTGGCAGGAGCAGAGCGCAGCCGACCCGACCGATCAGCGGGCACGATGGCGGCTGCTGCACGGCAATCACGAGCTCGGGCACCCGGCGGCCACCGAAGGGTTGATCGACTGGGTCTGTCACGGGCCCGCGCATCGCGGTGCGCTCCTGTCGGCATCGAGGATCAGCCCGGTCGAGTGGGGTGATCGATTCCCCGCGCTCCTGCGCCGGTTCGACGACTTCCCCGATGCGGCAACGCAGGTCCATCTGCCTCGGTTGCTCGACAGGAGTGGCGACGTCGGTGGGGCCGATGCGCTCGCCGGGCGACTGCTCGACGAAGCCGACAGCGGGCTCCTCCCGGTCGACATCGCGTCGCTCGCAGCCCGTCTCGGTGAACACGAGCGATTCGAGGAGTCCGTCCGCGCGCTGATGGCCGACCAGCTCGAGACCCCCTCGGTCGGGGGGCTGCGGGCGCTGACGCGGTTCCTCCTGCGGCCCACGCGCATCGCCGAGCTCCGGTCATTGGCGCCGGCGTTGCCCACACCGGCCCACGATCCGCTGACCGAGCTGGCGGTGGCCGAGATCCTCGTCGCTGTCGGACTGCACGATCGCGCCACCCAGATCGTCGAACATGTTGCTTCGACGCCAGCGGCCGAGTCGGTTCCGGGTTGCAGGCTCCTGGCCTGGGCCGACGCCCGGCGCGGCGACTTCGACTCGGCCCGTGACCGCCAGTTGCGCGCGTTGTGGCCCCACACACGCTGGCATCGATCGGCGATGCAGCCCCAGTCTCTCCGAGCGGTGTCCGAATCGGTGGTGCCGTCGGCCCTCGTGGTGCTGGGTGCGATGGGCAACGAGGCACACAACGTCGAGTCCTACCTCGATCATCACCGAGCACTGGCGGTCGAGCGGTTCTGGATCGTCGACGATCACAGCTCAGACGGTACGAGCGAGCTGCTCGCCGCCCAGCCCGATGTCGACGTCTTCGAGGCCGACACCACCTTCGCCGAGGCGGGCAACGGATGCAGCTGGTTCGCAGCGCTCGCGCGGCGTCTCGAACCACGTGCATGGGTCTCGATGATCGATGCCGACGAGCGGCTGGTGCTCCCGCCCGGCTTCGACTCGGTGAGGGACTTCCTCGGCTCTCTCCCGGCCGACATCGAAGCGGTTCACGCCAACGTGATCGACGTGTTCGCCGGGCCCGACGGCGCGCCGTGGTTCGACGACGATCACGTCGCGGTCGGCCGGGTGGGTGCGCCGTACCGAGGCCTGGTGGGTGGGGTCCGGTACCGCATGCTCAGCGACGACTGCACAGTCGAGCTGGTGAAAACGGCCTTCGTGCGAGCCGGGCTGTTCCAGGGCTTGTGGAGCACCCACGAGGTGCTTCCGGTTCGGGTCGCGTCGGTGTCGGTCGCGCTCGTGCACACGAAGCTGCTGGACGACGTGTCACGCAGCCGCGACCGGGCCAACGGCGACCGCCGCCAGGCCGCTCGGTTGTCGCAATACGGCGCCGCGATTCCTCCGACGTCGACGTCGGTTCGCTTTCGAGGTGCCGATCAGCTGGCCGCGTGTGGTCTGGTCGGTCCTCGACCACCGGCCGCCGTGCTGGGTGGGTGATCAGCTCTCGTCGCGCTCTGCGGCGTTGAGATCGATGTCGAGTCGGCCGTCGGCGTCGACCTCGGCCGGATAGCTCACCTGGTCGCCGCCATCGGCGGGGACGGTCACGCTCGGATCGCACGAGTCGGTGAAGAGGTCCCGATCGGCCTGCCACGCAAGGGTGCACTCCCGGGGTTGGCCCGGTCGTTGGGCGTTGAAGGCGTACCAACCCTCGTTCGGGTCGGTGGCCAGGTGTTGCACGATGATGTCACGTTCCCCGGTGCCGGCATCGGGAAACAGCACGGGTCCGCCCTCGTCGATCTGTCGGGCCAGGTTGGCGGCGCTGATGTCCTGGAAGCGGTCGTCGCCGAGTTTCACGTCGAGGGTGCCGGTGCCCGCGAGGCGGGTGACCAGGACGACGAGACCGATGCCGAGCACCACGGCGACCACCCCGACGACGATGGCCCGTCGCGTGTCGAAGGACGCGTCGCTGGCCACCGGGCTCATGTCGGCGGCCTCGGTTGCGTCATGATCGTGAGCACCCGCCTAGTATCGCCGAGGGCCCGGTCGGCCCCACCCCCAATCCCGTTCCCCTCGGAGGCTCCCCGGTGGATCTGTTCGAATATCAGGGCAAGCAGTTCTTCGCCGAGTACGGCATGCCCGTGTCGCCCGGTGAGGTCGCCTTCACGGTCGACGAGGCCGTTGCGGCCGCCGAGCACGTCGGGACCCCGGTGATGGTCAAGGCCCAGGTTCATGCGGGCGGTCGGGGCAAGGCCGGCGGGGTGAAGTTCGCCGCCGACCTCGACGCGGTTCGGGAGCATGCCGCCAACATCCTCGGCCTCGACATCAAGGGCCACATCGTGAAGCGGGTCTGGGTCGAGAAGGCGAGCGACATCGCCGAGGAGTACTACGCCAGCTTCACCCTCGATCGCAGCGCCAAGAAGCACCTGGGCATGTTGTCGGCCGAGGGTGGCGTCGAGATCGAGACCGTGGCGGAGGAGAACCCCGACGCCATCGCCAAGATCTGGATCGATCCGGTCGACGGGCTCACGCCCGAGGTGGCTCGTGAGTGGGTGTTGGCCGCCGACCTCAACCCTGCCGTCACCGACGGCGCGGTCGACATGTTGCTCAAGCTGTACCGCGCCTACACCGAGGGCGACGCCGACTTGTGTGAGATCAATCCGCTGATCGTCACTCCCGACGACGTCGTGCACGTGCTCGACGCCAAGGTGACTCTCGACGGCAACAGCGTGTTTCGCCATCCCGAGTACGCCCAGTACGACGCCACCCAGCCGCGTGACGAGCGCGAGACCGCAGCCCACGAGAAGGGCCTGCAGTACGTGGGCCTCGACGGTTCGGTCGGCGTGATCGCCAACGGAGCCGGACTGGCCATGAGCACGGTCGACGTCGTGAACCAGGTCGGCGGCAAGTCGGCCAACTTCCTCGACGTCGGCGGCGGGGCCAATGCCGATGTGATGGCCGGCGCCCTCGAGGTCATCAACAACGATCCCGATGTGTTGAGCATTCTCATCAACATCTTCGGCGGCATCACCCGGGGCGAAGAGGTGGCCAACGGCATTCTCGAAGCGATGCAGCGGGTCACGATCGACGCACCCATCGTGATCCGCCTCGACGGCACCAACGCCGACGAGGGTCGAGCCATCCTGCAACCGATTCTGTCCGACACCCTGATGATGGAAGACACCATGCTCGCCGCGGCCCGCAGGGCTGTCGAGCTGGCGAGCTGAGGAACCGGTATGAGCATCTTCGTCGACGAGAACACCAAGGTCGTCTATCAGGGCCTCACCGGCTCGCAAGGGAGCTACTACGGCACGCTGAACCGCGACTACGGCACCCAGGTCGTAGCGGGTACCCATCCGAAAAAGGCGGGCACCGACGTCGACGGCATTCCCATCTACGCAACGGTCGCCGAGGCCATGGAGGCCACCGGCGCGACGGCAAGCTGCATCTTCATTCCCGCCGCAGGAGTCCTCGGCGCAGTGATCGAATCGGCCGAAGCCGGTATCGAGTTCATCGTTGCCATCACCGAGGGCGTGCCCGCCCACGACGAGGCCTACTTCTACAACAAGCTCGCACGCGACTTCCCCGGGACCCGACTGCTCGGCCCCAACTGCCCCGGCATCATCAGCCCGGGCAAGTGCAACATCGGCATAACCGCCGGCCACATCGCCAAGCCGGGTGGCCCCGTCGGCATCGTGAGCCGCTCGGGAACGCTCACCTACCAGGCGCTCTACGAGCTGAAGCAGAAAGACATCGGTGTCACCACCTGTGTCGGCATCGGCGGAGACCCAGTCCCCGGCACCAGCTTCATCGACTGCCTGCGCGCCTTCGAAGCCGACCCCGAGACCAAGGCGGTCATGATGATCGGCGAGATCGGGGGTTCGGCCGAGGAGGAAGCGGCCGAGTTCATCAAGCACCACATGACCAAGCCGGTCAGCAGCTACATCGCCGGTGTCACGGCCCCGCCTGGCAAGAAGATGGGCCACGCCGGTGCCATCGTTTCGGGCGGCAAGGGGACCGCCAAGGCCAAGATGGAAGCGCTGCGGAATGCCGGAGTGCAGGTCGGGAACAACCCCACCGAGGCCGGAGAGCTCATGGTCGAGATCGTGGCGTCGCTCTAGCTCAGGGCGAGGGCGGTGAGCTCACTCCCATGAGGTTCAGTCGGCCAGCAGATTGAAGATGAACACCTGGATCCGGCGGTTGACCTGCCGGTTGGCCTCGGAGGTGTTGGGGACGGCCGGGTCGGACTCACCCTTGCCGACCGGGGTCAGCCGACTGCGTTCGACCCCTCGGTCGACGAGCCAGTCGACCACGGCCTGGGCGCGATCCTGTGACAGGACCAGGTTGTTCTCGTCGGAGCCGACGTCGTCGGTGTGGCCTTCGACGGTCATGGTCACGCTCGGCCGCGTCAACATCAGCGCCAGTGCCTGGGCGAGGAGGGGCTCGAAGTCAGGCGCGATCTCGGCACTGTTGGTGGCGAACAACACGGTGTCGTCGACACGGATGTTCCCCAGGTTGGGGTCGCCGGCCCGGGGGTCGATCACGTAGTTGTTGATCACGTTCTCGGGGCCGAGGATCGATGCGGCGAGGGCCACGATCTCCTCGGCGCTCGCCTCGTCGGGCACCGCTCCCTCGAGCACGATCTGGCCGTCCTTCACGAAGGCCCGCGATTCCTCGACGCCCTCGGGCAGCGGTTCGGCTGTCGGTTCGGTCGTGGGGGTCGGCTCGGCTGTGGGTGTGGGTGTCGGTTCGGTCGTGGCGGTCGGCTCGGGTGCCGGAGTCGGCTCGACCGTGGGGGTCGGGGGTTCGGTGTCGGGGGTGGGTTGGGCGGTCGGAGTCGCAGCCGGTGTCGGTTGAGCCGCAGCAGGCGTCGTCTGGTCGCCGCCGGAGCTGTCGTCGTCACTGAGGGTGATGAAAAGGGCCACGAGCCCGGCGCCGATGAGAGCGGCGATGGCGAACAGCGCCAACGCAGGGATTCGCTTCATGTGGCCAAGCTAACGGCTCTGGGCGAATCGGCCCACAGGATGATCTACCCAGCCCATGTGGGTTGAGCCCTTCGACCTGGTATCACTACAGCCATGGATGCTGTGGTGCTCGTCGGCGGGTTCGGTACGAGGCTGCGGCCTCTCACGAGCGAGATACCGAAGCAGATGCTCCCGATCGGTCATGCGACCATGCTCGAGGTCGTCCTCGCCCGTCTGGCCGCGCAGGGAATCACCCGGGCCGTTCTGTCACTCGGATACCGGCCGGAGGTGTTCCGCGAGCGATGGCCCGATGCCAGGATCGGAGGACTCGAGGTCGACTATGCGGTCGATCCGTATCCGCTCGACACGGCAGGCGCCATCCGGTTCGCCGCCACTCGGGCCGGGATCGCCGACACCTTCGTTGCCATCAACGGCGACGTCATCACCTCGCTCGACGTCCGCGACCAGGTCGACCGCCATCGCGCCGCCGGGGGGGCGGCCACCATGCACCTCGTGTCGGTCGACGATCCGTCACGCTTCGGCGTCGTGTCCATCGACGAGGCAAATCGCGTGGTCGGGTTCGTCGAGAAACCGCCTCGGCACGAAGCACCGTCGAATCTCATCAACGCCGGGACCTATGTGCTCGAGCCGAGGGTCCTCGACCTCATTCCCGACGGCGAAGCCGTCTCGATCGAGCGGTCCACCTTTCCTGCGCTCGTCGCTCGCGGGGAGCTGAACGGGTTTCACCACGACGGCTACTGGGTCGATGCCGGCACGCCCGAGACCTATCTCCAGGTGAACCTCGATGCCCTCGCCGGCGCGTGGTCCGACCCCATCGACCCGATCGGCGACGGTGCGAGCGTCGACTCGAGTGCGGTGATCGATCAGGCGGTGGTCGGTGCCGGCTGCACGGTCGGGCCCCACGCATCGGTGCGGCGGTCGGTCGTGATGGACGGGGCCACGGTCGCCGCGGGGGCGCAGGTGAGCGACAGCATCGTGGGCCCCGGCGCCACGGTGGCTGCGGGTGCCTCGATCGAGGGGCACACGATGGTGGGCCCCCACGTGCTGGTGCCCTCCGACGCCGTGCTGGTGGGTGCCCGCGTTCCCGAAGCCGACTGACGGCGGCGGCCGGTCGACCACGCGCGGTGGGGAGCCAGCGGTGGCTAGAACGGGGTGGGTGGCGTGGTGGCCGTCGAGTCGGACCTCGAGTCCATGAAGGCGCCGACGATTATGGCGGCCGCACCGACCCATCCGACGAAGAGGCCGAACTTCGCACTGTCGGCCAACTGCAGACCGAAGGTGATGAGGAAGGCCGTGAGGCCGAGGGTGAGATACACGTCGTTGGTCGTGAGTCCGCCGATGTTGATGTCGGTGGACTTGCCACCGAAGTTCGCAATGGCGACGAGGATCACCACTGCGGCCCCGATGACGAGGCAGATGAGACCTTGAGCGCCGGCGGCGTCGAAGCTGATGCCGGTCTGGTCTCCGCGCCACTTGAGGAAGCTACTGATGAAGAGCAGGCCGCCGCCGCCGAGCAGGGCGATGGCGCTGGGCTTGAGATCGTCCATGGTCGTCTCCTAGAAGCTCGTGGCCGGGGCGGTTGACGTTTCCTTGCTCTCCATGAACGAGCCGATCACGGCGAGCGCAGCTCCGATCGTGCACAGGAACAGCCCGATCTTCGGTCCGAGTGGGCCGGCGCTCAGGAACAGTCCACCGAAGCACATGAGGAAGACACCGATGCCCAACATGAACAGCAGCTTGTCGAGTGAGAACCCGGCGATCGCGGCCGGGATGTTCACCTGAGGCGCAAAGGCGCGAAGCCCGGCGACGGCGGCGATTGCCAGGCCGATGAGCAGGGCGAAGATCCCCTGCAGGCCGTTGAAGTCGACGTCGGTGCCCGAGAATCCGAGGCTGAACCCGCCTTCGGAGGCCCCGTACCAGTCGAGGAACGAGCCGATGAAGAGCAGTGCACCTCCTCCGAGTTTCATCATTGCCGGTGGTTTCATGTCCATGATGCTCCACGCCCCCCTTTGTGACGATGTGCTCCAACCGTAATCGGTTTCGGTCGAGGGGGGAGCGACTCGACGACGCTGCAATCCGCGCTGGTAGGTTCGCCCCCGTGAAACTGGCAGTGCTCGCGTCGGGAAGTGGCACCATCCTCGACGCCATGGTTGGCGCCGAGGTACCGGTCGGTCTCGTCGTGACCGACCGGCCATGTCCCGCACTCGAGGTGGCCGCGACCCATCAGATCCCGGCCCGGCTCCTCGAACGGTCGTCGTATGGTCCCGCCTTCGACCGAACGGCCTACACCTGGCAACTGCGGGAGCTGCTCGAGCTCGCCGAGATCGAGCTGATCGCGATGGCCGGCTTCGGCACCATTCTCGACCAGCCGATCCACGACCGCTTCCCCGGTCACATCGTGAACACCCACCCGGCGTTGCTGCCCGCCTTTCCCGGCTGGCACGCGGTCGACGATGCGTTGGCCTACGGCGTGAAAGTCACCGGCTGCACGGTGCACGTCGCAACCCTCGAGGTCGACGCCGGGCCCATCCTCGCCCAGGAGGCGGTGACGGTGCACGCCGACGACACGGTCTCCACGCTGCACGAGCGCATCAAGGCGGTCGAGCGCCGGCTCTATCCCGAAACCCTGCTCGCCATACTCGAACGAGGCATCGTCCTGTGACCACCGATCCGTCCCCCCGCGCCCTCCTCTCGGTGTTCGACAAGTCCGGCGTCGTCGACCTGGCCGCCGGCCTGGTCGACCTCGGCTGGGAGCTCGTGTCGAGCGGAGGCACGTTTCGCGTCCTCGTCGATGCCGGCCTGCCCGTACTCGAGGTCGCCGAGGTCACCCAGGCGCCCGAGATGCTCGATGGCCGGGTCAAGACCCTGCATCCCGGCATTCACGGCGGCATCCTCGCCGATCGGTCCAAGCCCCAACACCTGGAGACCCTTGCCGAGCGCGGTATCGCGCCCATCGACCTGGTCGTGTCGAACCTGTATCCGTTCGACGCCGAGCCGTCGATCGAGATGATCGACATCGGTGGTCCCACCATGGTGCGTGCAGCCGCCAAGAACCACGATTCCGTGGGCATTCTCACCACTCCCGACGACTACGACGCCGTGCTCGACGAGCTCCGCACCGGCGGTGGGCTGAGCGCGGCCACCCGACGCCGCCTGGCGCGCGCTGCGTTCGCCCACACTGCTGCCTACGACGCGGCCATCGTCGCCTGGCTCGACGACACCGACGAGACCACCGACTCCGACGATCCGCTTCCCGACTCCCTGCATCTCACCCTCGACCGAGTCCAGGATCTGCGCTACGGGGAGAACCCTCACCAGGTCGGTGCGCGCTACCGGCTGACCAGCGGTGGCGGATGGTGGGACACGGCGGTGCAGCACAACGGCAAACAGCTCTCGTACCTCAACCTCTACGACACCGAGGCCGCGTGGCGCCTCGCCTGGTCGATCAGCGGCGACCCCACAGTGGCGGTGATCAAGCACGCCAACCCCTGCGGCCTCGCGGTCGCCGCCACCGTGGCCGAGGCCTATCGGCGCGCCGACGCATGCGACCCGGTCTCGGCCTTCGGTGGGATCATCGCCACGAACCGTCCGGTCACCGCCGCGATGGTCGCGGCCATGGCCGGCCGCTTCACCGAGGTCATTGTCGCCCCCGAGTACGAAGCCGACGCCCTCGAGGCGCTGCAGGCGAAGAAGAACCTCCGCGTGATCGAGGCCGACCCACCACCGTCGGAGGTTCTCGACATGCGGTCGATCTCGGGTGGTCTCCTCGTGCAGACGGCCGACCGCATCATCGCCGGGCGCGACGAGTGGACGGTCGCCACCGAGCGTGAGCCGACCGACGCCGAGTGGGCCGATCTCGACTTCGCGTGGCGGGTCGTGGCCCGCGTGATGTCGAACACGATCGTGTTGGCCAAGGATCGCCAGGCGGTCGGGATCGGGGCCGGTCAGCAGAACCGTCGCGACGCCGGACGCATCGCCGCCGAGAAGGCCGACGGACGCGCCGCCGGCGGAGTCTGTGCCAGCGACGCGTTCTTCCCGTTCAGCGATGGGCTCGAAGCGGCGATCGACGCCGGATGCACCGCGGTGATCCAGCCCGGTGGCTCGATTCGCGACGACGAGGTGATCGTTGCGGCCAACGAGGCGAACATGGCCATGGTCTTCACGGCCGAGCGGCACTTCCGCCACTGACCCGAGAGGACCGTTCCCCATGACAGCCATCACCCTCGACGGCGAGCTCCTGGCCTCGGAGATCAAGGCCGAACTTCGCGAGCGCATACGCGCGTTGGCCGACCGGGACATCGTCCCGGGGTTGGGCACGGTTCTGGTCGGCGATGACGGGCCGTCGGCCAACTACGTCGCCATGAAGCACCGCGACAGCACCGAGCTCGGCATGCACTCACGCGAGACGAAGCTGCCGGCCGACACCCCGCAGTCCGAGATCGACGCCGTCGTCGACGATCTCAACTCCGATCCCGCCATCCACGCGTACATCATCCAGTACCCGTTTCCTCCGGGTCTCGACTACGAAGCGGCACTCCTCCGGGTCGATCCGGCCAAGGACGCCGACGGGCTCCACCCGGTCAACCTCGGCAAGCTCGTGCAGGGAGTCGACGCTCCTCTCGCGTGCACGCCGGCGGGAATCCAGCTCCTGCTGGAGCGATTCGGCGTGGAGATACCGGGCCGTCATGTGGTGATCGTGGGGCGCGGGCTCACCATCGGTCGACCGCTCGCCAATCTGCTCACCCTCAAGCTGCGCAATGCCAACGCCGCCGTCACCGTGGTCCACACCGGCGTGGGCGACATCGGCGTCTACACCCGCCAAGCCGACGTCCTCGTGGCGGCGGCAGGATCGCCCCGATTGATCACCGCTGACATGGTGAAGCCGGGAGCGGCGGTGGTCGCCGCGGGCGTCAGCTTCGAGGGCGCCAAGCTGGTGAGCGACGTGGCCGATGAGGTCGCCGATGTCGCGGGCTGGCTCTCACCCCGCATCGGCGGGGTGGGGCCCATGACCCGGGCCATGCTCATGGCCAACACCGTGGCTGCGGCCGAAGCCACGACCGCCGATTGATCGCGTGTCGACCGACGGCTCGGTGATCAGCGGTCGAGAGCGGAAAGGACACGGTTGAACGTGACGCTGGGACGCATGGCTGCTGTGACCAGCGCCGGGTCGGGCTGGTAGTAGCCGCCGATGTCGACCGGGTGGCCCTGGACGGCGTTGAGCTCGTCGACGATGACCGTCTCGTTGTCGGCCAGGAGCGCCGCCAGCGGACCGAACTGCGATGCCAGCTCGGCGTCGTCGGACTGCGCCGTGAGTTCCGTCGCCCAGAACAGGGCGAGGTAGAAGTGGCTTCCCCTGTTGTCGAGCTCGTTGACCTCGCGCGACGGTGACTTGCCCTCGTCGAGCAACCGTTCGGTGGCGACGTCGAGCGCGTCGGCCACCACGGCGGCCCTGTGGTTCCCCGTGGCCTCGGCCAGGTGCTCGAGTGACACCGCCAGGGCGAGGAACTCACCGAGTGAATCCCACCGCAGGTGGTTCTCGGCGAGGAATTGCTGCACGTGTTTCGGAGCCGAGCCTCCGGCGCCGGTCTCGAACAGCCCTCCGCCGTTCATCAGCGGCACGATGGAGAGCATCTTGGCGCTGGTGCCCACCTCGAGGATGGGGAACAGGTCGGTGTTGTAGTCGCGCAAGACGTTGCCGGTGACCGAGATCGTGTCGAGGCCCTCGCGGATGCGATCGACGGAGTACCGGGTGGCATCGATGGGCGACATGATCTCGATGGTGAGGCCGTCGGTGTCGTGATCGCCGAGGTATCGCCGCACTTTCGCGATCAGCTGGGCGTCGTGGGCGCGGGCGGCGTCGAGCCAGAACACCGCCGGCGCACCGGTGGCGCGGGCGCGGGTGACCGCGAGTTTCACCCAATCGCGTACGGCACTGTCCTTGACCTGGTTCGCACGCCAGATATCGCCTGGCGCGACCGTGTGCTCGGTGAGCACACCGCCGTCGGCGTCGACGAGCTGCACGACACCTGCCGTCGCGATCTCGAAGGTCTTGTCGTGACTGCCGTACTCCTCGGCCTTCTGGGCCATCAGGCCGACATTGGACACCGATCCCATCGTCACCGGGTCGTAGGCGCCGTGGGCTCGGCAGTCGTCGATCACCACCTGGTAGATCCCGGCGTAGCTGCTGTCGGGGATGACCGCCTTGGCGTCCTGGAGCTCGCCGGCTGCGTTCCACATCTTCCCCGACGAGCGGATCATGGCCGGCATCGACGCATCGACGATCACGTCGCTGGGCACGTGCAGGTTGCTGATTCCCTTGTCGGAGTTGACCATCGCCACACCGGGTCGGCGAGCATAGGTGGCCTCGATGTCGGCACGAATCGCGTCGGCTTGGTCGGCCGGCAGGTCGGCGATCGACGCGAGGACGCTCGCCAGGCCGTTGTTGGGGTCGGCGTCGACCGAGTCGAGCTCGGCGGCATGGTCGGCGAATACGTCGGCGAAGAAGGTCTTCACGACGTGACCGAATATCAGCGGATCGGACACCTTCATCATCGTGGCTTTGAGGTGCACGGAGAACAGCACGCCCTTGGCGGCGGCATCGTCGATCTGCTCGGCCAGGAAGTCGACCAACGCCTGCTTCTCCATCACCGTGGCGTCGATGATCTCGCCGGCCTCGAGCGCGATCGGGTCGCGCAGCGGGGTCACGGTTCCGTCGATGGCGACGTGGTTGACCGCGACGGTGGTGCCCGCATCGACCGTGACCGACTGCTCGTTGTGGGCGAAGTCGCCATGACTCATGGTGGCCACGTGGGTGAGGGAGCCGGCGGACCAGGCGCCCATCGGATGCGGGTACTTGCGCGCGTACTCCTTCACGGCCCTCGGTGCCCGGCGGTCGGAGTTGCCCTCGCGGAGCACCGGATTCACGGCGCTGCCCTTCACGCGGTCGTACTGCCGGCGGACGGCCCGCTCGTCGTCGGTCTCGGGCTCGTCGGGGTAGTCGGGGAGCGCAAACCCCTTCTCCTGGAGCTCGGTCACCGCCGCCTTGAGCTGGGGCACCGACGCCGAGATGTTCGGCAGCTTGATGATGTTGGCCTCGGGCCGGGTGGCGAGCTCGCCCAGCTCGGCGAGATCGTCGTTGGCGCGCTGGTGTTCGGGCAACCAGTCGGCGAGGTTGGCGAGGATGCGCCGGGCCAACGAGATGTCGCGGGTTTCGACGACGACGTCGGCCGCCGACGCGAACACCTCGATGATGGGTAGGAGCGACGCGGTGGCGAGCGCGGGTGCTTCGTCGGTCTTGGTGTAGATGATCTTGGGGGTCGTGTCAGTCATGTCGCTTCCGTTGGGCCTCACGCATCGTCGGTTCGGCTTCGCGCTGTGAGGTTAGCGAGCGGCGGCTCCCTGCCGAGCGACGAGGTACCCGGTTCGCCGTCGACACCTTCGTAGACTCGTGGCCACGGGAGGTGGTCGCCGTGGGGCGAGTGGTGGTCGTGGCGATTGTTGCGGTGATGATCGCGGCCTCGTGCGGCGGCGAGGTCGGCGTCGAGGTCAGCGTCGCCGAACCGACTCCCGGGCCGACCGAACCGGCGGTGGAACCCACGCAGGAGCCGACGCCCGAGCCCTCAGCCACTCCGGAGGCGACCCCCGGGCTCGGCGAGGGGGTCGGCGACATCCCTGCGGTCGGCACCTACGGCTCCGACCCTTACCTCGACGGTCTCTACGACGACTGCGCCGCCGGCGACATGGACGCTTGCGACGCGCTGTACGCCGACTCGCCATTCGACAGCGAGTACGAAGCCTTCGGTGGAAGCTGCGGCGGGCAGTACGACGACATCGTCTCGCAGTACTGCGGAGTCGGGCCGGCGGCCGACGTGGCCCCCGAGCTCCTCGACATCGAGAGCGACGAGTGGCTCGCCGGTTACACCGAAGAGGTCGAAACGAACTTCATGGAGGCCTGCATCGACAACGCGGGCGAATCGCAGGCCGACTTCTGCCAATGCACCTGGAACTCGCTCGCCACCAGCGTGCCGTTCACCGACTTCGTCCTGTTCGATCGGGACACGACCCAGATGACCGCCGGTATCGAGATCGCTCTCGACGCGTGCGGGGCGTGATCACTCGGCCGCGACTTCTCGCCGACCTGTGAGGGTGAGTAGCCTCACGTCGACGTCGTGTCGACCAGGAGAACCACCGTGAGCAAGTCACCCGTACGAGTCACCGTCACCGGCGCGGCCGGTCAGATCGGCTACGCGTTGCTGTTCCGCATCGCCAGTGGCCAGATGCTCGGCGAGGACCAGCCCGTGATCCTGCAGCTGCTCGAGATCACCCCGGCCCTGGGTGCCCTCGACGGTGTACACATGGAGCTCGACGACTGTGCCTTTCCCCTCCTCGACGGCGTGGTGAAGACCGACGACGCCGACGTCGCCTTCGGCGACAGCGACTACGCACTGCTCGTCGGGGCCATGCCGCGCAAGCAGGGCATGGAGCGAGCCGATCTGCTCGAGGCCAATGGTGGCATCTTCGGCCCCCAGGGCAAGGCCCTCAACGACAGTGCGAGCCCGGCGGTCAGAGTGCTGGTGGTCGGTAACCCGGCCAACACCAATGCGCTGATCGCCCAGTCGGCGGCTCCCGATCTCGATCCGGGTCAGTTCACGGCGATGACCCGGCTCGATCACAACCGGGCGATCGCCCAGGTGGCGCACAAGGTCGGCGCGACGGTGAACGACGTCACCACCATGACCATCTGGGGCAACCACTCGGCGACCCAGTACCCCGACGTCTTCCATGCCCAGGTCCATGGCCGCAATGCCGCCGATGCCATCGACGACCACGACTGGATCGAGCACACCTTCATTCCCACCGTGCAAAAGCGCGGCGCGGCCATCATCGAGGCGCGAGGGGCTTCCTCGGCGGCTTCGGCCGCCAACGCGGCGGTCGACCACATGCACGACTGGGCTCTCGGCACGCCCGAGGGCGACTGGGTGAGCATGGCCATCCCGTCCGACGGCAGCTACGGCGTGGCCGAAGGGCTCATCTCGTCGTTCCCGGTCACCTGTGCCGACGGCTCGTACTCGATCGTGCAGGGTCTCGACATCGACGACTTCAGTCGGGGCAAGATCGATGCGTCGGCGGCCGAGCTGGTCGGTGAGCGCGACACGGTGCGTGAGCTCGGTCTGCTCTGAGGCGCTCCTCGGCCGTCACTCGGTCGGACGGACCTCTTCGAGATCCTCGAGGGTTCGGGGCCAGTCGTCCTTCAACAGACGCGACAGTGAGCGATCGGCGAGCACCTTGCCCCCGGTCTGGCAACTGGGGCAGTAGTTCACCTCGTTCTCGGCGTACCGGATGCGTTGAACCTCGGTGCCGCACACCGAACATGGCTGGCGATACTTACCGTGGACGACCATCTCGGGCCGGAAGGCGGTGACCTTGGTCGGCCATCCGTCTCCCACCTCGGTTCGCAGGCGATCGAGCCAGAGGCCGAGGGTCTGGGTGGTGGCGTCGAACAGCCGGGTGAGCTCGTTGGCGTCGAGCTGATCGGTGCGTCGTACCGGTGACAGGCCGGCGTGCAGCAGGATCTCGTCGGAGTAGGCATTGCCGATGCCGCTGAACACGCGCGGGTCGGTCAGCGCTCGCTTGAGCGTGCGGTTCCGCTCGGTGAGTCGGGCCACGAAGGTGTCGCGGTCGACCTCGAGGGGCTCGGCGCCATCTCGGTCGTGTTCGGCCAGCATCGCCTCCTCGCCGCGGTGCAGCCACAGCGCCGCCCGTTTCTTCTTCGACGCCTCGGTGAGGATCAGCGATCCATTGGCGAAGTGGATGCCGGCCAGGCCGACCTTCCCCGGCACCTTGGCGCCGCCATCGGCCCACTTGAGCCGACCGCCGACCATGAGGTGGATGACCAGGAACAGATCGTCGGTGAGCTCGAAGACGAGTCGTTTGCCCAGCCGCCGCAGCGTCACGACCTCGTTTCCGACGACCTCGTCGATCGGCGGGTCGTAGGTCTTGAGGACCGAGATGCCGCGGACGTCGATCTTCTCGATGACGTGGCCGATCACGCGGGGTTCGAGCGCCTCCAGATACACGACCACGTCGGGAAGCTCGGGCATCAGTCGATGGCACCCATCACCGCATCGACGGCGCGCAGCGTGGCACGGTGGGCGACGAGGGCCGCAGCGTCGCCCCGTACGTCGACCCGACCGAGCAACACCGCCTCGCCGGCTCCGAGCCGACCGGCCCGGATCGCTTGCGCCGTCTCGTGCGACTGGTAGAAGGTGACCGTGGGCTCATCGGCCGAGCCGATGCCGGCGTGGGCGCCCGACGCGTCGACCGACACGTGATACCGGAACGCCCGGTCGTCGGTGCCGATGATGTGCTCGACGCAGAGACCGTCGCCGGTCAGCTCGGAACGACGGAGAGCCTCGTCGCATCGCTGCACCCACTCCGTCGACGGCCACGAGTCCATCACGCCAGCGTAGGACCGCTCACCGTGGCTGTGCGACGCTGGTTCACGTGCATCCCGACCGGCGTCACTTCCCGACCGACGATCTCCGCTCGGGAGCCTACGAATCGTGGGAGCTCGAAGCCGTCGATCCCACGAGCCGAGTAGTCGGCCTGGCGGTGGGCCTGGTCCTCACCCGCGCCGGAGCGTGGTGGTGGACCCTGGTGTGCGGCACCCGACGGCCGCTGGTGCTGGTGACCGACGACGAGGTTCCGCTCCCGGGTTGGCCCAACCTCGAGATCCGCTCGTCGGGTCTGTGGGCCGAGGTCGGCATCAACGAACCCGGCGAGCATCTCAGTGTCGACCTCGAGGCGTTCGGCGTGGAGATCGACGAGGTCGACGACGTTTTCGGCTCGGGCCGTGGCGTCCGGTGCCCCGTGGGACTCGACGTCGAGTGGCACCGCTCGGGGAAAGTCGAGAGCCTCGACGACGGGCACGTGGTTCCTGCTCGCGTCGAAGGGGAGATCCTGGTGGGCGCCGAAAGGATCGAGCTCACTCTCGCGACGTCTGGGTCATGGGCCCATCGCTTCGGCACCGGACCGTGGCCCGGGCCTCGGAGCCGAACCGAGCCCGCATCGGAGGCCGACGTCGCCGTCGGCGGTCTCGTCGTCGGTGGGTGGGCCTGGCGCAACGACCTGGTGCGCAGACCGAACGGTGTGCTCAGCTGGCGATCGGTCCTGCAACCGAGGCGCGACGGGCCGCCAGACGGGTGAGGCCGACCACGATCCCGAACGCCAGCACCGCCAGCAGAGCCGGAACGGCGACCTCGTCGTCGGCGGGCCAGTCGAGGCCGCTTCCGTCGACCACCTCGGCCTGGTTGTCACTGATGGTGCCCACGCCGTTGGGCCACGGCCACAGCACGCGCATCGAGCCCACCATGAGTCCGATGAGGGCGGCCATGGTGAGATCTCTGGCCGTGTCGAGGAGGTATCCGAGCACGTTCGAGAAGAGCGCAAGGCCGACCACGAGTCCGACGAAGAAGATGGCCAGGTGGCCGATCTCGCGATCGTTCACTGCGGCGAGAACCGGCGCGTACATGCCCAGCATGAGCAACAGGAACGAGCCCGAGATGCCAGGGAGGATCATGGCGCAGATGGCCACGGCGCCGGCACCGAACCAGGCAAACGTGGTCGGATCGGCGACGGGGCCGTTCTGGAGCCCGAGGACCGCGAAGACCGCGACGGCCACGACGATGCCCAGGCCGACCGCACGGGCCGTCCAGGGTCGCACCATGCCGGTGGCGACGTAGACCGAGGCCAGCACCAGCCCGCTGAACAGACCGGCCATCTCTTCTGGATAGTCGTGCAGAAGTGTCTCGATGACCGACGAGAGCGCCGCCACGGCTGCGCCGAGGCCGACGAAGAGGGGACCGATGAACAGCCAGTCGACCCGACGAAGGCGCTCGACAGCGCCCGAGAGATCGAGGCGAGCCGCCGAACCCAGCGCACGCGCGCCGGTCTTGACGTTGTGCACGAGATCGTCGTAGATGCCGAGGAGCAGCGCAATCGTTCCGCCCGAAACTCCGGGGACGATGTCGGCCGCCCCCATCATGAATCCTCGCGCCGCCTGGAATCCGATCCGTTGGAACACGCCGGAAGCGTAGGAGGGCGCGGAGGATTTCCAGCGGATCCGGACGCAGCCGTGTGGTGGCGGCCGGTGGCCGAGCGCGACCTCAGCGGCCGATCTTGGCGAACGTGGCCGTCATGGCCCGTGCGAAATGCGGCCAACACGAGCGAATCCATCGGGGGTCGTCGTCGGCGAACGCCGCCCGAACCTGGGCGCGGATCGCGGCCGCGTCGTCGCCGAGGGGGTCGCCGTGGGCGTGCAGCCATGCGTCGGCGCGCAGCGCCTGCAGCACGGTGACGGCATCGACGGTGCCGAACTCGAGCGCCACACGCGTGGTCCGGGCGCTCGCCGCCAGCTCCTGGACGACACCGAGCCAGTCGCCGGTGAGCGAGGCGGAGACGCTGTTCTCGCCGCCCATGGCGACGACCGGACCCCACCAGTCGCCGGCGCGGGCATGACCGGCGGTCCCCACCCGGTCGTGGCCGATGAGCTGGCAAGCCCCCCAGGCCCCTAGGCCGGTGTGGAGATCGAGGACGGCGAGGTCACGGGCTCCGGACAGATGGTCGCTCGCCCATGACCGCAGCCATCGGTGCGACCACACGGGACCGTCGCCTCCGTAGAACACGCCGGTGGGATGGGCGTACTGGCCCGAGCTCACGGCGGTTTGCATGCGCTCGAGCCCCCAGTCGCCGGCGACGGTGAGCAGATCGGCCAGCGAGCGTTGCTGGCTCTCGGTCGACCAGTCGGCGGGAACGAGGGCGGATGCGATCTGCATGTACGCGGCATTGGTCGGAAGGGGTTCGTCCCAGTCGATGAAGTTGCGGTTGAGGTCGACGTTGTCCTCGTTCACCCGTCGTACCCAGGAGAAGCCGAAGGGATTGAAGGCGTGCACGAGGAACACTGCCGCGTTGTCGGGCCGCTGTTGTGCGTGCTCGGTGAGCCAATGGGTCTGGAGGGCGGACCCGGCGTAGCCCTCGACCCCATGGGTGGCCGCCACCACCAGCACGCAGACGTCGGCCTCGTCGGGTCCCAGGCGGGCCACGTCGACGAAGAGCTCCTCGTCGTTCAGGCCGCGGCGCGGGTGACCGAATGACTCGACGGTTGCGCCGGCGCCGACGGCTGCATCGAGGAAGCTGCTCCGGGCTGACGGATAGTCCGTCGCCAGGGCCTCGACGTCGCCCCCCTCGTGAGGGAACGAGAACGTGAACGTGGCCTCCTCGCCGGCTTCGAGCGGCACCACGTGGTGGACGGCGGAGGTGGCGAGCGGGCCGTACAGGTGGGGGAACTCGGCACCGTGATCGTAGAGGTCCTCGAACCGGATCTCGGGGGTCACGGCGTCGGCGTCGATGGCGAGCACGACCAGATCGGTCCCCCCGGCATAGCGGCGGTTGGCCGTTCCGGGCACCTGGTCGGCGGTCGAGAGATGAATGAAGCCCTCGGCCGTCAGCGACTCGGGCTCGTACACTCCGGCCGCTCGGGCCTGGTCCCATTGCGACTGATCGAGTATGTGGAACAGCAGATCCATCGCCCGCAGTGTCCCACGACGACGCCAGGCCGTGCGACGGACACCAGCGGAGGGTTCCCCTCTTGTCGACGCCCGCGCCCCGGGGTGCGACCATCGCGGTCATGACCACGGCCTATGAACGATTCGCCGCCCTGCATGCGGCCAACGACCTGTTCCTGCTCCCGAATCCGTGGGATGTGGGTTCGGCCAGATTGCTCGAGTTCCTCGGGTTCGCTGCTGTCGCCACCACGAGCTCGGGTCACGCGGCGGCGCTGGGCAGGCTCGACCAACAGGTGACCCGCTCGGAACTCCTGGATCATGTCGCGGCGATCGTTTCTGCCATCGACATCCCGGTGAACGTCGACGCCGAGCGTTGCTTCGCAGCCACCGCCGAGGCGGTCGCCGAGACCGTGTCGCTCATTGCGCAGACCGGCGCAGCCGGGCTCTCGATCGAGGACTTCGATCCCGAGACGAACACGATCGACCCGCTCGGAAAGGCCGTCGAGCGCTGCGCGGCGGCGGCCGAGGCCGCACATCGCGTCGAGCATCCGATGCTGCTCACGGCTCGCGCCGAGAACAAGCTCTACGGCGGCGGTGATCTCGACGACACGATCGAACGTCTGTGTGCCTTCCGTGACGCCGGCGCCGACGCCGTCTACGCGCCCGGACTGACCGATCTGGGTGAGATCCGTCGGGTCGTCGGCGAGGTCGGCCTTCCGGTGAACGTACTGTTGTTCCCCGGCGGTCCGACACCGGCGGAGCTGGGCGACGCTGGGGTGCGGCGTGCATCCACCGGCGGCGCCCTCGCCGGCGCCGCCTACGGGACCTTGACCCGAGTGGCTCGGGCGCTCCTCGACGGCGAGGTGACCTACTGGCCGGAACTGCTCTCTCGGTCCGATCGCGACGCGGCCTTCGGCGACGGTTGAGCTCACGCCGCGATGAGACCCACGGCCGCCAGCGACAGAGCCACGCCGAGCCATTGCGTGGCGACGACTCGCTCACCGAAGGCACGAGCCAGGGCCACAGTGACCGCGGGGTAGAGCGAAGCGACCACCCCGACCACGCTCAGCAGGCCGCGCTGGGTGGCACCCAGGTAGAGCATGTTGGCCAACATGTCACCGGCTCCCGCGACCACGATGCCGCCGACGAGCAGCGGCGATACGTGCGGCCGCGGGTTCTCCCGTCGGAGAAGGAGCGCGAGGCCGACCATCGTGATCGAGGCGGCTCGGGCGGGTACCAGTGGCCACAGCCCGGCATCGTCGGCCGTGAAGGCCAGGAACACGAAGAACGCGCCGAAACCCAGCCCGGCGACGACCCCGTCACCGAGGCCGACCGCCGACTCGTGCCGGTGTGACCTCGACACGAGCCAGATCGCCGGCAACGCCAACCCGATGCCCATCCATGCGGTGACCACCGGCCGGTCGCCGGTGGCGACACCGACCACCAGCGGAACCGCGGCGCCGATTACGGCGGCCACCGGGGCGACGACGGCCGCCCGACCCCTGGCCAGCCCCCGGTAGAGCGCCAGGATCCCGACCGAGCCACCGAGGCCACCGAGGGCACCCCACAGGGCCGACTCTGCCGACAACGATCCATCGAAGAGCGGCGCGGCTGCGCCCGCGACCGCGAGTCCGACGAGTTGTGACCAGAAGACGACGACGAAGACGGCGACCCGCCGGGTCGTCATCCCGCCGACGAAGTCCGAGATGCCCCACGTGAGCGACGACAACGATGCGAGCAGTACGGCCACCGCCGCAGGCTAGGTCGGCGCTGTGTCAGCGGAAGGTGAAGGGGCGCAACCCCTGCTGGATCTCGGTGAGCATGGTTCGCAGCATCGTGGTGGTGGGGCCGGTCTGGCCGGTGCCCACGGTGACGATCTCACCCTCGAGCACCAGCTCTCCGACCCCGCCCAGAATGGCGGCCGTGCCCGCCAGTGCCATCTCGCCGGTGGGGCGTGCCGCCCACTCACGAAGCTCGTCGATCGACACGTCGCGCTCCTCGGCTTTCCAACCGAGCGACCGAGCCACCTGGAGCACCGAGTCGCGGGTCACGCCGTGGAGGAAGGCTTCCGACAGCGCCGAGGTGAGCACATGGCCCTCGTCGATCAGCAGGAAGTTGGCCGCGCCGGTCTCCTCGATGAGGCCGCCGGGAGCGAACAGCACCTGGTCGGCGTTCCAATCGCGCTTGGCGGCCAGGAGGGGACTGAGCGCCATGGCGTAGTTGGCGCCGCTCTTCACCACGCCGAATTGTGGCGTGGTTCGCGGGTGCACCGTCTCGACCACGATGCGTAGCGCGTGAGGGGGCAGGTACTCACCGACCGGGCTGGTGATCACGTAGAACGCCGCTGTCCTCGATGGTCGACCCGCGGCTCCGATGTTGTGTTCGGTGCCGATGATGGTGGGGCGCACGTACAGCGAACCGGGTGGGTCGGGCGTGACCTCGGCATTGTGCTCGACGGCCAGGCCGAACAGGCTCTCGCACAACTCGACCGGCGGCTTGGGCAGGAAGAGCCGTTCGGTGCTGTTTCGCAAGCGGGTGATGTTCTTCTGGGGGCGGAACATCTTCACCGTGCCGTCGGGCTGGCGATGACCCTTGAGGCCTTCGAAACACTCGCTCGAGTAGTGGAGGGCATGGGTCGCAGGTCCGAAGGTCACCGAGTCGATCGGCACGACGACCGGATCGCTCCACGACTCGCCGTCGTAGTACGAGATCGGCAGGTTCTCGCCGAAGACGGAACCGAACGGCGCCTTGGTGGGATCGGAGGTCATGGCTGGCGTTCCTCTCGGGAAGTGTGCGCCTGTGCGATGGAGACGATGGTGGCGAGGCTGCGCTCGACGTCGCTGCTCATTGTGGCCCAACAACTCACGCTCAGTCGCATGGCCCGCCGACCCCGCCAGGTCGTCGGTCCCGCCCAACAGGTGCCCTCGGCCTGGACGGCCGCGACGATTTCGTCGGTTGCCGGGCCGAAGTCGACCACGACCTGGTTGAGCTCGACATCGTTCAGCACCGAGAAGCCCGCGTCGTCCAGACCAGCGGCGAAGCGCTGGGCGTGGTCACAGGTGCGGTCGACCAGCTCGGCCAGACCCTGGCGCCCGAGGGCGGCCAGCACCGCCCACACCTCGATGCCACGGGCGCGCTGGGACGACTGCGGGGAGAGGTGCATCGGCTCGCGGACACTCTCTTCGGTAACGAGATACGGCGCGTCGGACCGCGCCGCGGCCCGCAGATCGGCCGCATCGCGGACCAGGGCGATGCCGCAGTCGTAGCTCACGTTGAGCCACTTGTGACCGTCGGTCGCCCAGGAGTCAGCCTGATCGACCCCCACGACGAATCGCCGGCGGGCGGGGCTGGCGGCCGCCCACAGACCGAATGCGCCATCGACGTGCACCCAGGCCCCGGCCGCGTGCGCCCATTCGATCAGCTCGGGGAACGGGTCACTGCAGCCGCTGTTGACGTTGCCGGCCTGCAGGATCACGACGGTCGGTCCGTCGATGTCGGGCAGGTTGCGGGCGACGATGCGGCCCTGGTCGTCGGTGGGGAGGAGGCGAGCCCGCGATCGGCCGAGGCCCACGATGCCGAGCGCCTTGCTCACCGTGGTGTGGGCTTCGGCACCGGTGATCACCTGGACCGCAGGCGCGCCGATCAGACCGTCGGCATGGGCGTCCCAGCCCGCCTCGGTGAGCACGTGGTCGCGAGCCGCGGCGAGGGCCGTGGCACTGGCCATCGTGGCGCCCGTGACGAAGGCGCCACCTGTCCCGTTCGGAAGCCCGAGGGCGTCGATCACCCAGTCGATGGCGATCCGGTCGAGGGCGTTGCCGACGGGAGACATCGCGTACAGCGCGTTGTTCTGGTCCCAGGCGTTGGCCAGCCAGGCTGCTGCGAGAGCGGCCGGATGGGTGCCACCGGTGACGAAGCCGAAGTACCGCGGCCCGGCCTGGGCGACGGTGGCCGGCGAGCCGATGCGATCGAGCTGTTCGAGCACCGCCCCTGGAGTCGACCCGTGTTCGGGCAGCGGGTGCTCGAGTCGGGTCAGCTCGTCGAGCGCTCGGGTCGACGGGGCGACCGACCGGGTGCCGAGGGTGCCGAGGTAGCGGCGCGCGCGCTCGGCGGCGTCGGCGAGCAGGTCGTCTCGCTGTCGCAACCCCTCGCGAACGGAATCGGCGCCGGGCTCGGTTGGAGGTGACGTCGGGTCGGACACGGGTACTCCCTGTTGCAGCGGCCCTCAGCGTGGCACAATTGGCACCATGGGCACAGTGCCAATTGGCCAGCAGTTGGCCTCCCATCGCGTCACCACCCGACAGGTCACCGACCTGCTCGGCGACTGGGCCGGGGAAGGGCCACTCTTTCGCTCACTGGCCGAGAAGCTCGAGATCCTCATCGAGACCGAACGGCTCCCCGCCGGTGCGGTGCTGCCGGCCGAGCGCGAGCTCGCCTCGTCGATCGCGGTGAGCCGGAACACGGTGGCCGCGGCCTATCACCGCCTGGGTGAGCTGGGGTTGGCTCGCTCCCGACGGGGATCAGGGACCGCCGTGGCGCCTCGCCGATCACGACCCGGGGCTCCCCACAAGATCGATGGGCTCTTCGCCGGCTCGCTCACCGACAAGCCACCGGAGTTCGATCTCACACTCGCCGCGCCCGACTGCGCGCCGCCCGTGGTCGACCTCCTACGCGATCACGGCCACCTCCTCGACTCGGTTGCACCGGGTTGGCAGGACTCGCACGGCTATCACCCGGCCGGTCTGCCCAGCTTTCGCACCACCATCGCCCAGCACTACACCGAGCGGCTCGGGTTGGCCACCGATCCCGACCAGATACTCGTGACCACGGGTGCCCAGCAGGCCATCGACGTGGTCTTCGAGACGGCCGGGCGGCCCGGCGGTGCAGTCGTGATCGAGGACACCACCTTCGCCGGGGCGATCGACCTGGTTCATCGTCACGGCCTGCGACCGGTGACGATCCCGCCCGGAGGCACCGATCTCGATCGGCTGGCCGATGTTCTCGACACCCACAATCCGTCGCTGGTCTACCTCGCGACGACCGTGCACAACCCAACCGGACTCCGGTTCGGCGACCGGGCACGCGCCCGTCTGCTCGAGCTCACCGAGCAGTTCCCCGACGTCGTGTTCGTCGACGACATGGTGCTGGCCGATCTCGATCTCGGTCGCCCGTTTCCCGATCCGCACCGTCATCCGCTCGCCGCCGCACCCAACGTGGTGCATCTCGCGTCGATGTCGAAGCTGTTCTGGGGCGGCCTGCGCCTCGCCTGGATCCGGGCCGGCCGGTCGGTCATCTCCCGCTTCACCACGGCTCGGACCATCAGCGACCTCGGCAGCCCAATGCCGACCCAAGCGCTCGGCCAGGTGCTGTTGGCCGAGCACTACGACGAGGTACGCCGCTGGCGCAATCGACAGCTCAGCTCCCAGGCGGCCGCGCTCGTCGGCGGGCTGCGCAGTCGGGTGCCCGACTGGCAGATCGCCGATGTCAACGGTGGACTCAGTCTCTGGGTGAGGCTGCCGGGCGTCGACGCCGAGGTGTTCGCTTCCGAGGCGCTCGAGCGAGGTGTGGCGGTGGTGCCCGGGCGCCTGCTGTCACCCGACGACTCCGCTCGCAACCATGTGCGCATGTCGTTCGTGCAGCCCCCCGACCACCTCGACCACGCCGCTGAGCGCCTGGCCGAGGCGTGGCGGGCGATCACCTGAATTCGCTCGTGCCACCCGACATGTGTGACGTCTCACTGCCATACTCTCGCGGATGCAGCGGGCGCAACCATCGGTCCACGTCGGACCTGCGGGTGCCGTGAATCGGCACGGTCCTACGGTCCTCGCCCGGCTGCACACCGCGCCCGGCTCCGACCTCGCTCTCGCCGTCGTCACGCCGGGTGGAGGCTGGTCGCGTCGTGAGCTCCTCGACCGGGTCGAGGCCGGTGCGGCGGTGCTGGCAGACGAGCTCGGTTCGGCGCTGATCGGTGTGTGCCTCCCCGAGGGCGCCGACCTGGCGATGGCCGTGCTGGCGGCGATGGGTGCGGGAGGGGCGGCGCCGGTTCGCGCCGATCTCCCGCCCGACGCGATCGCCGCGCACTTCACGCGGACTCGGGTGGCCGCAGTGGTGGCGACGGTCGACTCGCCGGCCGCAATGGTGGCCAACGACCTCGGACTCACCGTGGTCAGCCCGCACCGTGACGACGGCTTCCGCCTTCGTCGGCCCGATCGCCCATCCGCCCACGGTCCCCAGGACGACATCGCCGATCTCGCGTTGGTGCTGACCACGTCAGGCACCACCGGCGAGCCCAAGGTCGTACCCCTCCGTCACGGGAATCTGGTCTCGTCGATCGAACGAATCGTCGGATCGCTCGGGCTCGCAGCCGACGACCGGTCGCTGACGGTCATGCCGCTCACCCACATCCATGGCATGGTCGCGGGGCTCCTCGCCCCGCTCGCTGCCGGCGGGGCCGTGTTCCTCGGCGGTCGATTCGATCCTGCCACGCTCCCCGACACGGCCGCGTCGTTCGGCGCGACTTTCGTGACCGCGGTCCCCACGATCCACCGGGCCCTGACGGCGTCGCCGCGCGACAACTCGGCCTGGACCGAGCGTCTTCGTCTGGTTCGGTCGTCGTCGTCGGCCCTGCCCGCATCGGTGGCCGAGTCGCTCGAACGCCGATTCGGCGTGCCGGTGCTCGAGGCGTACGGCATGACCGAGGCGGCCCATCAGATCACGTCCAACACCGTCGATGATCTGCGCCGAGGCACGGTCGGACGCGCCGACGGTGCCCGGATCCGGGTGATCGACGACGAGGGTCGGACGCTCGAGCCCGGCGGTGTCGGTGATGTCGTCATCCGAGGTCGGAACGTGATGGGAGGCTACATCGCCGATGCGGTGGTGAACGACGCCGCGTTCGTCGACGGTTGGTTCCGCACCGGTGATCTGGGTCGAATCGATCCCGACGGGCATCTGGTCCTGGTCGGCCGAACCAGGGAGATGATCAACCGCGGCGGCGAGACGATCGCACCCGGACCGATCGAAGAGGTGTTGCGTTCCCTCGATGGGGTCGACGATGCCGTCGTCTTCGCTGCGCCGCATCCGACCCTCGGCGAACAGGTGGCGGCGGCGGTGGTGACCGAGAACGCATCGATCCCCGTCGTTCGTCTCCAGCAGGAGGTTGCGCTTCGGCGGGGGGACGCAGAGGTGCCGCGTGTCGTCCATCTGGTCGAGGCGATACCCGTCGGACCCACCGGCAAGGTGCAACGGAATCGGCTGGCGGAGTCGTTCGGCAGCAGCGCGCCGGCGCGTTCACGCGTTCCATTCGATTCGGTCGAGTCCGAGGTTGCCGATGCGTGGCGTTCCGTGGGGCTCGCGCCCATGGCCAGGAGTGACGACTTCATCGCTCTCGGAGGCGACTCGTTGGCCGCCATGGCGGTTGCGTTCGATCTCGGACAGCGCTGGGGATTCGAGGTGCGACTGGTCGACCTGTTGCGCGACACGTCGCTCTCGGGAATGGCGTCACTGCGCGTCGGGCCGCCCCGGCGTCGACGCGATCGAATGCAGAGCGTGACGGCACCTGCGGCGGCCCAGCGACGGATGCTCGCCGCCGATCGACTCGGCATCGATCCGGCGGCTTCCCACATGGCCTTCGCCTGGTCGATCCGAGGCGAGATCGACGCCGGTCGACTGCGCCGTGCGGTCGAGACCGTGATCGAGCACCACCCAGCCCTGCGCGCGTCGTTCGTCTTCGCGCCGACCCTCGACTACGTGCCGCTCAACGTCGACGAGGCCTACGAGTGGATCGACGATGATGCGGTTCTCGACGTCGACCAGGCACGGACGGAGTTCGAGGCCGCCGCTGCTCGGTCCTACGATCTCGTCGAAGGCCCGCTGATCCGCTTCGCGTTGTGGCCCCTCGGGTCGACCGATCGCTGGTTCCTCGGATTCGCCTACCATCACGCCGTTCTCGATGGGCGCAGCCGCCGAGTCGTGCTCGATGACCTGGCCCGGGCCTTCGCCGGCGAGTCGTGGCAGGTCCCGGCTCCACGGGTTCGTTCGCGCCACCGTCCGATGAGCGAGACCGACCGCGCGTGGTGGGCCGATCGTTTTCGTGATGTTCCCGTCGAGCTCGACTGGCCGACACGAGTGCCCGCCACGGCGGGGTTGGCTGGCGCTCGGCCGGCGGTGGAACGAATCGAGCTCGGCGAGTCGACGGTCGAGCGTCTCCGTCAGGTGTGTGCTGCTCACCACGTGACGCCAACGATGGTTCAGGTTGCGGCCAGCGCGCTCGGCTTGCAGCGCCTGACCGGGGACAACAAGGTCGCCGTCGGTCTCGCCGTCGATCATCGATCGTCGAGCTGCGACGGGTCCGTAGGTGTGACGATGGACTCCGTCCCGGTGGTCGTCGATCTGGCCGCTTCACGGTCGACGGCGGACTTGCTCGCATCCGTGCGTCAGGAGTGCCTGGACGTCTACGAGCGGTCCGATTCGGGTCTCGACGAGATCCGGCATGCGGCAGGCCGTCGGTACGGCGAACCCATTCTCCACGCTCGGGTTCAGGTGCGCACCGACACCGACCGTCTCGAGCTGGGCCGCCTCACGGTCGAGTCGCTTTCCCTCGACCCGCCGGTCGCCCGAGCTCCGGTGAGTCTCGATCTCCACCTCGGCGGCTCTTCAGCGTCCCTCGAGATCGTGTTCGATCCGCGACTCGTCGAACGCAGCGTCGCCGCTTCGTACGCGAGGTCCTTCGCCGCGATCGTCGAGTCGTTGGTCGACGCACCCGATTGTCTCCTCGAAGAGATCGGCTGGGTCAGCTCGATCGACCTGGCCCTCGTGGACGAGTGGTGCCGTGGCCCTCAGGGCGTTCCCGGCTTCACGACCGTCGACGACTGGTTCCGCACGTGTGTGGCCAAGTGGCCGAGGAGAACGGCGGTGCGCTCCTTCGATCACGACCTCACTTTCGTGGACCTCGACGCGTTGGTCGGGCGCGTCGCGATCGCCCTGGCCGGGCGCACCACGGAGGGTGAGACGATCGGCTCGGTCCTGCCGGGTGGCCTCGAGCAGATCGTCCTCCAGCTCGCGGCCTGGCGTATCGGCCGCGCGGTGGTCGCCGTTGGGTGCGACGGATCCGAGCGGCGAATGGCCACGCAGCTGACCGCGGCCTCGGTGCGCCTCGTCGTCGCCGACGTCGGCGGAGCACCCATGCCGTCCGGTCACCAGGAGGTCTCCTTCGATGAGCTCTTGACCGCCTCGCCTCCCGGCCAACTGCCGGACTCGATCGACCCCGAATCGCCGGCGTGGGGATGTCTCACCAGCGGCTCGACCGGAGAGCCGCGCCTGAGCATGGGAACGCAGTCGAATCTGGTCCACCTCGTGCACGCGTGGCATCAGATCGTCCCACCCGACGCCGTCGGGGTCGCCACGGTCTCCAAACCTGCATCGGTGGTCGGGTTCCTGTCGGAGTGGTTGGCTCCGTTGCTGAGCGGGAGCGCCCTCTACTTCCTCGATGGCGTCACCGTTCGAGATCCATTCCGGATCGCACTGCGGTTGAACGAGCTCGCCGTGACCTGGTACCGGGGAACCCCGGCCATGCTCCACGCCGTGGCAGGTCAGGTGCTCGGCCACGTCGGCCCGAACCGGCAGGTGAGACTGGTCGTTTCGGGCGCCGATCGGCTGACCCGGGGCACCGCCGACGCCGTCGCCGAGGCGTTCCCCGATGCGACGATCGTGAACCAGTACGGCTGTACGGAAGCCACGTCGGAAAGCACGCTCGGTCCCGTGCCGCAGGGCACTCGGGATCCCGACATCGGTCGTCCGCTCGCCAACGTCGGACTCGAGGTGATCGACGCCAACGGGTGTGCGGTACCCCCCGGAGTGCGAGGCGAGATCGTCATCCATGGTCCGCTCGTCACGCCGTCGGAGGCCGGTGATCGGGGTCATCGGTCCGGCGATCTCGGGTGGTGGGACGGCGCGGGTCGGCTGCATTTCGTCGGTCGACGCGACTCCCGCCTGTCCGTGAACGGCAATCGCATCGATGCCGGCGAGATAGAGCATGCACTCGTCTCGACCGGTCTCGTGCGCTCGGCTCTCGTCATGATCGATCCGGAGGCGCCGCTCGGCGCCAGTCTTGCGGCCCTGGTCACTCCCATCGGACACCCGTCGGCGGCCGACATGCGTTCGGCGGTCGCCGAGCTCCTGCCGTCGTTCGCCGTTCTGAACCGGATCGAGGTCGTCGAGGCGATTCCGGTGCTCGATAGCGGGAAGATCGACCACATGACGGCCCGAACGCTTCTCGCCCGATCCCAGGATACGGCCGAAGTCGTGTCGCTCTCACCTGATGTGGCCGACATCTGCGCCGTGGTGGCGAGTGTGCTGGGCCGGTCGCCGACCACGATCGACCCGACTCGCTCCCTCCAGGCCAACGGAGGCGACAGTTTCGCCGCCATTTCACTCCAGGAGCAGTTGTTCGACATCCGCGGGGTCAGGCTCGACATGGCCATGCTCGTCGGAGATCGACCCCTTGCCGAGTTGGCCGCAGACGGGGTCGCCTCCCTCGGCGGACCCCTGCCGGGCCGGCTTCGGCGGATCTGCACCGGTCATGACGGTCGACGCGTGATCTGGTTTCCTGGTGGCGGTAGCCTCGATGTCGAGGTACGACGCCTCGTTCACCACCTCGCCGCTCCGCCCGAGGTTCTCGTGTATCCGTACCCCGGATCCGAGATCGGCGAACGCCCGAATCTGGTTCTCCGGCGTCTTGTCGCTCGCATCGTCGAGACGCTCGTGAGCCTCGACGGGCCACCGCCGGTGATTGCGGGCAACTCGTTCGGAGGGGTCGTGGCCGTCGAGGTGGTTCGACGGCTCCATCGACGACTTCCGGGGTGGGTGGAGGGACTGTTGATCGTCGACGCCGCACCCGTCGAGCAACGGCGGCGGGCACGCGCCGCGAGCTCCGGCCGACGATCTCTTGCGGACCTCCGTGGCGTCGTCACCGATCGGGACCGCGATGTCCGCGATCCGGCGGTCCGGTGGCGCCGGAACACTCGGGCGTCCCGAATCATGCTCGACACCCATCGTCGGTCGGGGACCGTCGTCGGTGTTCCGGCCGTGGTCGTCGCCACCGCTGAGCGGCGGCGGGCCACCGGTCGGTCCGACCTCGGATGGAGCGACCATCTGGGGGAGAACGTGGAGGTGATCGAGTTGCCGGGCGACCACGGCGGCCTCCTCGTCGAACCGAAGGTCGCGGTCACGGCTCGTGCGGTGACCGACGCGCTGCAACGCCTCGAACGCGCTGATTCGTGAGACCCGGAGGCCGTCTGGCCTACTGACCCGCGAGCTTGCGGTTCTTGATCTTGCTCTTCACGTAGTCGCGGTTGGTGTAGGCGATGAAGTCGAGCGAGATCTCCTTGGGGCAGGCCTCGTGACACTCACCGTGATTGGTGCAGGACCCGAAGTACTGCTCCATCGTCTCGATCATGTTCTCGGTACGGCTCCAGCGCTGGGCCTGGCCCTGGGGCAACAGGTTGAGGTGTTGGATCTTGGCCGAGGTGAACAGTTGGGCCGCCGAGTTCGGGCACGCCGCCACACAGGCGGCGCACCCGATGCAGGCCGCCGCGTCCATCGCCGTCTCGGCGACGTCCTTGGGCACCGGGATGAGGTTGGCGTCGGGTGCCGAGCCGGTGTTCACCCCGATGAAGCCACCCGCTTCGATGATGCGGTCGAAGGGTGACCGATCGACGACCAGATCCTTGATGACCGGAAACGCCGCGGCGCGCCACGGTTCGATCACCAGGTGGTCGCCGTCGGCGAACTTTCGCATGTGCAGCTGGCAGGTTGCGGTGGCCTTCTCGGGCCCGTGGGCCTTGCCGTTCACCATGACCCCGCACGTTCCGCAGATGCCCTCGCGGCAGTCGCTGGCGAACTCGATCGGCTCGTCACCTTTGGTGATCAGCGCTTCGTTGACGACGTCGAGCATCTCGAGGAACGACATGTCCTCGGCGATGTCGTTGGCCTCGTAGCGCACGAAACGTCCGCCGGCGTCGGGTCCGGCCTGACGCCAGACATCGAGGGTCAGATTGATCGTTGCTTCCACAACGGCTCCTACTTGTAGCTGCGCTGGGTGAGCTCGACGAACTCGAACTCGAGCGCTTCTTCGTGGCGGATGGGTTCACTGTCGGGCCCGGTGTACTCCCAGGACGCGACGTGGGTGAAGTTCTCGTCGTCGCGCAACGCCTCGCCCTCTTCGGTCTGGCTCTCCTGGCGGAAGTGGCCGCCACACGACTCGACTCGGGTCAGGGCGTCGCGGGCCATGGTCTCGGCCAGCTCGAAGAAGTCGGCGATGCGGCCCACCTTCTCGAGCGACGTGTTGAGACCGTCGGCGTTGCCGAGCACCCGGACGTCGTTCTCGAACTCCTTGCGCAACGCGGGGATCTCCGAGATCGCCTTCTCGAGGCCGGTCTGGTTGCGTTCCATGCCGATGTGGTCCCACACGATCTTGCCGAGCTCTCGATGGAAGTAGTCGGGTGAGCGGGTGCCGCGCACGTCGAGCCACCTCTGGGTCTGGTCGTTCACTTCGGCCACGACGCTGGTGAAGACATCGTGGTCGGTGGGCACCACGGGATCGCCCAGCAGGCCCGAGAGGTAGTTGCCGATGGTGTACGGCAGCACGAAGTAGCCGTCGGCGAGACCCTGCATGAGGGCCGAGGCACCGAGACGGTTGGCGCCGTGGTCGGAGAAGTTGGCCTCGCCCGTGACGAACAGGCCCGGCAGGTTCGACTGCAGCTCGTAGTCGACCCACAAGCCGCCCATGGTGTAGTGCGTGGCCGGGTAGATGCGCATGGGCCGCTTGTACGGGTTCTCACCGGTGATGCGCTCGTACATGTCGAACAAGTTGCCGTAGCGGGCCTTGATGGTCGCCTCGCCCTCGCGGGCGATGGCATCGGCGAAGTCGAGGAACACGCCGTTCTTCAGCGGGCCGACGCCATGGCCCTTGTCGACGAGGGTCTTGGCGTTGCGCGAGGCGACGTCTCGTGGCACCAGGTTGCCGAACGCCGGGTACTTGCGTTCGAGGTAGTAGTCGCGCTCGGCCTCGGGGATGTCGCCCCCTGGTCGCGTCTCGTCGACCGACTTGGGCACCCAGATGCGTCCGTCGTTGCGCAACGACTCGGACATGAGGGTGAGCTTGCTCTGGAACTCGTCGCTCGCCGGGATGCAGGTGGGGTGGATCTGGGTGTAGCAGGGGTTGGCGAACAGAGCACCTTTTCGGTGCGCTCGCCATGCGGCGGTCACGTTGCAGTTCATGGCGTTGGTCGACAGGTAGTACACGTTGCCGTAGCCACCGGTGGCGAGCACGACTGCGTGGGCACTGTGGGCCTCGACCGCGCCGCTGAGCAGATCGCGGGTGACGATGCCGACGGCGCGCCCGTCTTCGACGACGAGCTCGAGCATCTCGGAGTTGGTGTGCATCTCGACCGAGCCGGCGGCCACCTGGCGCATGAGCGCCGAGTAGGCGCCGAGCAGCAACTGCTGGCCGGTCTGGCCCCGTGCGTAGAAGGTGCGGCTCACCTGGGCGCCGCCGAAGGAGCGGTTGTCGAGCAGGCCGCCGTACTCACGCCCGAAGGGCACGCCCTGGGCCACGGCCTGGTCGATGATGTTCAGCGAGACCTCGGCGAGGCGGTACACGTTGGCCTCGCGACTGCGGTAGTCGCCGCCCTTGATGGTGTCGTAGAACAGCCGGTAGATCGAGTCGCCGTCGTTCTGGTAGTTCTTGGCCGCGTTGATGCCGCCCTGGGCCGCGATGCTGTGGGCCCGGCGGGGCGAGTCGTGGTAGGTGAAGGCCTTCACCTTGTATCCGAGCTCGCCCAGCGAAGCAGCCGCCGACGCACCGGCCAGGCCCGTACCGACGATGATCACGTCGAACTTGCGCTTGTTGCTGGGGTTCACCAGCTTCATGGAGAACTTGTGGTTGGTCCACTTGTCGGCGAGGGGACCGGCGGGGATCTTCGCGTCGAGGGTTCCGATCATTCCGCAGCCTCCTCGGCTTCGAGTCCGGTGATTCCGCACGGTGCCTCGCAGTTGTCCTGGTCGATCAGACCGGCCTGCACCGCGATCGGGAAGCTGAGGTTCCCGACGAGGATCATCAGCGCCAGCGCTCCGGCCAGGGGGCGCCGCACGCTGTTGATCTTGGGGTTGTTGACACCGAGGCTCTGGAAGAGGCTGTACACGCCGTGGAAGATGTGCACGGCGAGAGCCACGTTGGCGACGATGTAGAGGATGGCGACCGGCCAGTTCTCGAGGCTCCCGACCAGGTTGTGGTAGGGATCGCCCCGCTCGAAGTCGACCCAGGGCAGGAGGCCCCATGTGAGGTCGGCCAGGTGATACAGCAGGTACAGGGCGATGATCGGGCCCGTCCACCGCATCGTGCGGCTGGCGAAGTTGACCGCGATGTAGTCCTGGCCGCCGGTGTACCTCTTGTTGCCGTCGAGCTTCGAGCCCGCGTTCGAGGTGTGGTTCATCCTCGCCAGCGAGACCGCCGAGTGGATGTGCAGGACGAACATGACCACGAGTCCGCCGCGCAGGGCCCACAGGAACCACGTACGGGGGATGACGTCGATGCCGATGTCGCGGAGGGTTTCTCCGTACTCGGCGACCGGCACGGGACCCTCGTACATGTGGAGGTTGCCGATCATGTGGGCGATGACGAACCCCACCAGTCCGATGCCGGTGAGCGCCATGACCCACTTCTTGCCGACCGCCGTCTGGTACAGGCTGAGCGGGAACGGTAGTGAACGTGGCTTGGAGCGAATCGGCTCGGCAGTCGTGCTGGGGGTGGGCCCGCCGCGAGTGCGAGACAGTGTCGTTGCCATCGAGGAGATCCCTTCCGAGGCGCACCGAACGGCGAGCCCGACGACGGTTAGGCGATGCTTCGACGCTACCGGGTCGGCACGATCATGGGTAAACCCGTGAGGGTTCAGGCGATCTCGGTGTCGTAGCGGTTCGTGGCGTCGGCGTCGCCCGTGAGCGCCAGGATCAGCGTCACCGGTCCGGGCACGTCGGGGGCGACCCAGCTGATGGTGCCGACCCGCACGACGTCGTCGGCGTCGACGACTCCCTGCCATGCCCATCGGTGCCTGGTCGGGGAGCCGCCGGTGCTCGGCCAGCGCATTTCGGCGGCGACGGTTGCGGCCACCTCGTGGCGGTGGTCGTTGACGACATGGACGTCGAAGGCGAGAGCCTGACCGGGTCGGATGGCGGTCGGAAGTCGATCGGCCACGACGATGACCGGAGCCAGCGCCTCGAACGCAGCGTCGTAGGCGAGCTTGGGTTCGCGCTCGTGGTCGACGAGGCTGGTGCTGATCGCCGGCCACGAGTCGACGAGATGATCGAGGCAGAATCCGCCGGTCGGTCGGTACTTGAGTCGTCGGAGCACCTCGATCTGTCGCCGCACGATCTGGGCCTGGTACCGCTGGCTCGCAATCCGCCAGGCGTCGAAGGACGCGAAGTCGGCCGGGTTCTGGTGGGCCTCGAAGTTGTGGCGCTCGTACCCGTGGTCGGCGGTCAGTCGGTCGAAGTCGAGCAACGGCCACCGGCCGGGTTCGCAGAACTGCGCCGAGTCGGGCACCGATCCGGCGCCGAACTCCGACACCCATCGGACCGCACGAGGCATGCGGGCGGCCAGCTTCTCGAGGTCGCGACCCTCGCCCCAGCGCCAGCCGAACCAGAGGTGGGTGTCGGTTCCGTCGAGTTGTGGCGGATGCGGCCACTGTCCCGAATGGGCGACCACCGGTCTGGTTCCGTCGTACCGCTCGATCGTGTGCTTGACCGACCGGTCGAGCACCGACCGATTCCACGTCGGGAGCTGCTGGCCGAGTGCGGCGCGCACGCCTCCGTAGCGTGGCCGTGGCGCGGCGGCATCGTCGATGCCATCGGGCGTCGGCGTGTCGTGCGCGCACCAGATGACGACCGACGGGTGATGGGCCAGCTGGTTGACGGCATCGTTCACCAGGCGGACGGCTCGCCGGCGCACACGTTTGGAGTAACCCCGCCAGAGGGGGAAGTCCTGCCAGATGAGCAACCCGAGACGATCGGCGGCGTCGTAGAGCCCCGGATGGGCGATGTGGCCCCTGAGTCTCACGAGGTCGAACCCGGCGTCGAGGGCGAGTCGGAGGTCGAGCTCGGCGTCCTCGGCGGTGATGGAAGCGAGATCGAGACCGGCGGGGGCCAGATTCACGCCCTTGGCGAACATCCGCTCACCGTTGATGCGAAGCGCCCAGTTCTTCATCTCGACCGCCCGGATTCCCGTTCGGAGCCGACGACGGTCGCTGACCACGGACGAGTCGATCTCGGCAACGTCGATCTGCACGTCGACGAGATGGGGATCGCCCAGCCCGCGTGGCCACCACAGCTCGGGGTCGGGCACCGACACCAGCCACTCCACTCGATTCTCCCCGATCGTGAGGGGTTGATCGAACGAGTGCTCGGTGTCGGCCACGGTCGTCGACAAGCGTGCGGTGCACCGGGTGAGTGAGTCGATGGTGGCGGTCACGGTGAGGACGGCGACCGCAGGGGAGGCCTCGTTGCACCGCACTCGCACCCAGCTGAGGCGGAGCGGTCCGGTGCGCTCGATGCGGGGGGCGACCCATATTCCGCCGGGGTTGCCGCGGGGGTCGACCACCCGGGAATCGTCGAAGGTGCCGACGATCGACTGCTTGCCGTCGATCTCGCCGCTCGGCTGGTGGCGCACCTCGATCGCGAGCACGTGTTCGGGGCCATCGAGCAGGATCGGATCGAGCTCGAAGGCGTCCTCCGCGAAGTAGCCGTCGACGTCGCCGAGGTAGTGGCCGTTCCACCACACGTCGGCCTCCGAGAAGACTCGACCGGCGACCAGCCACGCCCGCTCCTCGTCGCCGAGCTCGAAACTCGGGACGCGGCGGCGGTAGAGGACCGGACCGTCACTTTCGGCAAGTGCGGCCTCGGTTCGCCAGGTCGACGGCATGGTGAGCGGTGTCCAGTCGCTGTCGTCGAGGTCGGGTTCGTGGAAGGTCAGCGCGAGCTGCTCGTCGCTCGTGATCGTCCGCCAATCTTCGGCGAGCAGAAGGGGTGGGCGAAGCGTGCCGCCGGCCTCGGACATTGTTCGACCGTAGCGTCGTTGCCTGGGCAAAACTTCCTGCCATCCACGGCTGAGCTGACCACCGTCGCCATACTTGCTTCGGTGCGCGAGCAGGGTTTCGAGCAACTCGAATCGACCGACGACGTCATCGACATCACCGATACGGCGGTGTCGACCCTCGGCGCGCCCGTGCACGCTCAGGTCCTGGCCCACCTCCGTGATGCCGTGATGCTCGTCGACCACGAGGGCGTGGTCAGCTACGCGAGCCCGAACAGTGGCTCGATCCTGGGCCGGCCGGCCGAGGAGTGGGTCGGTTCGACGCTGGTCGATCTCGTCTCCGAAGCCGACGTCGGTGCGGTGGAACGGGCGCTGACCCGCCCCGCCGATGCGCCGAAGGGCTCGGGGTCGCTGCTCCTCGGTGCCTCGGGCCCGCTCATGTTGTTCGTCGACCGCCCCGGGCGGCTCGGCCCGCCCGGCACGCGTCTGCTCACCTTCCGCCCCACTCGTTCCGAGGACGACGCCGAGTCGACGCCGGGGGTGTTGTCCGATCCGGTACCCGTCCTACAGCCGTTCGACCCTGACGAAGTCAGCCGGCTCGTCGAGGCGATCGAGGCCGACGAGCTCACGGTTCACTATCAACCCGAGATCGATCTCGAGAGTGGTCTGGCCCTCGGTGCCGAGGCCCTGGTGCGCTGGGACCACCCCGATCGTGGCGTGGTCGTTGCCGGCGACTTCGTGGAGCTGGCCGAGGCCTCGGGGCTGATCCAGGAGATCGGTCGATCGGTGATGCGCCGGGCCTGCGCCGACTTCGGCAACTGGGCTCGTCGTTTCGGCGGAACCGTCCTCACCCTGCGGGTCAATCTGTCGGCCGAACAGCTCGGCGACGAGGAGCTGGTCGATGTCGTCGGGCAGGCGCTCGCCGACGCCGATCTCGATTCCTCCGGTCTGTGCGTCGAGGTCACCGAAACCGCTCTCATGTCCGACCCGTCGGCTCTCGACGTGCTCGACGAGCTGCGCCGCACGGGTGTCGAGGTGGCCGTCGACGACTTCGGCACCGGCTTCTCGTCGCTCAGTCAGCTCAAGCGTCTGCCGGTCGACGTGTTGAAGATCGACCGGAGCTTCGTGGCGGGCCTCGGCCTGTCGTCGGAGGACACGGCGATCACGCGCGCCATCGTCGAGCTCGCCCGGGCCGTCGGTCTGGGCGTGGTGGCCGAGGGCATCGAGCATCCTCGCCAGGTCGACGAGCTGCTCCGTCTCGGATGTCGGCGCGGGCAGGGGTGGCTGTACAGCCGAGCCCAGCCGTGGGACGAGCTCGAGACCGAGTTCCTCCGCGACTGACCGTCGTTCGACGGTCGGGTTGTGTAGGTTCCGGGAATGACCCGACCCACCACCCTCGGTGAACTCAAGGCAGCCGGCTGGCAGTCGCGCTCGGTGCGCGACGAAGTGCGCGCCAATGCGGTGAAGCGCATCGCGGCCGGCGAATCGTTGGTGGCCAACGTCATCGGTTACGAGGAAACGGTGATCCCCCAGCTCGAGAACGCGCTCCTCGCCGGACACGACGTGATCTTTCTCGGCGAGCGAGGGCAGGCCAAGACCCGCATGATCCGCGGGCTCACCGCCCTGCTCGACGAGTGGATGCCGATCGTCGCCGGGAGCGAGATCAACGACGACCCGTACCACCCGGTCTCGCGCCACGCCCGTGAACTGATCGCCCACGACGGGGACGACACGCCGCTCGACTGGGTGCACCGCGACCAACGCTACGGCGAGAAGCTGGCCACGCCCGACACCTCGATCGCCGACCTCATCGGCGAAGTCGACCCGATCAAGGTGGCCGAGGGTCGGTATCTCTCCGACGAGCTCACCATCCACTACGGGCTGGTGCCGCGTACGAACCGGGGGCTGTTCGCCATCAACGAGCTGCCCGACCTCTCCGAACGCATCCAGGTCGGTCTGCTGAACGTGCTCGAGGAGCGCGATGTGCAGATCCGCGGCTTCAAGGTGCGGCTGCCCCTCGACGTGTTGCTGTTCGCCTCGGCCAATCCCGAGGACTACACGAATCGGGGTCGCATCATCACCCCGCTGAAGGACCGCTTCGGTGCCCAGATCCGCACTCACTATCCGCTCGAGGTCGACATCGAGCTCGACATCGCCGAGCAGGAGGCACGCCTGCCCGAGACCGACGGTGTCAGCGTCGAGGTGCCCGAGTTCATGGGTGAGATCGTGGCCACGCTCAGTCATCTGGCCCGCGACAGCCCCCACATCAACCAGCGCTCGGGGGTCTCGGTCCGACTCTCGGTGGCCAACTACGAGACGTTGGCGGCGAGCGCCATACGACGGTCGCTCCGGGCGGGTGAGGCCCGGGCGGTGCCGCGCGTGTGCGACCTCGATGCCCTCGCTCCCTCGACGATGGGCAAGGTCGAGATCGAATCGCTCGACGACGGCCGCGACGGTGAGATCGTGCAGACGCTCCTCAAGTCGGCGGTGCTCACCGTGTTCCGGGACGTCGTCGATCCGGCCGAGGGCCAGGCGGTGGTCGAGGCCTTCGACGACGACCAACTGGTGGTCGATGCCGGCGATGACGTGCCCGGCGACCTCTACCTGAAGCTCCTCGACCGTGTCCCGGCTCTCGGCGCGTGCCTCACGGCTCTCGGTTTCGAACACGACGACCTCGACGACGCCGCCCTGGTGGCGAGTGGCATCGAGTTCGTGCTCGAGGGCCTCCACCTGTCGAAGCGCCTCAACAAGACGGCGACCTCGGGTTCCGGTGGATCGAGAGCCATCTACAAGTCCCGCACCTGATCGGGTCGATCGGGTGCGGCCACCCGGCGGGCGCTCGGTTTGGGGTTGCGGTCGCGATCGATGATGCCGCGCCGGCGTGTGAACCCGCCGGCCCACTCGTAGCCGTCGACACCGGTGTCGTGGAGCCATCCCTTCAGGGCCACTCCGTCGCCGATGGCCGAGGCGATCTCCTGCGACATGTCGTCGAGGATCGCGTCGCGGAAGTCGTCGTCGTCGGTCGTGACGCCGAGACCGGTGACGAGCAGTGGTTGGTTCGGGAGCTCCTCGTCGAGGCGTCGGAGTGTCTCGCCCAGCTCGGGCGGGGTAGGGACGAAGCCGGTGGCGTCGGGCTGGCCACCGCCAGGGTAGGGACGGCACGTTCCCTCACGGTCGACACCGAGCGGCGGCATGTGGATGAAGCCGACGATGTCGTACATGCCGACGTAATCCTGGTTCTTGCGCGGCCGACGATGGGGCACCAGGACCTCGCCGTCGCCGACGGCTCCGATCCAGCTCTGCCAGAAGAGGTCGTCCCAGAACCGGGCACTCGCGCCGGCATCGGGCCCGACGGGGAAGATGGTCGGGAGTCCGAACGACGAGATCACCGGTGCCGTGCCGGCCCGCAGCACCGTCGCCGCGAGCCGGTCGGCGTCGAGGGCGGCGACCACGGCATCGATGGCCTTCTCGGGGTCGTTCCTGCCGGGAGGTCGTGAGCCCAGTCCGTAGCCCCGGACCGCCCAGCCGATGGGATCGTCGATGCCGACCCAGGCCGCCGCCAACCCTTCGAAGGTCTCGGCGCAACGCTCGACGTGGGTCACCCAGCGGGTGCGCCGGTTCTTGGCGTCGAGGAAGCCGCCCTCGTCGTCGTGGAACCAGCCCGGCAACGACGTCGACACGAGGGTCACGATGGGATCGAGCCCGGCGTGGCGAGCCGCCGTCAACATGTCGTGGTAGCGGTCGATCTCGTCGCGGTCGAGCTTGCCGCCGGCCGGCTCGATTCGTGCCCACTCGATCGTGAGGCGCACGTGGGTGTGCCCGAGCGAGGCGAACAGGGCGAAGTCGTCGGCGAAGTCGGTGCCGAACCCGTTCCCGTCGCTCGACGGACCGAGCTCGCGCTCGCGTTCCCAGGCGAACCAGTCGGACGCGGCGCCGGCCCCCTCGGCCTGCACCGACGACTGCGTCACCCCGATCCATCTGCTCCGATCCATACGAGACGAGTATGCGCTGCCCCCGGGCTTCCGGCTCGCGCGGCGGTGGCTGGACACCATCGATCGCGCGCCGGAAGGGAAGGGGTGCCGGTGGGGTAGCTTGCCGGTATGGCTCTGTTTCGTCGCCGCTCCCGTCGCCGCTCCGCCGACCGGCGCGTGTCGTACTCGCGCTGGGACGGAACCCAGACCGGTTTCGATCTGTCGGCGGCCGATCTCATGAGCGAGATGGCCGACGACCTCGTGTACCACGGCGATCTCAACGCCGCGCTACGGCGTCTGATGCAGCAGGGGTTCGATGTCGACGGTGAGCGAATGCAGGGCATCCGCGAGCTGCTCGAGCAGCTCAGGCAGCAACGTCAGGATCGGCTCGACCAGTTCGACCTGGGCGGCGTGTACGACGAGATCGCCCGCGATCTCAACGAGGTGATCGAGACCGAGAAGCGGGCGCTCGACGATGTTCTCGGCACTGAGTCCGGCGACGCTCGACGCGACGAGATCGCCAGGCGGGCCGCCGAGGAAGCACAGTTCCACCTCGACATGTTGCCGCCCGATCTCGCGGGGCAGACGAAGAGCCTCCAGGACTACGACTTCACCTCGGCCGAGGCGCAGCGTCGCTTCGACGAACTGCTCGAGCGCCTCCGTGAGCAGCTGATGCAGCAGTTCGTCGACCAGATGACCGAGGGTGTCGACGGCATGCAGCCCGAGGACCTCCAGCGGGCGAAGGACATGATGGCCGAGCTGAACCACATGCTCGATCAGCGGGCCAACGGCGAGGAGCCCGATTTCAGCGGCTTCATGAACCGTTTCGGCGACTTCTTCCCCGAGAACCCCGAGACCCTCGACGAGCTGCTCGAAGCCATGGCTGCCCGGATGGCCGCGATGCAGGCGATGTTGAACTCGATGACGCCCGAACAGCGGGCCCAGCTCGAGGCACTGTCCGATCAGCTGCTCGAGGACATGGACCTGCGCTGGCAGGCCGATCAGCTCGGTCGTAGCCTCCAGCAGCTCTTTCCCGACGCCGGCTGGGACAGCGAGCAGCAGTTCCAGGGACTCGACCCCCTCGATCTGGGCAGCGGTCAACAGGTCCTCGGTGAGCTGGCCGACATCGATCAGCTCGAACAGCTCCTTCGGGGCGCCACCAACCCCGGTGCTCTCGCCGAGGTCGACGTCGAACGGGCGCGTGAGCTCATGGGTGACGACGCCGCTCGCAGCCTCGAGCAGATGGCCGAGATGACGAAGCTGCTCGAAGACGCGGGCCTCATCGAGAACAAGGACGGCCGCCTCGAGATGACCCCGCGAGCCATCCGTCGTCTCGGCCAGCAGGCCTTGGCCGATCTGTTCCGCAAGTTGCGCCACGACCGCCCCGGCGGCCACGAGCTGGCCCAGACCGGCGTCGGCCACGAGCGCGACTATTCGACCAAGCCCTACGAGTTCGGCGATCCGTTCAACCTCGACATCCAGCGCACCATCCGCAACGCCATCCGTCGAACCGGTGGGGGCACGCCGGTTCCGCTCACGCCCGATGACTTCGAGGTCGAGCGCACGGAGTCGCTGGTGAAGGTGAGCACGGTCCTCATGCTCGATCTGTCGTTGAGCATGCCGATGCGCGACAACTTCCTGCCGGCCAAGAAGGTGGCCATGGCGCTGCACGCCCTCATGAGCAGCCAGTACCCGCGGGACTACCTGGGGGTGGTGGCCTTCAGTGAGGTGGCCCGCAAGATCAGACCCGAGCAGCTCCCCGAGGTCTCCTGGGACTACGTGTACGGCACCAACATGCAACACGGCTTCCTGTTGGCCCGCGAGCTGTTGGCCCGCCAGAGCGGTACCAAGCAGATCATCATGATCACCGACGGTGAGCCCACCGCCCACATCACCGCGAGCGGAAAACCGTTCTTCAGCTATCCGCCGTCGCAGGAAACGGTCGATCGCACGTTGTCGGAGGTCGCGGCCTGTACCCGGGAGGGCATCCGCATCAACACCTTCATGCTCGACGCCACGCCCCATCTGACCCGGTTCATCGAGCAGATCACCAAGATGAACGGTGGGCGTGCGTTCTTCACGACCAACGAGAATCTGGGCGATTACGTGCTCGTCGATTTCGTCGAGCACCGCCGGGCCATGGTGCAGGGTCGTCGGACCGCCTGATCGAGCCGCCGGGCGAAATTCCAGAAAAATCGGACTCGGTCTTGCGATTTGCCTGCTCAGGGTCCAGAATCACATGGACGTAATTACACGCGTGTCCAGGCAGCGGGCATCGCGGTGTCCTGGCCGGCACGGGCCGGCAGGGCAGGGAGGCACACATGAGCGAACTCGAGGTCCAGGTCGAACCTGGGGCCGAAGAACGCCCGTGGCAGGAACTGGCCAACTGCCTCGGTGTCGATCCCGATCTCTTCTTCCCCGAACGCGGTGCATCGACCCGCGAGGCCAAGGACGTCTGCCGCGGTTGTGTGGTCCGCGGCGACTGCCTCGAGTACGCCCTGGCCAACGGCGAGAAATTCGGCATCTGGGGCGGTATGAGCGAACGCGAGCGCCGCCGCATCCGTCGTCAGCGGGCCCTGGCCCGGCAGGCGGCGGCGGCCGCGGCCCAGGCCGACAGCATCACCGCCTGACTTCGGGGGTAGTGTTGAACCATGGGTAGTCTCGGAAGTGGTGAACTCCTCATCATCTTGATCATCGTGCTTGTCGTCTTCGGCGGGGCCAAGCTCCCCAAGCTGGCGCGTTCGCTCGGGCAGGCCCAGAAGGAATTCAAGAAGGGCATCGACGAGGGCGTCAGCGACGAGGACGAATCGTCGGTCTGACCTCCCGCTCGGCGATGCCGCGGGAACCACAGCCCCATGGCCGACGTTGTGTCGTCGGAGATCGATGACCGACGCCGACGACGTACCGACCTGGGAAGACGTGGCGCGCGACTACGGGCGCTTCATCTACACCGTGGCGTACCGACTCACCGGTAATCGTTCGGATGCCGACGACCTGGTGCAGGAGGTGATGGTGCGAGTGCGACGAGGACTGAAGACCTACGAGCCGCGCTCGATGACGGGCTGGCTCGCCCGCATCGCCACCAATGCCTTCTACGACGAGACCCGCCGCCGCAAGCGTCGGCCCGCCGATCCGCTGCCCGACGATCCCGATCGGGTCATCGCGGGAACAGCCGGCGCCGATGTCGCATCGGCCTCCAGCGGGCTACCGGACTACCTCCAAGCGGCGCTGGCCACTCTCGGGCACGATTTCCGGGTCGCCGTCGTTCTGTGTGATGTGGTCGGAATGAGCTACGACGAGATCAGCGACGCAACCGACGTACCCGTCGGCACCGTGCGCAGCCGCATTCATCGCGGGCGCACGCAGTTGCGGGATCGCCTGGTGGCATCCGGAGACGTGACGCCATGACCGACGAACGGCTCTCGGCCTACCTCGACGGTGAGCTCGCCCCGAGCGAGATCACGGCCCTCGAGGCCGACCTGGTCACCTCACCCGAGCTGGCCGCCGATCTGGCCACCCTCGGCCGCACCCGCCAGCTGCTCCGCAGCATGGGCGACGTCGAGCCCACTCCGGGCATCTTCGATCCCGTCGTCGTGTCCCTCGACGCCCGTCGTCGTCGACGTGGCCTCGGGCTGGCCGTTCCCGCCGTTGCCGTGCTCGGGGTCGCCGCGGTGTGGTTGTTGGTACTCGGGGTGTTCTCGGGAACCGGGGTGGCGCGATTGGTTCCGGCCGTCGACGACTACGTCGACCGCCACGCCAGCGCCATCGACCTGGGTGAATCCGATGGCTTCCTCGCCATCGACACCGACGACATGCCGCCCATGGTCGACGAGGACACCGGCCTGGCCATGATGGGCGCATACCGGCGCGACGACGTGGTGCAGGCGGTCTACTCCGACGGCACCCACGAGCTGTCGGTGTATCGCGAACCCGGCCGGGTCGACTGGGACTCGATCGAAGAGCGGGGGGGCACTGTCGACCAGGTCGACGAGGACAAGATGTGGCACTACGAGGCCGATGGGTTCGCCGTGGTGGTCGTCGAGCGCCGCGACCACGTGGTCACCGTCGTGGCCGATCCCGGCATGGACGACATGATGATGAAGGCCGCCGACATCTAGGCCGCCGACATCTCGGAGGCGCGCCTCAGACTGCCGTCTTCGCCTTGTTCCGTTCGCGTACGAGTCGGCGACGAGAGCGCTCCGAGTGTCCGCCCCAGACACCGTGCTCGACACGATTCCGGAGGGCGTACTCGAGGCAGAGGGCCTGGACGGGGCAGGTCGCGCAGATCTTCTGGGCTTCGATCACACCGACTCCATCAGAGGGGAAGAAGGTCTCCGGTGGATGGTGTGCGCAGTTCCCGTCTGCCATCCATGTCGTGTCCATCAAGGTCCTCCTCAGCCCGCTCGGTGCTGATATGACGCCGGCGCGCCTGTGTAGGTTCCCGGATCCAACAGAAAACCGTAGTAAAGCGAGTCGCGCCAAGAAAACGAACAAAACGGACCATCCGCGTTGGATGCGGCCTCTGGGTGAGCAACCATGGGTGCATCGAGTCCGAACCCCGTCTTCCTCCGTTGCTCGACGCAGCGTCCTACGATCTCGCTCGCCAGCCGGTCGTGGAAGCCGAGGTCGAGCGCGTGGTGGTCGAGGTCCCGTCGGTCTCGCACCGCACGCTGTGGCTCGCCGCGATGATCACCCTGATCAGTGCGCTGCTCGGCGCGCTCGGGCTGGTTTGGATCTTCGATGATTCGACGGTCACCCAACAAGTTGCCACTCCCCCGGACTTCGACGAGGGTTCGAATCTGACCTTCGACGGCGAGGCCATCGACATCCAGGGCGTGCTGGGGCGCGTACAGCCGTCGGTCGTGACCCTTCGCACCGGTCAGGAAACGATTCGGGGCGTGTTCGAGGGTTCCGGCTCGGGTGTGGTCATCTCCGACGACGGCCTCATCCTCACCAATGCCCATGTGATCTCGGGTGCCGACCAGATCGAGGTGTTCTTCTTCGACGGGACCTCGGCCCTGGCCGAGATGGTCGGGAGCTTTCCCGACGACGACATCGCCCTCATCCAGACCCTCGATGTGGCCGGAACCACCCCGGCGGTTCTGGGTACGGTCGAGTCGCTCCGCGTCGGAGACGAAGTGGTGGCCATCGGCAATGCGCTCAACCTCGGTGCCACGCCGAGCGTCACGCGCGGCATCGTCTCGGCCAAGGGTCGGACCATCGAAGCAGGGATCATCTCGTTGTCCGAGCTCATCCAGACCGATGCGGCCATCAACCCCGGCAACTCGGGTGGTCCGCTCGTGAACGCAGCGGGCGAGGTGGTGGGTATCAACACCGCCATCATCGACAACGCCCAGAACGTCGGTTTTGCCATCTCGATCGATGTGGTCAAACCACTCGTCGAGCAGCTCGCCGCGGGCCAGGGCGACATCACGCCCGACACCGCGTTTCTCGGCGTGACCACCCAGACGCTCGCCGATCTCTCGCCCGACCTGCTGGCCGAGTCGGGTGTCGACACCGCCACAGGCGCCTTCGTGGTCGACGTGGTGCCCGGCGCCGCCGCGTCCGACGCGGGAATCCAGGCGGGTGACGTGATCGTGGGAATCGGCACCGAGGCCGTCGATGCCAGCGAGGACGTCGGCCGAATCGTGCGCGGTGCGTCCCCCGGCGACACGCTCACGATCGACATCGAACGCAACGGTCAGCGCCAGAGCGTCGACGCCACGCTCGGCGCCCGCGGCAACTGACGCAGGTCCGTCGCCCCGTCAGCGGTCTGCGTGCAGCGAGCCGTTCGCACACTAGGATTCATCGTTCCACCGTTCAGGAGACCTCATGACCGACATTGCAGCCGATGCCGAGACCGTGCCACCGGTCGGCAACGTCAAGGTCGTCTACCTCGGTCCTGTCGCTCCGCACTGGGAGTTCCGGTCCGATTTCGGCGATCCGGCGATGATCGACGGATTCCGTGCCCGGGCCCACGCCCGCCTCATGCTGCTGCCGCCCCACGATCCGCAGTTCCGCCGTAATCGCGAGCGCGTCAATCGCGACGCAGAGCGAGCGAATCTGCTCATCGAATGGGACCTCGGTTATGCAGAGGAAGAGGAGGATGGCGGTCGCTGAACCGGCCTCGGCCGGAACCGAGCTCACGGCGTTGGCGGGCCAACCCGAGCGGTTCATCAACCGCGAGATGTCCTGGCTCGACTTCAACCGCCGGGTCCTCGCCCAGGCCGAAGACCCGCACATGCCGCTGCTCGAGCGGCTCAAGTTCCTCGCCATCCACGGCTCGAACTTCGACGAGTTCTTCCAGGTCCGGGTGGCCGGCCTCAACGACCAGGTGGCCGGTGAGGTCACTGCGCTGACACCCGACGGCCGCACCCCCCTCGAGCAGCTCGACGCCATTCACGTGGCTGTCGACGACCAACTGGCGGTGGTTGCCGACACCTGGGAGTCGCTTCTGGCTGCCCTGTCCGACGCCGGCATCGACCTGGTCGACTTCAACGACCTGACCGTCACCGAGCACCAGTGGATCGGCGGGTACTTCGAAGAGCAGGTCTATCCGGTGCTCACGCCGCTGGCCGTCGACCTCGGCCGGCCGTTCCCGTTCATCTCGAACCTCTCGTTGAGCCTCGGTGTGATCCTCCAGAGCGAGGGCAAGCCGCTGTTCGCTCGCATCAAGGTTCCGCCCATCCTCCCGCGGTTCGTGGCGCTGCCCACCGGCCAGCGCTTCGTCCGACTCGAACAGGTGATCGCGGCCCACCTCGACCAATTGTTCCCCGGCACCGAGATCGTCGATCACGTGATCTTCCGGGTCACCCGCAACGGCGACCTCGCCATCGACGAGGGCGAGGCCGAGGATCTGCTCGAAGCGGTCGAGATCGAGCTGCGCCGACGCCGTTTCCGCAGCGTGGTCCGGCTCGAGATCGAGCGCAGCATCAGCCCCGCCGCCCGTCAGGTCCTCATCGAGGAGCTCGATATCGGCGATCGCGACGTGTACTTCAGTCCGCTGCCGCTGGCGTTGGCCGATCTGTGGCAGCTCCACGGCCTCGACCGACCCGATCTCAAGGAACCCAGCTGGAAGTCGGTGCAACCGCCCGAGTTCCACGGCCCCGACGGCTATCGCAACTTCTTCGAAGTGATGCGGGAGTCCGATGTCTTGGTGCATCACCCGTACACGTCGTTCTCGGGTTCGGTCTCGGAATTCATCCATCAGGCATCTACCGACCGACGGGTGATGGCCATCAAGCTCACCCTCTACCGAACCTCGGGCGACACGCCCATCGTCGAGTCGCTCGTCAGGGCAGCCGAGGCCGGCAAACAGGTGGCCGTGGTGGTCGAGCTCAAGGCGCGATTCGACGAGGCACAGAACATCGAGTGGGCGAAACGACTCGAAGGATCGGGCGTGCACGTCGCCTACGGCCTGGCCGGTCTCAAAGTGCACACCAAGGTGGCCCTGGTGGTTCGACGCGAGAGTGGCGGCATCCGCCGCTACTGCCACGTCGGCACCGGCAACTACAACTCCAAGACGGCCCGCCTCTACGAGGACTTCGGGCTCTTCACCACCGACGACACGATCGGTGCCGACATCGGCCAGCTGTTCAACGTGCTCACCGGGTACGGCTCCGACATCGAGTACGAAGCGATGCTGGTCGCCCCGCATCATCTTCGTCAGCCGCTGGTCCAGCGCATCAACCAGGAGATCACGCACGGCTCCGGTGGGCGAATCGTCATGAAGATGAACAGCCTGGTCGACGCCGAGATGATCGATGCGCTCTACCGCGCCTCGCAGGCGGGAGTCTCGATCGATCTCATCGTCCGTGGCATCTGCTGCCTCCGGCCCGGTGTGCCGGGGCTCAGCGCGAACATCCGGGTGCGCTCGATCGTCGGCCGGTACCTCGAGCACTCGCGGTGCTACTACTTCGCCAACGGTGGCGGCCCGGACCATCCGCAGTACTACATCGGTTCGGCCGATCTGATGCCCCGCAACCTCAACCGACGCGTCGAGGCCGTCTCCCCCGTGAACGATCCCACCCTCCAGAGCCGGCTCGCGACGGTTCTGTCGACGTGCCTGGCCGACACCGCGCTGGCGTGGACCCTCGACGAGAACGGCTTCTGGACGCGCATCGGAGACGTCGACGGGATCTCCACCCACGTGACCCTACGCAACCTCGAGATCGAACGAGGCAGTGCGGCCGAGCCCCTGCCGGTCACGGCGCCCGAGGCCCCCCGGCGACGGTGGTCGTTTCGTCGGCTCTTCGGCTGACCTGTACTGGCCGACAAGGGTTCACCCGTCGTTCACATTCGGTCCACTCTGTAGACATCCGGTCTCCTTAGCGTCCGACGAGTCGAGCTGACTGTCTCGTTTCCCCCGAGGAGCAAAGATCCGTGAAGACCTCCAAGCGTTGGCTTCTGCTGGCCATTCTTCTGACGTTCGGCCTCGTGGCTGCAGCCTGTGGAAGTGATAGCGGAGAAGACGCCGCAACCACTGATGCGCCCGCCGATGAGCCGGCGATGGACGACGGCGCCATGGCCGACGTCGAGGGTGAGGTGAACATCTCCGGTTCGTCGACGGTGGAGCCGGTGTCGGTTCGGACGGCGGAGCTGTTCGAGGAGGTGGCCCCGGGTGTCGTGGTGAATGTCGATGGTCCGGGCACCGGTGATGGTTTTCAGTTGTTCTGTGGTGGTGAGACCGACATCTCCGGTGCGTCTCGCCAGATCAAGGACGAGGAGGCGGCACTGTGTGCCGAGGCCGGTATCGAGTACATCGAGCTCGAGGTCGGTATCGATGGCATCACGGTGCTGACCAATCCGGCCAACGAGTCGGTGAACTGTGTCAACTTCGGTGACCTGTACTCGTTGTTCAGTGCCGAGGCCGAGGGCTTCGGCGCGTGGTCCGACGCCCAGGGGCTGGCCGATGAGGTCGGCGGGTCCTTGGCCATGCCCGATGCGCCGTTGGACATCACGGCGCCGGGTACCGAGTCGGGTACCTATGACAGCTTCGGCGAGCTGGTGCTCGAAGACATCGCCGAGGAGCGCGGCCAGGAGAACCTCTACCGGCCCGACTACGTTTCGGCGGCCGATGACAACGTGATCATCGGGAACACGCAGGGTTCGAACAGCTCGTTGAGCTTCGTAGGTGCGGCGTTCGGTTTGAATGCTTCCGACGTGAAGGTGCTCGAGGTCGATGGTGGCGATGGCTGCACTCCGGCCAATGCCGACACGATCGCGTCGGGTGAGTATTCGATCAGCCGGTCGCTGTACATCTACGTGAACGCGGCCGAGGCGGCAGAGAATCCTGCCCTGAGTGCCTATGTCGACTTCTATATGACCGACGGCCTCGACGTCGCGGTCGCTGATGTCGGCTACGTCGCCCTGACCGAAGACGCCAAGGCCGCCACCCTCGCCGCCTGGAGCGGCCGTTAGATCCCGACGGACGCCGTGGGGGTCGGACCATCTTCGTCCGGCCCCCGGTGGCGCTCCGACCCGTCACCACGACTAGATTCGAGCCCGGCATGAGCGATGCGGTCAGCCCTCCACCACTTGATCTCAGCGATCTCCAGGCCACACCCAAGCGGGCACGGCGCGAACGCACCGTGCGAGTGGTTCTCCTGGCTGCCGCCATGATCTCCGTCGTGGTCAGCGGCGCCATCGTCGTCTCCTTGCTGTTCGAGGCATGGGAGTTCATGGTCAACGTCGACTGGTCGGCGGTGTGGTCGACCGGTTGGTTCCCCCGCAACGGGATCTACGACATCAAGACACTCGTCGTGGCGTCGCTCATCGTCACCGGTATCGCCATGCTCGTGGCCACACCGCTCGGTCTCGGAGCAGCGATATTCTTGTCGGAGTACGCCAATCCCCGGGTCCGTAGGGTCCTCAAGCCCATGCTCGAAGTGCTCGCGGGCATCCCGTCGGTGGTGCTCGGCTTCTTTGCTCTGCTGTGGATCTCACCCAACCTGGTGCAGAACGCGTTCCAGAGCGCGAACCGAGGCAACCTGATGGCCGCAGGGATCGGTGTCGGCATTCTCACCATCCCCCTCGTCGCCTCGATCTCCGAGGACGCCATGCAGGCCGTGCCCCATGCTCTGCGCGAGGCCTCGGCCGGCCTCGGTGCCCGCAAGGTCACGACGAGCATCCAGGTGGTGTTGCCCGCGGCCGTCTCCGGCCTGGCCGCCGCGCTGATCGTTGCGGTGTCGAGAGCACTCGGAGAGACGATGGTGGTGTTCATCGCCGGCGGCGCGGGCGATACCGCCCTCTACACCGACAATCCCATCGACGGTGGCCTCACCATGACGGCCGCGATGGCCTCGCTCGCATCGGGTACCGATGCTGTGGTCGGTGAAGGGCTCACGTTCCCCAGTCTGTACTTCGTCGGTCTCGTGTTGTTCGTCATCACCTTCGGGCTCAACATCATCGCCGACCGATTCGTGCGCCGGGTTCGGGAGGTCTACTGATGGCCTTCACCACGCTGGGCGACGCCGGGGGCGTCGAGACCGAGGTCCGTCGCCGGCTGGCGGCCGGGGGGATCGACGTCAGGGGCACGGTTTTTCGGGCACTGCTGCTCCTCGGTCTCCTGCTCACGCTCCTGATCATCGTCGTGTTGTTGCTCGACGTGATCACCGACGGCTCGACCGTGCTCACCGAGCGTCTGGGCGATTTCCTCTCCGGCACCCTCCGATCGCGTTCGAGCGATGCAAAGCTCGGCGTGCACCAGGGGCTCCGCGGTTCCATCTGGATCGGCATCTTCGTCACATTCCTCGCCTTCCCGATCGGCATCGCGGCCGCGATCTATCTCGAGGAGTACGCCACCGATACGCGACTCACCCGTTTCATCCAGCTCAATATCCGCAACCTCGCCGGCGTGCCGTCGGTGGTCTACGGCTTGCTGGGCCTGGCGATCTTCGTCAAGCTTCTCGGCGGCACGAGCTCTACGGGTGGCCTCACCGGAGGCCGCAGTCTCGTGTCGGCGGGGATCACCCTTGCCGTGTTGGTTCTCCCGGTGGTGATCATCACGTCCGCCGAGGCGATCCGCGCCGTGCCCGACAGCCTCCGTGAAGGCGGGTACGGCGTGGGCGCAACGAAGTGGGAGGTCATCCGGAGTCACGTGTTGCCCTACGCCGCCCCCGGCATCCTCACCGGCACGCTGCTGTCACTGTCGCGGGCCATCGGCGAGGCTGCTCCGCTCATCCTGGTGGGCGCCGTCACGGGCCGACTCGGCGGTGATCCCGGCATCCTCGACCTCGGCGGGCTGCGCGACCGATTCACCGCCATGCCGATCGTGATCACCGACTGGGTCAAGAAGGCCAACGGGGGCTCCGACGACGGTGGCGCCGGGCTCGATTTCGCGTCACACGCGGCCGCGGCCATCGTGGTGTTGATGGTGTTGGTGTTGGTGTTGAACTCTGCGGCGATCGTCATGCGCAATCGCTTCGAGAAGAAGCGGGGCTGACCATGGACGCAGAGGAGCTCGCGATGGACGAAGTCGTGGATGACGGGATCGAGGCCGACATCAGCACAACCGAGGCCGCCGAGAACGCGCAGCTCGCTGAGCAGATCGTGCTGCGCGCCGCCGATGTCGACGTGTACTACGGCGACCACTGGGCCGTGCGGCACTGCAACATGGAGGTGCGCCGAAACGAGATCACCGCGATCATCGGGCCGTCGGGTTGCGGCAAGTCCACGATGTTGCGCTGCTACAACCGCATGAACGACCTGATCGCCTCGGCTCGCGTCGCGGGATCCATCGAGTACCACGGCGTCGATCTGTACGACCGTCGGGTCGACCCGGTCGAGGTGCGGCGCCGCATCGGCATGGTGTTCCAGAAGCCCAACCCGTTCCCCAAGACCATCTGGGAGAACGTGGCGTTCGGACCGCGCGTGGCCGGCATCGCCAAGAGCAAGTCCGACCTCGACGACATCGTCGAGAGCTCGCTGAAGAAGGCCGCACTGTGGGAAGAAGTGAAGGATCGCCTCAAGACCTCGGCCATGGGCATGTCCGGTGGGCAACAGCAGCGTCTCTGCATCGCCCGCGCCGTTGCCGTCGACCCTGATGTGCTGCTCATGGACGAGCCGTGCTCGTCGCTCGACCCCATCGCGACGACCCGCATCGAGGAGTTGATGCAGGAGATCAAGGCCGAGTACACCATCGTGATCGTGACCCACAACATGCAACAGGCGGCGCGGGTCAGCGACCGGACGGCCTTCTTCACCGCGGCGGTCGACGAGGAGGCGGGCGTACGATTCGGTGAGCTCATCGAGTTCGACCGCACCGAGAAGATCTTCTCCAACCCGTCAGATGAGCGCACCGAGAACTACGTGACCGGCCGATTCGGCTGAGCAGGGGTACGGCCATGACCGAAGAACTTCGCAAGTCGTTCCACGAGGCCCTCGAGGACGTCCGGTCGGGCATCGTTGCCGAGGCCGCACTGGTCACCGAGCTCATTCCCCGTGTCACCGAGGTCCTGCTCGACCTGGACCTGGTCGGTGCCCAGGAGATCATCGACGAGGACGACGAGATCGACGAGATGTCGGTGGCGCTCGAAGAGAGCTGCTACAGCATGCTGGCCCTCCAGCAGCCCATGGCGACCGACCTGCGATCGATCGTGACGGCGCTGTGGGCCAACAGTCACATCGAACGCTCGGCCGACCTGTGCGTCAACATCGCCAAGGGCGCCCGCCGCATCTACGGCACCACCATGTTCTCGCCCCGGTTGCGCGGCATCATCGTGCAGATGAGCGAGGAGGCGGCTCGCCTCTACCGCCTGGCGATGGACGCCTACGTCGACAAGAACGCGGGGCTGGCGGCCGCTCTCGACGACATCGACGATCGCCTCGACGACCTCCAGTACGAGTGCGTGGTGGCCATCTTCGAGGCCCATGCCGCCGGTGACTTCGATCTCCAGGCCGCCATTCAGCTGGCGCTCATCACCCGGTATTACGAGCGCATCGGCGATCATGCGGTGAATATCGGCGAGCGAGTGCGGTACATGGTCGACGGTTGGATGCCCGCGCACGCCGCCGCAGCCCGCGTCCGACTCTCCCGCACCGAGGAACCCGAAGCCCGATGACGCTGGTGGCGGTGCTCCTCGCGGCTGCACTGCTCTCGACCGCCGCAGCCCTCGTGGTCGTCACTCGCCGCCATGCCGAGTTCGCTCGCCGCCAGGCCCGGCTCTTCGACCTCGACTCGCGTGGCTCCGGTGCCGAGCTCACCCAGCGGCTCGATGCCCGCCTCCCGCTCCGGGTTCGAGCCGCCGCCGCCGCGCTCGACGATGTTCGGCGTCGTGAACGACGGCTGGCCCTCGTGCTCGACACGATGACCCAGGGTGCAGTGGTCGTCGACGCCGACGGTGGGGTGGTGCTGACCAACACGTTCGCCTCGTCGTTCTTCGGTGCCCGCCACAGCGATGCGGTCGTCGAGGGTCGTCTCAATCAACTCCTCGACGGCGCACGCAGGGGCGAAGCCGGAGAGGACGAGCTCGTGCTGTTCGGCCCGCCCCGCCGGTCGCTCCTGCTCCATGCGCTGCCGTTGCTCTCCGGCGACGACGAAACGGTCGGTGCGGTGGTCCTGATCGACGATGTCACCGACCATCAACGCCTCGACGCCATCCGGCGCGACTTCGTGGCCAACATCGGTCATGAGCTGAAGACCCCGGTCGGCGCCATCAGCCTGTTGGCCGACACCCTCGAAGGGGAGAGCGACGTCGAGGTGGTCCGACGCCTCGGCGAACGCATCAGTCGCGAAGTGCTCCGCCTCGGCCGCACCGTCGAAGACCTGCTCGAGTTCAGTCGCATCGAGCACGACGAACGGGCCGAACGAGACATCGTGGCCGTTCAGGACGTGCTCGACGAAGCCGCCGACCGCCACCGCATCGCGGCGTCGAGGCGCCGCGTCGAGGTCTCCGTCAATCGGCCGGTCGCCCCCATCGAGATGTGGGCCGACCGGCGCCAACTGGTTTCAGCCGTCTCGAACCTGATCGACAACGCGGTCAAGTTCTCCGAGCCCGGCGCCACCGTCGTCGTCCGCAGTCGAGCGGTCGGCGACACGGTGGTCATCGAGGTTCGTGACACCGGGCGGGGTATTCCCCGCCGTGAGCTCGACCGGGTCTTCGAACGCTTCTACCGGGTCGACTCGTCGCGCCGTCGCGACGCCGGCGACGGCGGGGTCGGGCTCGGTCTGGCGATCGTGCGTCACGTTGCGGCGAACCACGGCGGCACGGTGTCGGTGAGCTCGGTCGAAGGCGAGGGTTCGGTGTTCACCCTCACGATGCCGGTTGCGTTCTCGGCGACCGATGAACCGATCGCCGAGTCGATGCGAGAGGACTCCTGAACGTGTCGAAGCCCACCCGTGTCCTGGTGGTGGACGACGAGGAATCCTTCGTCGAGGCCCTTCGCATCGGCCTCACCCGCGAAGGCTTCGTCGTCGACATCGCCCGAGACGGGCGGGAGGCGTTGGTCCGGTTCGATGCCGCCGAACCCGACATCGTGCTGCTCGACGTGATGCTGCCGGTGCTGTCGGGTGTCGATGTGTGCCGGCGGATACGCACCACGTCGAACGTGCCGATCATCATGGTCACCGCCAAGACCGAGGAGATCGATGCGGTCGTGGGTCTCGAGCTCGGGGCCGACGACTACGTCACCAAGCCGTACCGTCTCCGCGAGCTGGTGGCCCGCATGCGAGCCGTCCTGCGCCGGGGGGTGGCCGCTCCCGACGCGCTCCCCGCCCAAGGCATGGGTGGGGTCATCGAGGTCGACGAGTTGCTGGTCGACACCGAACGCCACGAGGTTCGTCTCGGCGCCGAGGAGATCTCGCTCCCCCTCAAGGAGTTCGATCTGCTCACCCTGCTCGCCGAGAACGCCGGTCGGGTGCTCACCAGGGAATCGCTCATCGATCGGGTGTGGGGAAGTGACTATGTCGGCGACACCAAGACCCTCGATGTGCACATCAAACGCTTGCGGAGCAAGATCGAGGACGACCCGTCGGCCCCGACCAGGATCGTGACCATTCGCGGGCTCGGGTACAAGTACGCCGCCGACGAGTGAGCGGGAACCCGGATCCGAGATCGGGTTCTAGTATGACCGCGTGACGCAGAGCTCCAGCGGTTGGCGCAGACTCGAGACGCCGGATCGCCCGAAGGCCAGCGCCGCGCCCCGGCCCACCTCGGCCTTCGCCCGCCTCGCCCGTGTCCAGGCGTTGAGTGCCGCCGGCGACGCGATGATCGCCGTTGCCCTCGCCGGCTCGCTGTTCTTCTCGATCGACCCCAGTGCCGCGCGATGGCGGGTGGGCCTGTATCTCGCTTTCACCGTTGCGCCCTTCGCCATCGTCGGACCCCTCATCGGGCCTGCCCTCGACCGAGCGAGAGGAGGTCGGCGACTGATGATGGTGGCGGTGAACGCCGCGCGGGCGGTGATCGCGCTGCTGATGATCTCGAACATCGACTCGCTGCTGTTGTTCCCCCTCGCCTTCGCCATTCTCGTGGGGGGCAAGAGCCATGCCATCTCGAAGGCTGCTCTGGTTCCCACGGTGGTTCGCGACGAGAACGAGCTGGTCGAGGCCAACTCGCGCCTCGCGCTCATCACCGGCATGGCCGGGTTGGTCGGCGCGGCGCCGGCGGCCCTGGCCAGCTTCTTGTTCGGCTCCGGTGCCGCAGTCGCGCTCGCGATGGTTGCCTTCGCGGCCGCGTCGTTCGCCGCGTTCCAGCTCCCGACGGTCGCCGTCGCAGCCATCCCCGCCGATTCGACCGAGCGGCTCGAGTTGCGAGGCATCGGCATCCGTTTGGCCGGCACCGCCATGGGCATTCTGCGCGGCATCGTCGGCTACCTGACGTTCCTGGTTGCCTTCGCCTTCCGGGGCGGAACCGACGGCGTGGATCTCTCGGGCGTCGGCACTGCCTTCGGTGCAGCCGCCCGCAATGCGTTCGGCTTCGACGTGGGCAGCGAGGGTGGTGTTCCTGCCTGGCAACTCGGCGTCGTCGTCGGTTTCAACGTCCTGGGCATGCTCGCGGGTTCGGTGCTTGCGCCCAGGTTGCGCCGCTCGACGCCCGAGGAGAACATCCTGCTCGGCTCACTCGTCTTGTTGGTGATCATGGGGTTGTTCGGTGCCTGGGCGGGTGATCTCACCGCCGCGGCTCTCGTGTCGATGTCGGTCGGCGTGGCCGCGAGCGGAGGCAAGCTGGCGTTCGATTCGATCGTCCAGCGTGATGCGCCCGACGCCAACTACGGCCGCTCCTTCGCACGGTTCGAGACGCGCTTCCAGGTGTATTGGGTCATCGGTGCGCTGTTGCCCGTCGTCGTCAAGACGCCGGCGGGGTTCGGCTTCTTCGTCATCGCCGTCGCCGCCCTGGTGGCGGCGGTCACGTACTTCCTCGGGTCGCGCGGCGGTGGCACCGGCACCGCGGTGCCGCGGCGACCTCGTCACGACCCCTCAGAGGCACCGATCGAGCTCGACGACGACGATCTGCGGCCGTCGTATCCTCAGATGAATCTGCGCTCGGCGGTGCGCATGCCGACCGGTTGGACCAACGAGCCCGGGCACTCCGGTCCGGCCGACGACATGGCGCGTGGGCCCGGTGCCGACCCGACGGCGATGGAAGCGGCCGGCGATTCCGAGGAACAGCTGCCCCTGTGGGACGACTAGGGCACGAGTCGCCGTCGGGAAGGACGCGGGCACGAGTCGTCGTCGGGAAGGACCAGGGCACTAGTCGTCGTCGGGAAGGTCGATACGGGCCAACCAGAGGCCCGGGGCGTCGACCTCGGCCACGGTGGGCAGCTCGCGCTTCGAGTGGAACAGACGGAACAGCCCGGCATCGCCCTCGCGGTCCTGTACCCCGCGAACGAACGCTGCGCCGCGGTCGTACTGCGCCTGATCGAGCTCGAGTCCGAGCAGTCGCTCGACGAACCGGTCGGAGGCTCCCGCCGACACGCGCTGACGGTGGATGGCCTCGGTGATCTGTGCGTGGGTGCCGATGAGATCGGTTCCGATCCGCTCGACGAGGTGGTCGGTGACCCCGACCACCACCGCGGTGAGGGCGGCCAAGGCAGGTTGAAGGCTGCGTTGCTCGGGGGAGTTGAGGGCGCCGAGGATGACGTCGGGATCCCCCAACCGTTCCTGGAGGCCGGCGAGCGACGCCGGATCGCTGAGATCGAGTGACCCGATCTGCTCCTCGAGCGCACTCGAGTCGGCCTGAAAGGCACCGACGTAGCCGGTGAGCAACGACGTCAGCTCGTGGTGGATGTGCGGCACGCTGAGCACAGCATGAGCTGCCACCTCGTGCAGACACGTCCAGAGGCGGACGTCGTTGCGATCGAGCGACCACTCGTCGACGAGCTGGTCGATCGCCGGCAGCGACAACAGCAACGGAGCACCGGCGGGGCGCGGTATCGGCAGGGAGTAGCCACCGAGCGAGCGCTGGGCGAGGTGGCCGACCATCGAGCCCGACGTGAAGCCGAGCATCATCGGTCCGAGCATGCCGAACACTGCGGTGAACATGCCGGCCATGGGGTCATCGGCAGCCTCGTCGGGCATGGCTTGTGGCGGTCGAGCCAACGCATCGGACAAGCCCTGCAACAGTGGCTGGTAGTCAGCGACGGTTCGTATCGCCCAACCGGCACGGTTCGTGATCTCGGTGTGGAGCCCCTCGGCGCCGCCGATCGTTCGGCCGGTGACATCGTTCACCCGGAGCTCTGCCACCCGCACGAGCTGTTCGATCGCCAGCCGCTCGATGGGATCGACATTGGCCTCGGACTCGTCGTTGGTGGCGATCTGGGCGGCCAGCTGCTTGGCGATCTCCCAGGGACCGGCGGAGGCGCCGGAGAAGAGCTTCGACAGATCGCCGAAGAACGGAAGGCCACCAAAGGGCCCGTCGGGTGGATTCGAGTCGGCCACAAGGGCATCGTATTGGAATGAACGATGCCGCTGCGCCCCCCGCCGGAGTCCTCAGGTGACCACGGTCGCCGTCACCGGCGCCGCCGGGCGCCTGGGAGTCCGTGTCGTCGAGGCGCTCGAAGCCCGTGGCCACGTTGTTCTCGCGCTCGACGTGATCGCCGCGCCGGGCATCGAGCAGCTCGATCTGGTCGACGGTGACATCGCCGAGGCCATCGCCGATACCGACGTCGTCGTCCACCTCGCCTCGGCTTTCGACGGTGTTCACGAAGCCGACGCGTCTGCTCGCATCGATCTGGAGACCACTCGGCGGCTGGTGGCGGCCGCGGACAACTCCGGCATTCGCCGCATCGTGTTGCTCTCCAGCGCGATGGTGTACGGCGCGTGGCCGACGAATCCCCTGCCGATCACCGAGCAGGCACCGCTGCGTCCGAACCCGGAGTTCGCCTTCGCCACCGCCAAGGCCGAAGAGGAGCGGCTGGTCTGCGAATGGGGCAGCCTCGACGACGGCAACGAGGTCGTCGTGCTGCGTCCGACCGTCGCCGGAGCCGCCGGCGAGGTCAGTTGGGTCTCCCAGGCCATGCGTTCGGCTGGAGCGCTCAGTGTCGAAGGCGAAGCGCCCCCGGTGCAGTACCTGCACCTCGACGACCTCCGGGATGCGGTCGTGCTGGCCGTCGAGGGGCCACTCGAGGGCGCCTACAACGTGGCTCCCGACGGATGGATCGACGCCGAGACGGCGAGGGCGCTCGAGGGGTCGCCACCACGACTGCGCGTGTCGGAGCGCCTCGCGGGAAGCGTCGCCTCCTTTCGGTGGCGGTACCGGCTGGCGCAGACCCCGCCAGGTGTAGTGGCCTACACGATGCACCCGTGGGTGGTCGCCAACGGACGTCTCGCTGCGGCCGGCTTCAAGCCCCAGTTCACCACCGAGCAGGCCATCGTCGACACGTTCCCCGCCAAGCCGTGGGCGATGATGAGCCCGAAGCGCCGCCAACAGCTTGCGCTCGGCGGTGCGGTCTCCGCGGTGGCAGGGGTCGCGGCCGGGGCCACCGCGCTGACCCGGTATCTCCGTCGCCGCTGAGGGCAGGCGAGATCAGCCGGGTGCGTCGACGGTGTCGCCGACGTCGAGCACGACCCGACGGGTGATGGCGCCGACGAGCAACTCGATGGTCACCTTGTCGCCGGGCCGATGGGCACGGAGCTCGGTGAGCAGCTCACCGACCGAGACGACCGGCGTCTGGCCGACACCGGTGATGATCATGCCCGCGGTGATGTCGTGGCGGTCGGCGGGGCTGTTCGGTACCACGTGGGTGATCACGACGCCTTCGCCGTCCCTGGCGTCGCGAGCTCGAACGCCGAGCCAGGGATGAGCGGCCTCGCCGGACTCGAACAGCTGGGCCGCCACCCGTGCGACCACTGCGATGGGCGTGGCCGTGGCACCCTCGTCGGTTCGTGACGTGACCAGCGCCGTCACCTTGCCGTCGTCATCGACAACGACGTCGCCCGGTTCGGCGTCGGGGGCAGCAATGGCCATGGTGGCGTGTGACCACCCATCGGCTCGGGCTTCGGTGACCATCGGTGGATGGTCGGAGGCGACGAGGTGGCCGTGCGGCTCGATCGTGGCACCGGGAACGGCGCCCCCGTCGAGACGGACGGCCGAAACGCCCGTGAGCCCGTCGTGGCCGCGCACCGTGGCCTGCCGCCGGGAGCCATCCGGCAGGATCGCCTCGAGCGGCGTGCCGGGGTCGAGGTCGAGTGACGCGACCAGTTCGGTCCCGGTGTGGAGCGCAACTGCCTGCCCCAGCTCGGCGCCGTCGGTCGTGCGGAGATCGACGATCGAGAGGTCGATCGTCGGCGTGCCCGTCGACTCGACTGTGGTGCGATCGAGGACCGCATCGAAGGATCCACCGGCGCGGGCCACCGAAGTGGTCGATGTCGAGCTCATCACGACCCACAGTCCGGTCACGAGCAATCCACCTCCGACCACCGCCACTACGACTGCGGCCAGGTTGGAGCTCCGTTCGCTCGACCGGGACGACGGTGCACTGCGCTCGGATTGCGCTCGCAACTCGGCGGCAACCTCGGCCGGGTGCCGCCACAGGCGATCATCGGGCGAGGGCAATCGACGGTGAGGCTCCGCGTCCGACGACCGATCGTCCTCCGGTGGCTGTGACCCCTGTTCCGACACGGTTGGTCAGAATACTCATCGAAGCGGCGTCGTTGTTCGCGGGCGACCACAGTTGTGGTCGTGCCCTCCTACCATTGGGTCCGCCATGCAACGTCCTGCCGCATCCGACACCTGGGTCGGACTGACCTCCGAACCCCTACCCATCGACGCGGCGTCGGCATGGGTGGTGCGCCCCGATTGCGGCGCGGTGGTGGTGTTCTCGGGCACGGCGCGCGATCACAGTGAGGGTCGGATCGACGTCTCCCTGCTCGAGTACGAGGCCTACGCCGAGCAGGTCGAGCCCCGCCTCGTCGCGATTGCCGATGCCATTCGCCAACGCTGGAGCGGTATCGGGCGGGTCGTCCTGCTGCATCGCACCGGCATCGTGCCCGTCGGCGAGTCATCCGTCGTGGTCGCGGTCTCGTCGGGGCATCGGCCCGAGGCATTCGAGGCGGCTCGGTTCGGGATCGACACCCTGAAGGCCACCGTGCCCATCTGGAAACGTGAGACGTGGAGCGACGGCACCAGCTGGGCGCTCGAGTCACAGCCGGTGACCGAAGTCGACTCGACCTCATGAGCAGCCTCGTCTTCCTGGCCATCGCCGTGGGGGTGTCGGTGCTCGGCACCTGCCTGCTGTGGCTGTTCTCCCGCGAGCGGCGCACCTACGATTCGAGCATCAAGGACTTCCGGAAGAACATGGGTGCGCTCGCTCCACCCGAGCACGAGAAGAAGAGCGGTCGCCGTGGCTCGTGACCTCGCCATCGATCTGGGGACGGCCAACACGCTGGTGTACGCGAGGGGTCGCGGCATCGTCTTGAACGAACCCTCGGTCATTGCGCTCAACGACCGCACCGGCGACGTCTTGGCGATGGGTCACGAGGCCTGGCAGATGATCGGCCGGACGCCGAGCTACATCGTGGCGGTTCGCCCGCTCCGCAAGGGAGCGATCACCGATTTCGACGTGACCCAGCGCATGATCCGGCTCCTGCTCCAGCGGGTCGGCGTCAATCGCTTCAATCGTCCGCGGGTGGTCATCTGCGTGCCGTCGGCGATCACTGCGGTCGAGCGCCGGGCGGTGACCGAGGCGGCCAAGCGGGCCGGGGCCGCCGACGCCAAGCTCATCGAGCAGCCGGTGGCGGCGGCCATCGGGGCCGGACTGCCGATCAACGAGCCCGTCGGCAACATGGTGATCGACATCGGTGGCGGCACCTCCGAGACGGCACTGATCTCGATGGGCGGCGTCGTGGCCATCGAGGCCGTGCGGGTGGGCTCGTTCGACATCGATGCATCCATCCAGTCGTATGTCCGTCGCGAGTACGGCATCGCCATCGGCGAACGAACCGCCGAGGAGATCAAGATCACGATCGGCTCGGCCGCGCCGACCGAAGGTGAGTTCCGGGCCGAGGTTCGCGGGCGGCAACTGATGAGCGGCCTGCCCGAGACGATCGTGTTGACCCCCGAAGAAGTCCGTCAGGCCATCGACGAGCCGGTGTCGACGATGGTCGACTCCGTGCTGGCGTGCATGGCGCAGGCGCCTCCGGAGCTGGCGCAGGATCTCATCACCCAGGGCGTCCATCTCGTCGGAGGCGGCGGACTGTTGCGCGGGCTGGCGCGGCGCATCAGCGAGGAGTCCGATGTGCCGGTCCGGCTGGTCGACACCCCGCTCGAGTGCGTGGTGCTCGGTGCCGGACGGTGCATCGAGTCCTACGAGGCCGTGCAGGTCATGTTCATGGACCAGACCCGCTGACGACCGATCGGAGCGCTCAGCACCCGGTGCGACGGTCGAGGAGATCCTCGGCCATCTGTCGCACCTGCCAGTCGCGGTCGTCGAGGCAGCGCTCGAGGGCGGCGTCGACCGCAGCCCCGTCGAAGGCGGCGAGGGCGATCGTGGCGCGCCGCCGAACGGTGGCTTTGTCGCTCAGGGCCTCGAGGATGGCCGCCAGCCCGCCCTGAGCACCGATGGCGCCGAGCGCCGCAGTGGCGGCTTCGCGGCAGAGGCTGTCGGAGTGACCGGTGGCGACCTCGCTCAGGGCGCCGACAGCGCCGGCGGCGTGGTCACCCCATTCGCCCAGCGCCCACGCCGCGACCTCGACGACAGTGGCGTCGGGGTCGGCGAGCAACGGTTCGAGGGCCACGCCCGGGCTGGATGCCGCCAACTCGGCTGCGGTTCTGCGTACCGTCGGGTCGGGGTCGGCGAGGGCTCGGTCGAGGAGCGCGCAAGAGAGCCGGTCGCGGCGCCGTAACGCACGCAGGGCCGAAGCCCGCACGCGACTGTCGGGATCGCTCACGTGAGACAACCCCGTTGCCGCGTCGCCCGTGTGGCCGGCGATCACCACCTCCCGACGGCGCCGGCGACTCGCCGCGTCAGGCGAATCGGTCGCCACGGCGGTCAGGAGACGGTTTCGAGCAGGATGGTGCCGCCGAGGAAGGCGATACCGATGACGATCGCGACCAGCACGCCGAGCGAGGTCACGATCAGCGCCAGGACCACGAGGGCGCGAACCCGCTGCCACCACCGGACCCGAGCCCGCCGGCCCGTGACCTCGCGGTACTTGGACATGGGGTCGCGGGAACGGTTGAGCCGCTCGGTGAGTGGTGACACACGGCGAACCGTCGGACGGACGGTTTTCCTGTTGCCGCCGGCATGCTGATCGTTCTGTCCGAGCGCGCCGCTGCGCATCACCAAAGCAGGGGCGAGCGCCGAAGTCGCGGCGTTGGTGGCAGAATTCATCCGCCCGCCGCGCGCGAGCATGCCGATCGCAACGGCCGTGAGGCCGGCAAGATTCGTGAGGATCAGCGAAGTGGACACGTTCCCCCCAAGCCTACCTTCGCCCGACGAGCCGACGCCGTCCGCCGCGGAGCGCGAGGTGAGGCGATTCCGCTCGATGGTGCTCTGGTGGATCGTCGGTGTGTCGATCCTCCTCGCCGTGATCGTTGCTGGTGTCGTGATCTGGGCCATTCAGCCCACCGAGTTCTACGCGCTTCGGCCGGGAGCGGTGACCAACACGACCGATGTGATCCAAGTGATCGGTGCCGAGCGCTACGAGCCCGAAGGAGAGATCGGTTTCACGACGATCTCGCTCGAGTCGAAGGTGACGAACTGGGAGAAGCGCAGCTACGAGGACGATCCCACCATCAGCCTGCTCCCGGCCGAGGTCATCAACGGCGACCGCACCGACGACGAACGCCGTGCCGCGAACCTGGTGCAGATGGAGCGCTCGAAGGACGTCGCGACGGTGGTGGCCCTGCAGTTCCTCGGCCTCGACGGAGAACCGACCGGTTCCGGCGCCCTCGTTCGGGGCGTTCGGGACGGGTCGGCCGCCGACGGAGTGCTCGTGGTCACCGACGTGATCTTCGAGGTGGAAGGCGAGCCCATTCAGTTCGCCGACGAGCTGGTTGCCGCCGTCCAGGAACGCTCGCCGGGCGACTCGCTCGAGCTGACGGTTCGCCACTTCGACGACTCCGTCGAGACCGTCTCGATCGTCCTCGGTGCGGTCCCCGACGATCCCGCCGTCGCCCAGCTCGGCGTCGAGGTCACCACCCACGAGCTCACCGCCGACTTCCCGATCGACGTGGTGATCGACTCGGGCGAGGTCACCGGCCCATCGGCCGGATTGGCCTTCACACTGGGGGTGATCGACGTTCTCACGCCTGGGGAGCTCACCGACGGCAAGTCCGTCGCGACCACCGGCACCATCAACCTCGACGGCAGCGTCGGCCCGGTGGGAGGTGTGGCTCAGAAGGCGGTTGCGGCTCGCAACGCGGGGGTCGATCTGTTCATCGTTCCGGCGAGCGAGCTCGACCTGGCCCTCACGCAATCAGGGGACATGCAGGTTGCTGCGGCCGACACGATCGACGAGGCCGTGGCGGTATTGGAGGCCATGGGTGGGTCCGGTACCCAGCTCGACCAACTGGCATTGGGCGACTAGACCCAACGAAGTTGCTATGCTCGTTCGGCGGGCGGGGTCTGCACAAAGGACCGCGCGGGTATGCCCGAACGTTCAGAACTCGCCGCTTACGATCGTTCCATGATCGATCCGGCCCCCCGAGAGTCCCCGGAGCCGCGCTTCGACCCCGACAAGGTCGCCGTCGCGTCGTTCGACGTGGTGCGCCGAGGCTTCAACGAGGAGCAGGTTCGCCAGTTCCTTCGCGACCTCTCGGCTTCCCTGCGCGTCGCGTATCGCACCGAAGACCGCTTGCGGGCGTCGATCGCCGAGTTCGACGCCAAGCTCGTCGACGCGGCCGAGATCGACGAGCACACGCTCACCGAGCGACTCGGAGCAGAAGCCGCTGCCATCCTGAACGTCGCACGCGAGTCGGCAGCCGCACGCCTGGCCGAGGCCCAGGCCGAGGCCGAGCGGCTCGCCACCTCGAGCCGCGAAGAGGCCGATGCCGCCCTGGCGCAGGCCCGCAACGAGGCCGAGCGGCTGTCGACCGACAGCCAGGCCCAGGCCCAGACGCTGCTGAGCAACGCAGAGGAGCGGGCAGCCGAGGTGCTGGTCGCGGCCGAAGCGGTGCTCGACGAACGAACGGCCGAGGCCGACGCTGAAGCCGCCCGGCGGGTCGCCGCAGTCGACGACGAGGTGGCGCAGCGCCGAGTGGAGGGCGAACGCATCATCGTCGACGCCAAGCAACAGGGTCGCGTCCTACTGATCGAAGCCCGGCACCATCGCGAGCAGCTGCTCCAGAACCTCGAGCAACGTCGTCGTCGTATCCGTGATCAGGTCGAGCGCCTCCAGGCCGGACGCGATCGACTCCTCGAGGCCTACGAGGTCGTGCAGCGCACCATCGACACGGCCCGCCACGACCTCAAGGTGGCGCTACCCGAAGCCAAGATCGCCGGCGACCGTGCCGCTCGGCGCGCCGACGAGGACCTCCCGCGATCGATCGAAGCGCTCGAGAGCGAGCTCGACGAGGCTCGCCGGGCCGGCCTGCTCGGCGATCTCGACGTGATCGCCGCCGAGGCAGCCGCCGCCGGTGGGGTGGAGCTCCCCCTCGCGCCGGCGCCGCTGCCCGAGCCTGCGACCGCAGAGGCCGAGAGCGAAGGCGAGGCGGAGCCCGAGCCGGAGGCGGAGCCCGAGCCCGAGGCGTCCGTCGTGCCCGAGCCCGAGGCCGGGGAAGCCGGGGCGGCGGTGGAGCCCGAGCCCGCGCCCGAATCGGCGCCCGAGCCCGAGACCGAGCCGGAAGCCGAGCCAGGGTCGGCGGCTGGGGCCGAGCCCGAGGCCGAGCCGGCGGCTGGGGCCGAGCCCGATGTCGTCACCGAGGCATCGTCGTTGTTCGATCGGTTGCGAGCCGAACGTGCGGCCGAGGTGCGTGCGGCCGAGGCGGTCCTGGCCGATGCCGCACCCGAAGACACCACGGCCGGCGACGATGTCTCCGGCACGAAGACCTCCACCCACGATCTGGTGGCGGCGCGCGCCTCGCTGATCGACGCAGTTGCACCGGTGATGGCCAAACAGGCGAAACGGTCCCTCAGCGACCTCCAGAACGACGTCTTGGCGTCGCTGCGCACCGGGTCGGACGTGTCGATCGGCACCGCAGCCGTCGAGGCCGCGCTCACCGAGTCGTTGCCGACGGCATGGGCCGCGGGTGCCGCAGCCATCGGTCGACCCGGAACCGTCGCCGACGCCCGGGTCGGGCGGATCGTCGACGCGCTGGAGGCCGAGGTGTTCGCGCCGCTGCGCGACGAGCTCGGGCAGGCCGCACGGGGAAGCGACGATCCGGTCGAAGGAGTACGAGGTGTGGTCCGGGTCCTGCGGCCCCGCATGGCGAAGCTGGCCGAGTCGGCGACCGCGGCGGCGTTCCTCGACGGGCTCCTCGACACGCTGCCCGACGGCTGTCCGGTTCGGTGGGTGGCCGGTGACGGACCCGCCGACGCGAAGCACGCGGCTACGAATGGCAGCGTCGAGATCCGCCTCGGCGCCGAGTTCCCGACCGGGGAGGTCCGCCCTGTTCCCCTCGGCGACTGTCGCTGCCTGGTGGTGCCGCTGCACCTCTGAGCGGCGCCATTCGCGGATCGCGCGGAGTACCGAGGCTGCCGTCGCCCTAGGCTCGCGGCAATGCGCAACCCCGGCGACATGCCTCCGCCCCGTCTGCGACGCCGTCGGGGGCTTCCCCGCTCGGCTCGTGTCGTTCTCATCGGCCTCGCCGTCGTGGTCTTCGTGCTGTTCCTGTCGAGCCTCGGGCTGGCCCGGCTCTGGACCGACTATCTGTGGTTCGACGCCCTCGGCGAGGGGCAGGTGTGGACCACCGTCTTCTTCACCAAGCTCGGCCTCGGCGTGGTGTTCACCATCATCTTCTTCGCCGGCATGTGGCTCAACCTCTACATGGCCGATCGCATCGCGCCCGTGTTCCGGCCCACCGGGCCCGAAGAGCTGGTGCTCGGGCGCTATCACGAGGCCGTCGGAGACCACACCGTTCTGGTCCGGTCCGGAGTGTCGGGTCTGTTGGCGCTGATGGTCGGCGCCTCGGCGGCGTCACAGTGGCAGAACTGGTTGCTGTTCAACAACGCGGTCGACTTCGGAATCGACGACGCGCAGTTCGGCCGCGACGTCGGGTTCTACGTGTTCCGGTTGCCGTTCTGGTCCTACGTGGTCGACTGGTCGTTCCGGGCCCTCGTGGTGATGCTGCTGTTCACCATCGGCGCCCACTACATCAACGGCGGGATCCGCCTCCAGACCAGCGGGCAGATGGTGCGGCCGGCGGTGAAGGCCCACGTGTCGGTGCTCTTGGCCCTTTTGGCCCTGATCAAGGCGGTCGACTACTACCTCGCTCGATTCGACCTCACGCTGTCTCGCCGAGGCGTGGTCGACGGGGCCACCTCCACCGACGTGAACGCATCGTTGCCCACCCTCAACCTGTTGTTGTTGGTCGCGCTCCTCGCATTCGTGGTCTTCCTGGTGAACATCCGCATCCGAGGCTGGGTGTTCCCGGCCGCGGTCGTGCTGCTGTGGGCGTTCGCCGCGGTGGTCATGGGGGCCATCTACCCGGCCGTGTATCAGCGTCTTCGGGTCGAGCCCGAGGAGTCGGCTCGCGAGGCGCAATTCATCGCCCGCAACATCGAGGCCACGCGCGACGCTTTCGGCCTGGCCGTCGAGACCCAGCCATTCCCGTACACTGCCGAGCTCACGGCCGCGGACATCCGCAACAACGAGCCGACGATCCGCAACATCCGGCTACTCGATCCCTCGATCGTCCAGGACACCTTCGAGCGGCTCGAAGCCGAGCGGGCGTTCTACGAGTTCGTCGACCTCGACGTCGACCGCTACCAGATCGACGGTCGCACCACTCAGGTCGTCATTGCCGCCCGAACCGTGCAGCCCGGAGACATCGGCGATCAATCGTGGGAGAACGAGACGCTCGCCTACACCCACGGCTACGGCGTTGCGCTGTCGCCGGCCAACGGCGTCGACGCCTCCGGGCGTCCCGACTTCCTGATCGAGGGCGTGCCGCAGGAGAACCGACTCGACGTCGTGCTCGACCGTCCGCAGCTCTATGTCGGCGAACAGCTCGGCGGCTACGCGATCGTCGGGGCCGCCCGGCCCGAGATCGACTTCGTGAGCGACGCCGGCGATCAGGTCACGTCGAGGTACGACGGCGACGGCGGGGTGCCGCTCGGAGGCCTGTTCCGCCGGCTGGCCTTCTCCATGCGCTTCGGTGACATCAACCCGCTCGTCTCCGGACAGCTCGATTCCGACAGCCGAGTGCTCTACAACCGGGACATTCGGGGTCGGGTCGAGGCGTTGGCCCCGTTCCTGCACTTCGACAGCGACCCGTACCCGGTGATCCACGACGGTCGCATCGTCTACATGGTCGACGGCTACACCACCACCGACCGCTACCCCTACAGTCAGCGGGCCGACACCGATTCGGTTCCCCGCAGCAGCGGTCTGGCCCACGGCTTCAATTACGTGCGCGGCTCGGTGAAGGCGGTCGTCGACGGCTACGACGGCAACGTCGACTTCTACGTGATCGATCCGGACGACCCCATCATCCAGGCCTGGAGCCGGGCCTTCCCCGACCTGTTCACCGATTTCGACGAGATGCCCGCCGATCTCGTCGACCATCTCCGCTACCCGGAAGACCTGTTCAGGGTCCAGACCAACATGTGGGCCCGCTACCACGTCGGTGATCCCGACGAGTTCTATGCCGGTGAGCGGTCGAACTTCTGGGAGGTCGCGCAGGATCCGGGCGAGGCAGTGCGCGGCGGTCCGACGACGTCGACCACGGCGACCACGGGAACCCCCGACCCCACCGTGCCCACCGATCTCGGTCGCATCGACCCCTACTACGTCCTCCTGAAGCTGCCGGGTGAGGAGGGCGAGGAGTTCGTGGTCCTGCGGTCCTTCGTCCCCGTGTCGGGCGACAGCGAACGCCCCGAGCTCACGGCGTTCATGGTGGCCCGTTCCGACCCGGAGCGCTACGGCGAGCTGCTCGCGTACGAGATGCCGGGTACCCAGGTCGATGGCCCCCTCAACGTGAACAGCAACATCCTCACCGAGGAGACCATCGCCGACCGCATCACCCAGCTCAACCAGCAGGGCTCCCAGGTGCGGCTGGCCAACCTGCTGCTGTTGCCCATCGAGAACTCCATCGTCTATGTCCGGCCGCTGTACGTGCAGGCCGATGCCGACACGGCGATTCCCGAGCTCAAGGCCGTGATCGTCGTCCACGACGACCAGGTGGTGATCGACGCCACCCTGTCGGGTGCCCTCGAGCAGCTCTTCGGCGTGGCGCCCGAGACGCTCCAGGAAGAGCCAGACGAGCCGCTCGACGGATCACCCACACCCGATTCGGCCGAGCCGCCCGCCGGCGACGGCACCGCCGACCAGCCGCCTCCGGCCGAGGCCGAGCCCCTCGAGATCACCGACGACGTGAAGTCGTTGCTCGACGAGGCGGCCTCGCTGTTCGAGCGGGCCAACACCGCACTGCGCGACGGCGACCTCGGCGAGTACCAGGACCTCACGGCCCGGGCGGCCGAGCTGATCGAACGGGCCGTCGGGATCCTCGAGGACGACACGGCGGCCACGGCCACCGACTCGATCGACGCCTCTTCTGCGGACTCCGAGCCTGCCTGATCGCTCGTTGCTCCGTCGCGGCCTCGGCTTTGTCGTCGGCTACTGCCGCGACGAGCGGTTGGTGCTCGCGGCTGCCGTCACCGGTGCCGTTCTGTTCGCCGCGGCCGCCGTAGGGTCGACCTACGCGCTCGGGCTTCTGGTCGACGACGTCGTCGTGCCGCTGATCGACGACGCGTTCGACGGCTCGCGAGCGACGCAGGTGCTGGTCCTCGTGGCTGCCCTCGCCGTCGCGCAGGCAATCGGTGTCGTGCTCCGCCGGTTCTCCGCCGGCATGTTGCAGGCCCGCACCAAGGCGACGCTGCAGCGCCGTGCCACCGACCGCCTGCTGGCCGCGCCGCTCGCCTACGTGCGCGCCTCGGCCACCGGCAAGCTGCTCGCCCATGTCGACTCCGACGCCGACGCCGCCACCGAACCCCTCGCTCCGCTTCCGTTCAGCCTCGGGGCCATCGCCATCGTCGTCTTCGCCGAGGCGAGCCTCGTGCTCATCGACCCGTGGCTCGGACTCGTCGGGTTGGTGCTGATCCCGCTGCTGCTCGTCATGCAGCGGATCCACGGGCACCTCGTCGAACGACCCGCCCTGGCCGTTCGTCGCAGCCTGGGCAAGGTCGCGTCCATTGCCCATGAGAGCTTCGACGGCGCGCTGGTCGTGAAGACGCTCGGCCGCGAGCAGGCCGAGGTCGAGAGATTTGCCGCCGCCACCGCCGAGCTGCGCGACGCGCGAATTCGCCAGTCGATCATCCGTGGCTTCTACGAGCGCACGCTCGAGATGCTTCCCGACCTCGGTGTCGTGACCCTCGTGCTGGTTGCGGCGTGGCGGGTGGAGGTCGGAGCGATCTCCACCGGACAACTGGTGCAGGCCGTCGCCGTGTTCGGCGTCCTCGCCCTGCCCATCGCGGTGGCCGGCTACTTCTTCGCATCGCTTCCTCCGGCCACTGTCGCGCGCGAACGTCTGAGCGACGTCTTTGCCATCGAAACCGATCCGCTGTTGCACGTCGAGGCCACGCAGCCGATGCGCCCCGGCAACCTCGACCTGGCCGTCCACTCGCTGACTGTTGCGGTCGACCGGGTGTCGCTCATCGACGACGTCGACCTTGCCGTCGATGCGGGCGAGACCGTTGCCCTGGTCGGACCGACCGGATCGGGCAAGAGCACGCTCCTGCGGGCTGTCGCCCGCCTGATCGACCCGGTGGTCGGCCGGGTCACCATCGGCGGGGTATCGCTCGATCGCATCGACGAGCAGGATCTCCGGCGGCGGGTGGCTGTGGCGCTGCAGGAGCCGTTCCTCTTCGGCGACACGATCGAGCGCAACCTGCGTCTGGGAATCGGGAGTGAGGAGCTCGACCGGTCCGATCTCGATCACGCGGTCACCGTCGCCGCGGCAGAGTTCATCGCTGACCTCGAAGGCAGGCTGCAGGCGGTGGTCGGCGAACGCGGGGTCACGCTCTCCGGTGGCCAGCGCCAACGGGTCGCGCTGGCGCGAGCCATGGCGAGACGACCCGGGCTGCTGTTGCTCGACGACGCCACGTCGGCGGTCGATCCGGTGGTCGAGCAACGGATCCTCGAACAGCTGCGTGAGCTCGAGACCACCGTGGTTGTGGTGGCGCATCGGATGAGCACGATCGCTCTCGCCGACCGCGTGGTATTCATGACCGGCGGCCGTGTCGTCGCCTCGGGCACTCACGACGTGCTTCTCGATCGGCCCGACTACGCGGCGTTGGTGCGAGCCTACGAGAGCGAGGTGCGAGCGTGACGGCCGTGGCCTCGACCGATCAGTTCGACGACGACCTGCGCGGCGACGACATCCCGGCCCTCGCCACGCTGCGCCGGGCCGTGGCCCGAACCCCGGTGCTCCGGCGTGGCCTGGCATGGTCGTTCGGGTTCGCCGTGTTGGCCGCCGTCGGTCGGCTCGTCGTTCCGATCCTGGTGCAATCGGTGATCGACAACGGCTTCGACGGGTCAGGGGTCGACTCCGGCTACGTGGTGGGGGCTTGTTCGCTGACGGCCGGCGTGGTGATCCTGGTCGGCGTTCCGGCGCTCGTCGCCCGGATCCGTATGATTCGCGCCGCCGAGGCCACCCTGTACGAGCTTCGGGTCTCCGCCTTCGAGCGGGTGCACCAACTGAGTCTGTCGGACCACAACGAGCAGCGCCGGGGCGCGCTGGTCGCTCGGGTGACCTCCGATGTCGACACCATCACCCGTTTCGTCGATTGGGGGGCGCTGTCGTGGATCGTCGAGACGACCCTTATCGTCGGAGTGCTGGCGTTGATGGCCGTGTACTCGTGGCAGCTGACCGTCGTGGTCGTCGTGGCCATGCTGATCACGGGGCCGGTGGTGAAGACGCTTCAGCGGCGCCAGCTCCGGGCCTACGATCTGGTCCGCACGCGCGTCGGCGAGCTCCTGGGCCTGGCCGGCGAAATGCTCGGCGGCAGCGAGACCGTGCGGGCCTACGGCTACCGAGCCGATCTCGGTGGCCAGCTCGATCGGGGGATCGCACGCGAGTACCGAGCCCGGGTCGGCGCCGCCCGGTACTTCTCCACGATCTTCGCCCTGGGCGAGATCTTCACCGCCGTCACGCTCATCTCGGTGACCGTCACCTTCGTGATCTGGGGCGACGGATGGGGTCTCGAAACCGGTGAGGTCGTGGCCTTCCTCCTGTTGCTCGGGATCCTACGGCAGCCGGTGTCGCAGCTGATCGAGGTGCTCGACCAGACCCAGACCGCCCTGGCCGGCTGGCACAAGGTGCTCGGCCTGCTCGAGACCGAGCCCACGGTCACCGAACCGACAGGCGGTCTCGTTCTGCCCTCCGGCCCGCTCTCGGTCGAATCCGACGACGTGTCGTTCGCCTACCTGCGAGGTGTCGATGTCCTGACGCACGTCTCGGTCTCGATCCCGGCCGGAACCGACGTCGCCATCGTCGGTGAAACCGGCAGTGGCAAGACCACCTTCGCCCGCCTGCTCGTGCGCCTGGCCGATCCCACCTCGGGCGAGGTCCGTCTGGCCGGCATCTCGATCGCACGAGTGAGTGCCGATGCCCGTCGGGCCGCGGTTCGCATGGTGCCCCAGGACGGCTTCCTCTTCGACGGATCGATTCGCACCAACATCGGTTACGGACGAACCGGCGCGACGGACGCAGAAATCGATCATGTGATCACCGAACTGGGTCTCGATCGCTGGGTCGGGGAACTGGCCGAAGGACTCGCGACCGAGGTAGGGGAGCGGGGCGAGCGGTTGTCGGTCGGCGAACGCCAGATCGTGGCGCTGGCCCGGGCAGCTCTGGCCGATCCCGGACTCCTGGTCCTGGACGAGGCAACCAGCTCGGTCGACCCCGAGACCGAGCAGGTGCTGTCGGGCGCTCTCCAGCGGCTCGCGGCCGACCGGACGACCGTCACCATCGCCCACCGCCTGTCGACCGCCGAGAACGCCGATCTGGTGCTGGTCTTCGACGGTGGCCGTCTCGTGGAACAGGGTGCACATGTCGATCTGGTCGCAGCCGGAGGGCGTTACGCTGAGCTGTTCGCCAGCTGGGAGCGCTCGACGACGAGCTCGTGAGCTCGTGAAACCGTGTGAAGATCGTGTGACGTGGCGACGATCTGCACGATCTCTGCCGACAGGGAATGCCATCATGGGTCACGAGGTTGCAGACCGACAGGAGAGGACAGACATGAGCGAATCACTACTGCAACACCTGATCGATCTCTTGCTCGACGGCATCGACGGCGACGTGAGCACCAAGTCGCGTGTCATCGACGGCCTGCTCGATCTGCGCCTGGGTGCGGCCGACAACACCGCCATCGTGGCCCAGATCGACCGAGCGCTCCTCGAGATGCCCGGTGTCAGCTCGGTGCCCAACCTCTGGTGGATGGAAACCCTCGAAGCACTGCGCGTCAGCCTCGACGGCAGTCCGGTGTCGGCCGGCTGATCCCACGCCCGGTCACTCGGGCCCCTCGCTCCCAATCGTTCTCTGAACCGCAACAGCCCGCCGATTCGGCGGGCTGCTGCAGTCTCAGGAGGGAGAACGGCGGAGGAGGGGGTGTTCCGCCACTCCTCCATCGGAGCGCACCACCCGAAGTTGAGGAATCGTCCGAAATCAATCGATGGACCGAGCGTCGTCGCCTGCGGGGTTCACGGCGGTGCGAGGGACGACGACAGGGTCGCACACGGTCCGCCCGGGGGGCAGTCCGGCGAGCTGGGCGACGGTTGCGCCGAGCTCACCGGGGCTCACGGCTGAATCGTGGCGGCCCCGGTAGAGGCCCGGCCCGGAGATGAACGCCATTCCCCGGGGATGGTGGTCACCCGAACGGGCGCCGTGGTACGGGAGCCGCTGCACCGCGTCGAGGAACGGAGAGGCCATGCCCTCGACCAGACGGTTCGGACGATTCCACAAGACGGCCAGGTCGGGCAGATGGTGGGTCAGTGGTCCTGGGTAGCGCTCGTGCAGGTCGAGCACCTGGGCGGTGAGGCGTTCGCCGGTGTCGGCATCGGTCAGCTCGAGCATTCGGTCGGTGATCCACTGCACCAGCTCGGCGCGCGCGTCGGGGGCGACCGTGCCGGCCGGCTCGCGATCCTTCCACGTGATCGCTGAACACCAGGGGCGCGGCACCGGTGCCGCCTTCGCCGCCGTCGATGGTGATGAAGTCGGGCCCCTCGCCTCGCACCCGCATGCGGGCGGCGAGGGTGTCCCAGAACGCCTGATCGCCCACGGCCGACTTGATGCCGACCGGGAGTCCGGTGTGCCCCGCCACCTTCGCCGGTGTTGTGCATCACGTCGGCTATGGCCGCACCACGGTTCAAGGCCTCGATGGCGGTTCCGCTCAGTGAGCCGAAGCTCATGGCCGAGATGTTCACGACCGATGCCGGTCGGAAGGCGCGGGGCCGGTCGTGGCGCTGTCCGATCACCTTGGCGCCCGGCATGGTCACGTCGTGGCGGCCGTGGTCGTCCTGTGGAGCCAGGGGATAGGCCGAGTGCTTGATGACGAGATAGCCCGGTGCGTCGATGGCGCTGTCGGTTCCGAACCCGAAGTACGGGTTCTCCTCCTTACCCTAGCTCGCACGCGGTCAGTAGCCGATGGCCGCTCCGACGACGGCGCGGGGGTCGGCGGCGCCTCGCAGCTGGTCGCCATGCACCTCGATCAGGTGGGCGTGGCCGTGGCCGGTATCGGCCGTGGCGACCCGGTGCCCCCGGGCCGACAGCTCGTCCGACCACGCATCGGGACAGTGGGATTCGAGGACCAGCACCGGCGGTGTGGCGTTGGTCCACGTGTCGAAGCCGTTGCCGTCGGGAGGCTGGAGCGTCCAACGCCCGGCGGTGATGCACCGACCGGCCGACTCGGCGGCGACGAGGAGCCGAGCGAGGAGCTGGAGGACGACCTGGGGTTGGGCATCACCGCCCATGGTGCCCAGCACCGCGCGCAGCGAGCCGTCGGGCCTCGTGACGAGAGCGGGCGAGAGCGTGTGGGGCGGGCGGCGGGCCGGCCCGTACTCGGCTGGATGACCGGGTTCGAGCGAGAACGCAGCGCCTCGATTGTGGAGGTGCACCCCGGTACCGGGTACGACGAGTTGGGTGCCGAAGGTCGAGCTCAGCGATTGGATGAGCGATACACCCATGCGCTGGTCATCGATGGCGCACAGGTACATCGTGCCGCCGCTGCGGTACTCGTCGGGCAGCGTGGCCGCCCGCTGCGGGTCGATGGCCGCGGCTCGGGAGTCGAGTCGCTCGGGCGCGATGAGTGCGGCGCCGTCGGCGTGTTCGTGCAGGACGCCGGGGCGATCGAAGCCGGCCTGGCGGGCTGCTTCGATCAGGAGATGGGCGAAGGCCGAGCTCTCGGGGTCGGCGGGCAGCTCGAGCTGGGCGGCGATGAGGGCTCCGGCGAGGGTGAGATAGCCCTGCGAGTTGGGCGGCACGGTGGCGATCTCGTGATCCCAGACCCGGGCGGTGAGCGGCTCCACCCAATCGGCATGGATGTGGGCGAGGTCGCGGGCGTGGTACTCGCCCCGACCGAAGTCGAGGAGGCGTCGGCCGAACTCGCCGAGGTAGAACCCGGCGCGGCCGCCGTCGGCCACGGCCTGCATCACGTCGGCGACGTCGGGCCGGCGGATCTGGTCACCTCGGCGCAGGGGTGCGACCGCCACGAACTCGTCGGCGTAGGGGGTGCCGGTCAGGCGTTCGACGGCTTCGGCGAGGATCGGCGACGCGGCGAACCCGTTGCGAGCGAGGTCGATCGACGGGGCCAAGACGTCGGCGAGAGGGAGCCGGCCGTACCGATCGTGCAGGGCCTGCCACCCGTCGACGCATCCCGGAACCGTTGCCGATCGGATGTCCCGGCTGAACGGCATCGCCGTGTTGCCTTCGTCCCGGAGGGAGTCGGGATCGGCGCCGGAGCCGGCGCGGCCGCTGGCGTTCAGGCAGGCGACGGGCTGGCCCGCCTCGTGGACGAGGGCGAACAGATCGCCCCCCATGCCGCACATGTCCGGAGCGGTGACCGTGACCACGGCGTTGGCGGCGATGGCCGCGTCGGCGGCCGACCCTCCGGCACGGAGCATCGCAATTCCCGCAGACGACGCAAGATGATCGACCGAGGCCACCATGCCGTGCGGGGCGATGACGGTGGCCGCCGGTGCAGGGCGAGACCTCATGACGCGGGTATAGCCGCTGACGGGGCCGGCGTCGCAAATGGGTCAGCGAGCTGGCAACCTTGGGGCATGGCCGAGCCGTCCAAGTTCGTTTGGGACCAAGACCGCGACCTCACCGAGGAAGAGCGAGCACGGCTGGAGGAACGACGCAGGAAGACGGGTGCCAGCCAGGCGTTGGGTGCGGCGATGGTGGCGCTCGGTGAGATCATCGATCCGTCGAAGGCCAAGACCGTCGCGGTGGTCCAGATCGACGACGATCACGCCGACGACGATCTTCCTGTCGACCTCGAGTTCGGCAAGCTCCCGCCGCTCGGCTAGGCCGACTCGGCCGTTATCGCCTCGTAGCCCTTGCGCACGTCCCATACGTGGTGCACGACATCGTGGAGCAGGTAGCGGCCCATCGACTCGACCGTGAAGCTCGCGCCGTCGGATCGGTGCCCGGTGCGTTCCCACTCGTCTGCGTTCAGCCGATCGAGCAGGTCGGCCAGCTGGCCGGCCTTCACCGCCAGCGCGTAGGCCACGGCGGCCGGGTCGTCGCGGTGGTACGCGGACTCGATGGCGGTCTCGTCCTGGTTCCAGTTGGCGAAAGCGGCTCCGTCCTGTTTGAGCATCAGCTCGAACCGCTCGCGATACAGCTGGTGGACGTCGCGCACGTGGGCGCCGTACTCGAGGGCCGACCACACCGGGCTGGCACCGGCGGGCACGGGCGGACGGACCGTCACGATGTCACCCATACCCAGGAGCTGACGCCATGAGGCGGCGTTGGCCCGGATCTTGCCGCCGAGCTCGATGCGGTCGAAGTCGGTGGCGACGTAGCCACAATCGGGGCACGGTCGATCGAGAACCCAGGTCCAGTCGGCCACATCGGGCGTCGGTTGTTCCATCGCCGTCCACTCTACGCTGACGACATGTTCGCCAGGCAGCCACGGTGACCTGAGCCTACGGGCCGAGATGAGTCAGCCGAGCTCCTCGAGCTCGAGGCTGGCCGCCTCCCACTCGGCGAGATGCCCGGCCGCCGCGGCCTTGGCCGCGTCGAGCTCGTCGGCCAGGGTGCGCACCCTCGCCGCGTCGGCGTAAAGGGCGGGATCGGCGAGCTGCGCCTCGATCTCGGCCGCCCGGGCCTCGGCCTTCTGGATGGCGCGTTCGGCCCTGTTCACCGCCTTGCGCAGGTCTGAACCGCGCTGGCGCTCGGCCGCGCTCGCCTTGCGCTTGTCGGCCTTCGACGGTTGTGACGCAGGCGACTTCTTGGTCGACGTGGACGGCGGCCTCCTCGTCGTCTCGCCGGTGGGCATGAGCACCTTCTCGGGCACCCCGTCGTGCCAGCGAGCCCGGCCGTCGCGTACCTCGATGAGCGCATCGGCCACCGACCGGATGAGATGGCGATCGTGG